>PMTT01000147.1:10948-17880 GCA_003167275.1 Bryobacterales bacterium | reverse complement strand
AAGCCTTCCAACATCCTGGTCGACGCCGGCGGACGCCCCAAGCTGCTGGATTTTGGAATCGCCCGCATCGTGGACGAGGGCGCCGCCGCGGCCCTCACCCGGGATCGCTTGCTGACGCCCGATTATGCCAGTCCCGAGCAGGTGCGCGGCTGTGCCCAAACCACCGCGACAGACGTCTATTCGTTGGGGGCCGTGCTCTACCGGCTGCTCACTGGACAATCGCCGCACCAGCCTCCCGACGGCCGTCCGGAATCGATTGAGGTGGTCATCTGCACCGTCGAGCCCGTACCCCCCGGCCGCCTGGACCGCAGCCTTCCGAAAGACCTGGATTTCATCCTGGGCAAGGCCCTCCGTAAGGAACCGGGGGAGCGGTACTCGAGCGTGGATGCGTTCGCCGACGACCTGCGCGCGTTGCTGGAGTCGCGGCCCGTGCGAGCCCGCTCGGGCAGTGCGTGGTACCGCACACGAAAGTTCTTCGAGCGCCACTGGTTGCCGGTTTCGGCGGTCGGAGCCGCGGTGGTCTGCCTGGCGGCCGGACTGTTGGTGGCCAATCGCGAACGGATGATCGCCGAGCGGCGGTTTTCGCAGTTGCGGCAGGTGGCCAACAAGCTGCTCCTTTTCGATTCCGGACTGCGCGACGTACCGGGCACCACCAAAGCCCGCGAGCAGATCGTGGCGGCATCCACGGAGTATTTGGACGGACTGAGCCGCGAGGTCCACAACGATAAAGAACTGGCGATGGACTTGGCGAAGGGTTATTCCCTTCTGGCTCGCGTGCAAGGCGTTCCGCCTTATCCGCATCTGGGGCAATCCGCCTCGGCGGAAGCGAGTTTGCGCAAGGCGGACGATTTCGTGGAAAGCGTCCTGGCCACCGCGCCGGGACGGCCCGACGCCCTGGTTCTGGCGGCCCAGATCGAACAGGACCGCATGATTCTGGCCGATTCCGACGGACGCCACGAGGAAGCCCTGTCCCATTCGCGCGGCATCTCGCAGCGTCTCGATATGCTGATTGAGGGTGGAAGAGCCTCCAAGGATCAGCTCCTGGACGCAGCGTACCTGTACCTCAATGGCGGCCTGGCGCAGATGAACGCGCATCGGTACGAGGATGCGATCCGCTACGTCCGGCGCTCGCTGGACGTGGGGCGGTCGGCGGGCGCATCCTCGCAGTTCGTGGCCGGCGCGCTCAGCTTACTGGCGAACGCTTTGCGATACTCCGGGGACCTGCCCGGGGCGCTCGAATCGATTACGGAATCGCGCCAGTTGGCTGAGAGCCTGACGTTCGCCAGCGAAACCGGCAAGGCGCTGACCCTGTATGCCATCCTGATGCGGCAGGGCGCGATTCTGGGAGGAGCCGATTCGATCGGCCTGGACCGCCCCGCGGATGCGGTCGAACCGCTGCAGAAGGCGTTCGACATGGCGCAGCAACTGGCTGCCAGAGATCCCCACGATGCGGTGAGCCGGGACCGCATCGGAACTGTCGGACGGCTCCTGGCCGAGAACCTCGGGCATCAGGTCCCGGCCAAAGCGCTGGCCGTTTGTGACGCGGCCTTGACGCGCCTCCGCGAGATTCAGGGCAACGGGAAGGAGAGGCGGGACGAGGCACGTTTGCTGGCGCTCTCTTCCTATATGTTGCGCTCTCTCCGCCGGCCGCAGGAAGCCCGTGAGCGCATTAACGCCGCCCTCGAATTGCTCCGCGCCACCAAGGATTATCCGGCGAAGACCGTGACGCTCGGCGAGCAAACCGAGGTGGTGATGCGCGCCCTGGCGGACCAGGAAGCCGCGAGTGGACATCCGGATCGGGCCTTGGAGGACTATCGGGAGTTGCTGGAGAAGGCCATGGCCTCCCAGCCGAATCCGGAGGGCGATCTGCGCCAAGCCAACGACTTGTCGCGGATCTATGGGGCTCTCGCCGGGCTCTACCGCCAGCAGGGCGATCCAGGCCAGGCGGAGAGTCTGGACACGCGCCGCCGCGATTTGTGGCGGGCGTGGGATCGCAAGCTGCCCAATAATGCGTTTGTGCAGCTCCGGCTTTCCGAACTCCCCGACCCGGCACGCTGAGTGGTAGTGCGTCACTCCGGCCTTGTGGGGCAGCCAATCCTGGCTGCGGCCGGCTTTCAGCCGGCGCTAATGACCGAGTGCGAGGATTTCGCCTGGGGCAAGAGCCGCCTTAAAGGCGGCTGCGGGCAAGATTGCCCGCCCCACGTTTCCGCTAGTATTGGGCTCTAATCCTGGCTCTTTCGGCTTCGACCTGCTCGCGCGGGCCCAGGTGAAAGACCACTTTCTGCACGTACCATCTTCCGGCTGTCGTCCAGCCCAGCTTGAAGTCCGCATACACGGTCTGCAGCGCACCGTCGAGGTTCTTGCCGCTTGCCATGGAAACGGGAGCGTACGGGAGGATCTCGCGGCCGTCGGAGTGGTTCACAAGATCTTCGCCATCGCCCTCGGTTCCCGGAGCGGGCGGGGTGTGGTCCACCACTTCCTGCATCCAATTGGAAAGGGCGGTTTCCAGGGCGTCCGCGTTCGTGAGAATCCGCGAGGAGAACGTGCGCGATTTGAATCGCGACAGCAGCTCCATTTCGTATTCGAATGCCGTGCCCTTCAGATTCTCAAGCAGCGGCTTGCCGTTTACGGCACTCTCACCGTTGCTCCGCCCATGGCCGTTTCCCGAACGGGGGAACACAATCGTGACCACGCCAGAATCGATTCCGTTGTTGGTAAAGCGACCACCCGCAACTCTTTCATGGCCCAGGTCCGAATGAAGAGAGAGCGAGCCCTCGCCAAGCTTGTTATTCGGCCCCCGGTCGCCATAACAGGCGTAGACTTTCTTGGATTCGAACAGGACAACCCCGAAATCGCCGTCCTTGATGTTATATTTCGCGTCAAATCCACCCCTGGGTAGAACGAAGTAGTTGACCTGGGCGGCATCCAGGTTGCCTCCATTGGCGTCCTTGATAGACGTAGGGCTGTCACCACCTCGACCTTTGGCGCCGGTTCGATCCTGAGCGGCAAAAATGGAGCCGTCGGTGTCGACTTCGAGCCCGGAATCGAAATACAACTGGCCGTCCGGAAACCGGCATATAAATTTGGCGCCGATGAACTTGTCGCCAATCACTTGGGTCTTAGGATGGGTGAACAGGCTCTGGATTGGGCCGAGTGCATCCGCCACCAGGGCGGGTGGTTTGTAGGGATTTGCCATGATGCTCTTTTCCGGCGCTTATTTCCACGTCGATGCCGGCACGCGCCAGCACGCGGTCCAAGTGCCTGCGGTGGTGGGGCGCTCCAAGACTCCGTTGCCCGTGTCCATCGCCTCGATCACCGTTTGCATGTTGGTGACGATCCCAATGTGCTCCCGGCCAATGGTCACGATGTCGCAAGTCTGAGCGGTGGAGATGGGCTTCACCTCCACGAATCCGGCGCTTCGGGCGTTATCCGGCAGAGCGAAGCTATCAATACCAAACTGCCAGTCCTGGTTGAGCACGGTTGAAAAGCAGTAGTTCACCAGGCCGATGCAGTCGAAGTGACGCACGCCGATGCAGTCCTCCCCCCAAACTGTGCTCGGGAAGCTGGATCGATCCAACCCCCCGTTCGGGCGAGGCCAGCGGAACTTGGACGCGTCTTTTGCGTTCTTCTTGAATTCATCGAGCTGCGCCGGGGTCATGGACTTCAGGTTTAACCCGAGGGCGGCCTTGACCTCGATCTTCAGGGCGAGGCCCAGGTCTTGCACCGCCTTCACACCGGCGCGTCCGGCGCAGGCCAACTTTCCCTGGTCCGAGCTGTCTACCCACGCCGCAAAGAGGGTCGGCACATTGGGGATGGCCCGCTTGGTTCCGTTGGTCGCCTGACTATCGAGGTCCGGTATATTCGGATACAATTGCACGTGACTGGGGCGATAGTGCGCGCCGTCCGATTGGCCCGGAGTGTTGCCGGCCGCTCCCCAGAGATAGTGAGCACCATCCGCCACCTGTCTCCTCGCCACATCGATAACGCATTGCTTAATTAGGGCTTCGTCAGCCATCAGGATCTTTCCTTTTTTTTCAGGCATCTCCGGGCAATGGGCCCGAAAGCGCCAAAGGCTCGAAAATGCACACATCAAGGTAAGCGGAAAACTGCCGGAGAATTAGCGGGACCGTCGGTGTTAGTTAGTACACATGGATGTGGGGCGGGCAATCCTGCCCGCAGCCGCCTTTAAGGCGGCGTTTTCCCGAGGGCGCGGATTCCGACATGGCCCCAAACGCCGGCTGAAAGCCGGCTGCAGCCAAGATTGGCTGCCCCACAAGGCCGGAAATAGCCGTCGTGCTTACCCACCCAACACCTAGCCTGGGCAAGCTAAAACATGCCCCACAAGGGCCGGGTTTGAGTGACGCACACTAGCCCGGCTCTTCGCCAGCCAGTTCCCGGCGAAGCCATGCTTGCGCAAAACGGAGTTCGTGCCGCACGATGTGCACTGAACGGCCCAAGGCTTCCGCAGTCTCTTCGGCCGTCATGCCGCCAAAGTAGCGCATCTCGATAACTTGGGCGAGCGACGCGTCCTCACGAGCCAGGGCGTCCATGGCGCGGTCCAAATCCAATACTTGCAGGCGGAAATCGACACCGTCCACGGCCAGATCGAGGTTGCCTTCGAAGGAAAAGCGGGGGCTATCGCCACCTCGCTTGGCGGATCCGCGCGCTCTCGCATGGTCCACCAGAATGCTCCGCATCACGCGCGTTGCCAACGCCAGAAAGTGGGACCTGTCCGCGAAATCCGGCGGCTCCTGCGCGAACATTCTCAGGTAGGCCTCATTCACCAGAGCGGTCGGCGACAGCGTGTGGTCCGGACGTTCTTTGCGGAGATGCCGTGCTGCAATCCGGCGCAATTCGGCGTATACCGCGGGCATGAGTTCGTTGACCGCGGCGGTATCACCCTCACGGGCCCGGTGAAGCAGTTGCGTGATTTGAGCGTCCAGATCCCGGCTCCTGTGGAGTATTATCGTACGTTCCGTAGTCGCGAAACGGGGACGCGCCGCCGCCGGAGTTCCGATCGCGATAGCGTTGTGACCCGGCTCACACTGGCAATTCAGAAGTAGCGGAGATTCGACCTTCCTCGACCTCGATGGCGAAGATAAGCATGCGGGCACGCGATCAGGGCACCGGTTCGTCGCCGGTCAGCCGGGAAAAAGCCGCCTCGATCCATTCCGAAGGCAGGTCGGCCACGCTTCGCCGCATGCGTTCCTGCCACCAGTTGGAAATCTCGCGCACGTCCTTGGCCTCATATCGCTGCTCCACCAGGGCGAAGGCTCCGCGACGGTAGAGGATCACATCCATGGGAAAATCCACGTCGGCAACGCACAGGCGCGTGGCATCGAATGCCAGCAAACCCACTTTGAAGGCGTACTGCATCGAATCTTTCCACGTCAAGGATCGCTCCAAGATGGGCTTTCCGAATCCCGACGCGCCAATGATCTGATAGGGCGTGTCCGGGCCGATCTCCACCCAGTTCCCCTCGGGGTAAACCAGATAGAGGCGGTGCGTGGAGTCGCTCCCCATCTGCCCGCCGATCAGGGAGAAGGCATTGAATCGGAGTTCCGCCCGCGCCAGGGCGGGGCCATCCTCATCGGCCACCCGGCGCACCTGTTGCGCGTACAGATTGACCACTTTGAAGAGCCGGTCGCGAGTCAGGGTTTCGCGGGCGAAGGCTTCTTCGAAGAACAGGAGGATCTTGTCCCGGAGAGATCGAAGACCGGAATGCATCACGAAGAACGCAAAGCCCGGCCCCTGGTAGCTGGCGGTCTTTCTGGCGACCAGGCACTCGTTACCGGCGACCACCCGGGTGTCGGCGATTGCCACCAGGCCCTTTTCCACGGTGATTCCCAAACAGAATGTCATTGGCTGGCTCGGGTTATCCGCCGGCGGTTCGGGCGATGGGACGTTGAACGAAGAAGTCGCCGAGGATACACTCATCGATTGTATTCATTTTCGTCTGTAAACTGTCGAAAAACTCGTGCAATCCGCTCTTGAGGATGTGATCCACCTGGGAGAAATCCAATTCGGCGCGGAGCCTGCCGAGGTTTCGTTCGGAAGGACAGGAAAAGGTCCCGAGGGGTGTGCCGGTGATCCCGTGCAAGGACTGGTCCGCGCGAGAGACGCAAAAGCGAACGGCTCGGGGGAACTCTCCATCCAGCACCAGGAACTCCACAATCCGCTCGGGCGAAATCCGGCCGTAGATTTTGCGGTACATCTCCAGGCCGCTGACCGACTTCAGCACCGCCGCCCATTGGATGTCGTCGTAAGGCGTGCCCACATCGCTGATCGACGGCAGCAGGATGAAGTACTTCACATCCAGGATGCGAGTAGTCTTGTCGGCACGCTCCAGGGTGGTCCCCAGCCGGATGAAGTGCCATGCCTCGTTGTGGCTGAGGGTCACCTGGGTGGTGCCCTGAAAGAGGTGACAGGCCTCGCGAATGTGATGGCAGAATTCGGGCAGCACTTCGGGCACGGGTTTCCGGCTCTCGCTGGTGATCAGCAGATACAGGCTGTTGACCTGTTCCCACATTTCCGAGGAGATGGTCTCGCGGACCGAGCGCGCATTCTCGCGGGCCGACAGGATGCAGGAGTAAATCGAGTTGGGATACTGGGGATCGAATGCCAGGAATCGGATGACGTTCTCTTCCGTGGCCGAGCCGTAGTGCTCCAGGAATAGCGCGCGGTCCCCGGTGGCGTCCACGATAGGCTGCCACATGTCTCCATACCCTCGTGGCATGTCCAGCATGAGGTTCTGGTTGACGGCGATAAAGCGCGCCACATTCTCGGCTCGCTCGATATAGCGGGCCATCCAGTAGATGGAATTGGCAACCCGGCTCAGCAGGGGCTTGGATGAGGTGCTCATAAGTGTAGTCTCGTGCGGGGCATGCTTTAGCTTGCCCTGGAATTACCTGACAGGGCAAGCTAAAGCATGC
>PMTT01000147.1:8239-10932 GCA_003167275.1 Bryobacterales bacterium | reverse complement strand
CGGGTCAGACCGCCGGGCACCACGTAGATCTCCTTGCCGCACAGGACGTAGGGGCGAAGATCCACGTGGCGGCCTTCGAAATGATCGTCCACGATGGTGGGCACGCGCGACAGCGCAAGGGTCGGCTGGGCGATGTAGTTCCGCGGATTGGCCTTGATCTTGACGGCGAATTCCTCCTGTTGCTTACGGGTGGAATGGGGGCCCACCAGCATGCCGTATCCGCCGGATTCGTTCGCGGACTTCACTACCAGTTGATCCAGGTGTTCCAGGACATAGGCCCGGTCGCTGTCCCGCCAGCAAAGATAGGTCGGCACGTTGGGCAGGATGGGGTCGGCGCCCTCGTAGTAGCGGATCATTTCGGGAACGTAAGCATAGATAACCTTATCGTCCGCCACGCCATTGCCCGGAGCATTGGCCAGCGCCACGCGTCCCGCCCGGTAGGCCGCTACCAGGCCCGCGACGCCCAACAGCGAGTCGGGCCGGAATGCGTCGGGATCCAGGAAATCGTCGTCGATGCGGCGGTAGATCACGTCCACGCGCTCCAGGCCTTTGGTGGTGCGCATGAAGACGTCGCCATCGTTCACCACCAGGTCGCGGCCCTCCACCAGTTGCACGCCCATCTGTTGGGCCAGGAAGCTGTGCTCAAAATAGGCTGAATTGTAGATACCGGGCGTGAGGAGCACCACGTGAGGAGTGTTCGCCGGCGATGGTGCGATCGACTCCAACATCTCGAGCAGCCGGCTGGGATATTCGGCGACCGGGCGGACCGAGAGCCCCTCGAAAACCGCCGGGAAGATACGCTTCATCACTTCGCGGTTCTCCAGCACGTAGGAGACGCCGGAAGGGACCCGGAGGTTGTCCTCCAGGACGTAATACCGGCCATCGCGGTCGCGGACCAGGTCGGTCCCGGTGATGTGGCACCAGACGCGCCAGGGCGGATTCAGACCCTGGCACTGCTTCCGATACGACTCCGCGGAGAGTACCACCTCGCTGGGGATGATGCCGTTCTTGAGGATTTTCTGGTCGTGGTAGATGTCGTCGATGAAGGCATTTAGCGCGTGTACGCGCTGCTTGAGGCCCCGCTCGATATGCTCCCATTCGTCCGCGGGGACGATTCGGGGGATCAGGTCGAACGGGAAGATCCGTTCGGCGCCGGCCGAGTCTCCGTAAACGTTGAACGTGATGCCCATCTGCAGCAGCATCCGCTCGGCGGCATGCTTGTAGCGCAACAGATGGCCGTCGGACAAGGCCTCGACCGTCTCGAGAAGAAGCTGGGCGCCGGTCCGGGGCCGCCCGTCGCCTTCAAACATCTCATCGTAAAAGCCTTCCGTATCGTAGGATCGAAACCGCATGTGGAAACCTCATCGCCCGTGCCTGAAGCGGTTCACGACTTGGTGAGTGCGGGTACACGGCTGAAACCCCGCCGCCGATAACACTCTTCGGCGTTCATCAGATGGTAACATCCTACCCAGCGGGGTGGGGTGGGAAAGCGTTGTCGGATTTGAGGGGGCACCCGAGCGCAACACCCCCAGGCTGGATGCCACGAACCGCTTGGTTTGCGGCAACGAAACCTGATTGCCATTTGCTCCGTCTATGGTTGTGATACCCGCCAACCTTATGAAAAACATCATGCGCTTTCCGATTTTGGCCGCGCTGGCGTTTCTGTCCTCCGTTGCGTTCGCTGCGGAGGTCCAGGCCCCTGGTGTGCCCAATTTTCATCAAGTTAACGAGCACATCTTCCGCGGTGCTCAACCCACCGGGCAGGGCTGGGACAGCCTGGCAAAGTTGGGGGTGAAGGTAGTGGTCGACCTGCGCCGCGACAACGAGGATGGCGACCATTCCCTTGCCGCGGAAGCCAAGGCCGTTCAAACTGCCGGTATGCGGTACGTCAGCGTGCCCATGAACGGGCTGGTGGCGCCGAGCGAAGCGGCCGTCGCGAAAGTCCTGGCGCTCTTGAATAGCCCAGACCCGGTATTCATGCACTGCAAGTTAGGTAAGGACCGCACCGGCACGGTGATTGCCTGCTACCGAATCTCGCACGACCAATGGCAGAACAAGAAGGCATTGGACGAAGCCAAGGCCGTCGGGCTGCATTGGGTCGAGGTCGGCATGAAGAACTACATCTCCGGCTTCAGACCTATGGCTGCTCCGGCTGCTGGACCTGCTGAAGCGGGGGCGCCTGCCTCGGCCGCCGCCGCCACCGTCCAGAACTGAACCGCCTCCGAAATCACCAGATCTGCTTTAGTTTGACAGCGTTTCGGAATCACGAAGGCGAAACGCGTCGAGACGAGTGTGGGGCGGACCCCCTGGTCCGCGCGGGTCCCCCCGGACCCGCTGTCACCCATGGAATCAAATTCCGGCGCGATGCGAGCAGGCCGACGGGGGCGTCGGCCGCGGACTAGGGGGTCCGCCCCACCAAGGTGTGTACTCAGTAGTGGAGACTGGCAGCCATTCTGGCGTAAGCCTGGCCCCATTTCAGGAGCTTCGCGACGGCTTCCGGCGCTACCCCAGCCGCCTCAAACTGGGGCGCCGACACCCAGACGTTGCCGCCGGAAATGCCTCCAAGATCCTTGGGAAGGGCATAGGCCTCTGCCGTCGACGAGGTGCCCTGATTAAAATATTGCGCCGTGCGATACTTCACGTTCTTGTCCAACCACGCCGTCAGCAGCGATTCCGTGATTGCCTGACGAACG
>PMTT01000147.1:146-8145 GCA_003167275.1 Bryobacterales bacterium | reverse complement strand
CCAGTCGATCGGCTGCCTGCCGTGGCGGCGGTGATTGCCGCTGTTCACCACTACTTGCACCTCATACCAGGCATTGTCAAAGTACTCGTTGGTCAGCGCGCTGCCGCCCATTCCGTTCGGTCCGTCGGGGATATTGGACTCGGCCGGAGCAGTCGCCAGGGCAATCGTGTTGAACCAGGTACGCGGTTCACCGTTTGGGCCGTAGAACTCCTGGCCGCGGCCCTCCAGGTTGAACTCCTGCGCCATCTCCCATGTCTTCACGAGCTGCCAAAGCTGGGTGGAGTACACCTTATTGCTCAAGTCCGGCGACCAATCGCCCGGTGTCCGCGCCTGGTAGTGCGCCAGGAACTTTCGCTGCGATTTGGACCACCTGTCGAAGGAAGAGACGATGTCTCCAGACGAGATGAACTTCCCAAGCTCGGGCGAGGCGACGATCGACCGGAGGCCCCTCATCGGGATGATCGCAGGGCCCTTCACTTTAGTTGCGGCAGTTGGGGCAGGTGCGGCCTCCGTGGCGTTATACAGTTGGTTCAAATCGCTGCGCAGAAATTCCGGACCCCAGGCGTCGACCGGGTGCACCCGCGGGAGCCAATGGTTCCAGTCGGGCAGTTGCAGGGAGATGGGAATCTCGCGTGGGTTCAGATTCCCGTCGGGACGGAATGTCTCCTCGGTGATCCGGAGCGCCGCTGCCTGACGGTTCGTTTCCTTTTCTGGAGCCGCCGTTCCCACACCGCGCCGCTCTTCGCTCGAACCGAAGAGAAACGGGAGCGAAGCGTCATCGCTGTCGAGCGCCCAGGAGAGCCCGGCGCCGGCTGCCCAGTTCGTCACAGGTTGAGCGTCCAGCCCCGGGCCCGGCTGGTAAGGTGGATTCCACGGACGGCCGGGATTGGGGACCTGCAAGGACCGGATGTAGCTTGCGATTTGCTCGCCTTGGACAGGGGAAAGCCCGTGAAATCGCGATCTCGCGATGATGGATTGGTTGGAGAAGTTGAAGTACTTGAGATCCCGTCCGTCCTGAGCGTGGCAGTCGGCGCAATGCGCTTGAATGGGCGGAGCGCCGGGAGAATTGTTGGCGACAAGTTGTCCGCCATACCAGAGGCCTCGACCTATTGTGAGGTCCTTGGGGTCGCGACGGGGCGGAGTCCACGTATTCGGATCCTCCTGAACAAAGGCGCCGGCGGGTAATACCGGGCCGCCCTCGCCGGTAACGAAGTTGAAGGCCAGCACCCGGAAGCCGCTCGCGACGCCATCCGAGCGGTTAAAGCGGAACCGAATGGTATTCGGACCCGCGAGCACGACCCCAGGCGGAAGGGGAAGCGTCAGTTTGAGGGTAGAGAAGCCGCCACCGATGCCGCCGTAGCTCTTGCCAGGCTCGGCAACCGCCGCCGTCTCGTTGTTCAGAGCAAACCAGGGGCTGGCGTTCACCTGCACGCTGGCCATGTCGGGGTAGCCCAGACCGTGGATCTGCATCCGGAGTGACCGGACCTGGCTGGCATCCCTTTCCGGGACATCCACGGTGACGTCTGCGGTCGTGCCGTTCGCACCGACCACTTCAATGGGCAGTTGAACCACATGGTCAGGGGAAGCGGCGATCCCCACGATGGGGAGAAGGACCGCCAGCAATTCGACGGCAAGCGACGCTCGAGTCTGATTTCTTGTATTTCTGAACAGGGCTGGCCCTCCAAACGGATATAAGAGGATTATCACATGCTCGCATGAAAGGTGCTGGACCGAACGTGGGGCGGACGCCCTCTTCCGCGCCGGACCCCCTGGTCTGGCTCTTCGTTGGTCCAACAAGCCGACCAGGGGGTCGGCTGCGGGCCAGGGGGCCCGCCCCACTAAAGCTTCGCCGGGAGCTTGACGCCGCAGTCCAGCAGGAAGCGTTGGAGGTTGGCGTCGAGGTACTTCTCGCGATGCACCAGGACGGTGATCTGGCGGCGCAGGTCGAGCCACGGCGCATGCACGCGGCGGAGACGGGCGGACTTGAGCTCGGCGACCACCGCGGCCTTGGAGATACACCCCAGGCCCGCGCCCGCGAGCACGGCATGCTTGATGGCCTCGATCCCGCCGAATTCGATGGGCACCTGCGCGAACTCGAATTTGCCCTCGATGGCGCTTTCGAAAACCGCTCGCGTACCCGAGCCTTTTTCGCGCAGCACCCAGGAGGCTTCCGCGAGGTCGGCGGGGCTGGCCTTGCGGCCTGCGAGAGGATGGTGGGGATCGGCGACGATCACCAGTTCGTCTTCTCGCCAGGGAAAGGCCGTGAGGTCGGGATGATGCACCAGGCCTTCGATCCAACCGGCGTCGCTCTCAAACTGCAGCAGGGATTCCACCACCTGATCGGTGTTTCCCATGGCCACGTGGAAGTGATAATGCCGATGGCTGCGCACGAAGCGCGAGATGATCGGCGGCAGCATATAGTTTCCCGCCGTCAGGCTGGCGCAGATGCCGATTCGCACGGGCTGGTGCGCTCCCGTGCCTTCGATGTCGCGGACGCGGTCGAGGACCTGGACGGCGGCGGGCAGAAGCTGGCGGCCCGCCGAGTTCAAGACGATGCGGCGGCCGTGCCGGTCGAAGAGTTTGCGTTCGAGCAGGTTCTCAAGCTCCGCCAGGGACTGGCTGGTGGCGGCTTGGGAGAGCCCGATCTTGCGGGCCGCCCCCGTGACTGTCTGCTCCTGATAGATGGCCCGGAAGATTTCGAGTTGCCGAATGGTAATGCGCATAGTAAGACCGACTCCGAACGATTTGCCCGGAGGCCGGCTGAAAGCCGGCTGCAGGATGAAATCCTGCCCCACAAATTGATTAAACCGAACAGAGATATCGAAATTATCAGTTTCCCCTATTTAGGCGCGGCGCGCTACTCTGCGGTTTGATCACGATTCCGAAAACATCGAAAGGGTTCGCGGCGGGCCTCGCTCTGTGCCTGCTGGTGGCCCTGACCGTCTGGTATGCCGCCAGATTGCCGTGGGACCAGAAAATCCAGTTGAGTCCGCTCACCCTGGCGATCCTCGCGGGGATGGCCGTGGGAAACGCGGTCCATGGCGGGCTCCTTACACGGCTTCAGCCCGGCATCAAGTTTTCCCAGCAAAAGCTCTTGCGGCTCGGGATCGTGCTGTACGGCATACGCCTCACTTTGCATGACCTTTTCCGGCTGGGGCCCCGGGCACTGGTACTGGATGTCACGGTGATTACCTTAGTGCTGCTTCTGGGCTACTGGTTCGGCACGCGCGTGTTGGGGATGGATGCCGACACCGCCCTGCTGGTGAGTGCGGGCAGCGGCATCTGCGGCGCGGCGGCGGTGCTGGCGACCGATCGGGTGATCGAAGGCGAGTCCCACAAAGTCAGCGTGGCGGTCGCCACGGTGGTGGTTTTCGGAACTATGGCGATGTTTCTCTACCCGGTGCTCTATCCCCATACCGGATTCACGGAACGCCAATTCGGCATCTACACGGGCGCAACGGTACACGAGGTAGCGCATGTGGTGGCGGTGGGACGGGCCGTGGGACAGATCGCCAGCGACACTGCCGTGATCACCAAGATGCTGCGCGTCCTGCTGCTGGCGCCGGTACTCCTGCTGGTGGGCCGCATTCGCGGCGGGAATGCGGCCGGACGGCGCCCCATCGCGTTCCCGTGGTTTGTGCTGTGGTTCGTCGCGGTGATCGCCGCACAGTCACTCTACACTCCGGCAGCGGCGGTGCGCTCCGGGTTGATCGACCTGGACACCATCCTGCTGAGCAGCGCGATGTTCGCGCTGGGCCTGGGAACCCGCTGGGACCAGTTGCGAAAGGCCGGCACACGCCCGCTGATACTGGCCGCGACGATCTTTGCCGGTCTTGTGGTAGGCGGCTTCCTGCTGACTTCGCTGATGGTGCGGTAAAAGGGGCACCCGCCAGCCCCCGTTCCAGGCCGCCAGGGTGTGCCAAATTCTGGGCAAACGTGTAGGCGGTAGCTCGCTTACCCGGCTGTCCCCATTTCCGCCCGTGCCCCAAAGCGAGTACGGAACCGTACCGAATGGGGTCGAAAAGTGAGCAATATTGCTCAGTCAAGAGCTGGAAAGATTGCGAAAATCATTTCGTGTCACGTATTGCCTGGGGATCGCGTCGCGGCGCGCGCTTGGACTATCGGAGAACTCGTGGGCTCAACTGCACTCACGGGTTGCGCGCCGCCAGGTCCTCCGGCAGGAAAGAAGAGACAATCCGACCATAGCGACTCGGGCGCTGGAAATCCCGGTGCTTTTCGAAACCCTTGAGTTCTCCATCCAGGGCCGGCCCGCCTTAGGAACAAATCCCCGTTTCGTGATCGATCGCTCGCCATGAAAGCCCTTCGCATCGGGATCATCGATATCGTTTCCAGGGGCCCTACCGGGGCTCTTTGGGCTCGCGTGATGAATGCCAATCTCGCGAGCATTATGCCTCAAGTGTTGGGTGTCTGGTGCCGGGAAGAGGGACATGATGTCGCCTTTGTTTGCTACACCGGCTTTGAAGATCTGCTGAAGGAGTTGCCCGACAACGTCGACGTGGTCTTCATCGGCGCCTTCACCGAGGCGGCCCATACAGCCTACGCCCTGAGCAACCTCTTTCGGTCGCAGGGCGCCATCACCGTCCTGGGAGGGCCTCACGCCCGGTGCTACCCGGAAGACGCCAGGCGGCATTTCGACTACGTCCTGGGTTTTACGGACCGCGAGACGCTCCGCGACGTCCTGCAGGATTGCTCGCAGCATCGGCCCATGGGCGTACACCTCTCCGCCAGACAGCAGCCGAGAGAGTTACCGGGAGTCCGCGAACGTTGGCAGTTCATCGAGCCGACCCTCCGCAAAGCGCCCATCATCAAGATGGTTCCCATGCTGGGCAGCCTTGGGTGTCCTTACACATGCAGCTTCTGCATCGATGCGGCGGTGCCTTATCAACCCATGGACTTCGATGTGCTCCGCGAGGATCTGAAGTTCCTGTTGGGAAAGTTCAAGCGGCCGCTGGTAGGCTGGCACGACCCCAATTTCGGAGTGCGATTCGACGACTACCTCGATGTGATCGAGGAGGCCGTGCCTCCGGGCGGCATGGAGTTCATCGCCGAAAGCAGTCTGTCGATTCTTGCGGAGCCGCATTTGAAAAGGCTCAAGCGCAATGGATTCAAAGCTCTCCTTCCCGGCGTGGAATCGTGGTTCGATCTGGGCAACAAGTCGAAGACCGGCTCCCTGCAGGGCATGGACAAGGTTCGGCAGGTATCCGAGCACGTCAATCTGATCCTCAAATACATCCCCTACGTGCAAACCAATTTCGTACTGGGCCTCGATTCCGACGAAGGGCCTGAGCCCTTCGAACTCACGAAGCGCTTTCTCGACATGACGCCGGGTGCGTTTCCAGGCTATTCGCTGCTCACGTCGTTCGGCCGGGCCGCGGCGCTCAATCTGGATTACCAGCGTGCCGGCCGCGTGCTGCCATTCCCCTTCCACTTTCTCAACAACAACCAGTGCATGAACGTCACGCCCAGGAATTACTCCTGGCGCGATTTCTACGACCATGTCATCAGTCTGACTCGCTACTCCTTCTCCCCGGGCGCGATCTATGATCGCTTCCGGGCGACACCGGCGGCGATCCCGCGGCTGATGAACGTGGTGCGCGCAGTTTCGTCGGAAGGGTTCGGAAGGATCAAGTACCACCGGGAAATCCGGCAGAGGCTGGACACCGATCCGCAGTTTCTCCGTTATTTCCAGCAGGAATCCGACGATCTTCCGGAGTTCTATGTCGACGAGATCCGAAAGGACCTGGGGAAACTGTGGAGTTGGCTGCCGGAAGGGGCGGTGCATCACGACCCCTACGCCTATTTGAAGTCCGAGCGGAGTGAGTCGGTGCTGGTCAGCGTTCCTCGGTAACACGGACATTCTTGCCTGTGTTGGTTTCGGTGTTGTGTTGCATTGCAGCAGGCAGCAACCAGGAAAAACCAACACAGGCAAGAATGCCTGTGCCACATACTGAGGGGTATGGACAACCTTCCTGAGCCTTGGCTGCGAGGGCCTATCCCTGGTGTGAATCCTTTGCTGGCGCCGATTCTCTATGCCTTTCAGCAGGCGCGCGAGGGACTTGGCCCGTTACACCGAACCGCTAACTGCCGACCAGATTTGGGCGACCCCTCACGGGTTGGGCTCCGTGGGTTTCCATGTGCGACACATTGCGGGCAGTACCGGGCGTCTGATGACCTACCTCCAGGGACGCGCGCTCGATGCGGAGCAGATGGCGACGCTCAAGGCGGAGGAGACGGGCATCGGGCCGGGGCGGGACGAGTTACTGGCAGATCTGGACCGCGCCTTTCGCAACGCCGAGGCGGTGGTGCGGTCGCTCGATCCGTCCACGCTCGCGGAGGACCGCACAGTGGGACGGAAGAGGCTGCCGACCACGGTGATCGGCCTCGTGACGCACATTGCCGAACATACTCAGAGACACGTGGGACAGGCGATCATCGCGGCGAAGCTGGCGCGGACGTAGGGCGGGGCCTCGACCTGCCAAGCCATGGCTTTTGGGCGGGCAAGTCGAGGACTTGCCCCACGGCACCACCGATCAGTAGGGCTTACGGGCTTCCTCGTTTACACTGGAGAGGGGGGCAGGGCAATCGGTGGCGACGACTTCGACTTCGCAGCAGTCTTCAGCCGTGGGACGCTTTGAGGGGCTTGAGCAGGAAGATCTGATTCGGGCGTTTCGCCTCATGCACACTGCTCGCCGGCTGGACGATCGGGAAATCGCGCTCAAGCGGCAGAACCGGATCTTCTTCCAGATTAGCGGCGCCGGCCACGAGGCCGTGCAGGTCGCTGCCGGAATGGCCTTGCGCCAGGGCCACGACTGGCTGTACCTCTACTATCGCGACCGCGCGTTGTGCCTTACGTTGGGCGTCACTCCCCACGAAATGTTGCAGCAGGCCGTGGGCGCCGCCGAAGATCCGGCATCCGGCGGCAGACAGATGCCCTCGCACTGGGGACATCGCCGGTACAACATCGTCAGCTCCTCGTCGCCCACAGGGACGCAATTCAATCAGGCCGTGGGGTGCGCGGAGGCGTCCCGGTATCAGGACCCGCGTTCGGACGAGGTCACGCTGGTTTCGGCGGGAGATGGCGCCACCAGCGAGGGCGAGTTCTGGGAGGCCCTCAACGCGGCCTGCCTGCTGCGCCTGCCGGTGCTTTTCCTGATCGAAGACAATGGCTACGCGATCTCGGTGCCGGTGGAATGCCAGACCGCCGGTGGGAACATCTCTCAGCTTGCTGCGGGATTTCCGGGTCTGTTCCGCCAGGAGGTGGATGGCACGGACTTCCTGGCCTCCTACCGCGCCATGAAGGCCGCGGTAGCGTATTGCCGGGAAGGCAGTGGGCCGGCGCTGGTGCACGCCCACGTGATTCGTCCCTATTCGCATTCGCTTTCGGACGACGAGCGGCTCTACAAGACCCCCGCCGAGCGCAAGTTGGAGGGCGAACGCGATCCGGTCATCCGTTTCCCCAAGTTCCTCATGGACGAAGGCGTGATCGATCGTCACATGCTGCAGCGCATCACCCATGAGATCGATGAGGAAGTGCACCACGCTACCCAGCAGGCGCTGCGTGACGAACCGCCGGCGCCGGAAACGGCCCTGACCCACCTGTATTCGGAGAGCGTCGACCCCACGGCGGGCGAATTCGCATCCTCTCCCGAATTCCGCGGCGCCCCGATGACTATGGTGGATCTGATCAACGCCACGCTTCGGGAGGAGATGCGGCGCAATCCCGACGTCCTGGTATTCGGCGAGGATGTGGCCGATTGCTCGCGCGAAGAGAGCCTCCACCAGGTGAAGGGGAAAGGCGGAGTCTTCAAAGTCACGGCCGGCCTGCAGGTGGAGTTCGGTTCCGGCCGGAGCTTCAACACGCCGATCGCCGAGGCCGCGATCGTGGGGCGCGCCATCGGGATGGCCACCAGGGGGCTGAAGCCGGTGGCGGAGATCCAGTTTTTCGATTACATCTGGCCGGCGATGATGCAGCTTCGCG
>PMTT01000147.1:0-129 GCA_003167275.1 Bryobacterales bacterium | reverse complement strand
GTTCACTCACATCCCCGGACTGCGGGTGGTGATGCCTTCGAATGCGCTGGACGCCTGCGGTTTGCTGCGAACCGCACTGCGCTCCGACGATCCGGTGCTGTTTCTGGAGCACAAGAAACTCTACCGCGA
>PMTT01000083.1 GCA_003167275.1 Bryobacterales bacterium | reverse complement strand
GGGAGGGGTTGCCACAGGGTTGTATTGTTGCCAGCCGCCGTCCCGACACTGACGATCTTGCGGGTCTCCACGTTCGACCCGGCGTCGATAGCGATCGTATCGCCGGGCGACAAGCCAGTCGTGCTCCTGACGTGGATGGTGGTATCGCCCGCGCGCGTGGGCGCCGCGAGCCCGGAGGTGGAAAGGCCGAGCAGATAGAAGCCCCGAGCCGGCAGCTTAGTCCCCGCCGGGATCTGCACCGCCGAGAAGATGGCCTGCTGGTTGGAGTGCTCGGTCAGAGTCCAGTTGGAGAGGTCGACGTCACGGGCGCCGGCGTTGTAGAGCTCGATGAACGAGTTCGTCGGGTTGCCGGGGGAGCCGACGCGGAACTCGTTGATCTTGATCGGGCTGACGTTCCGCACCTTCTCGGCCGTCGTCTCGGATTGCGTCTTGCCGGTGGTCTGGTTCGTCCACGAGGCATTACCCACCAGGTCGCCGTTGAAGGCCGCCGGCCCCGAGGTGACCTTGAAAGTCGCGCTCACGCTCGCGCCCGGCGCGACTGGGTCGGCGATCGTCTCCGACGTCTTGGTCGTAGCCGGAACGACGGATGTCCACTGCCTGTTGGGCACGGAAATGGTCAACTTGACACCCACCGCGGGGGCCCCCGTGGTATTCGTGAACGTCACGGTGGTGTCCTGCGAGGACGCCGGTGAGAACGTCTGAAGTCCTGGCGGAACGGCCGTTGCCGACGCCGGCGCCAGGCTCAGCCGCGGCACGTCGTACCTGGCAGCCACGACGTTGGCCTGCACGAGTTGGTCCGTGGCGTCCGTCGGGAAGGTGCCTGCGGCCGTCATCGCGCCTTCATAAAAGGTGCCCTGCGAGCCGACGCTGTTATCGCCGCCGTTGCCTAGGAGGATGGCACCCTGCTTGCGCATCGGGTCATAGGTGGAGTTGACGCGCGGTCCGTCGAACATCACCGACAGGGCGCCCTTCTGCGCGTCGCCGCCCATGGAGGTCCAGTGGTGCGGTTCGCCCTTGGCCATCGCGGTCACGAATCGCCAGGTGATGTTCGGCAGGCTTGGGCAGAGTTTAGATCCATCCGGGTTGACGCAACCGACCAGGTTGTTCTCCTGGTCAGTCATGATCCACGGGCCGGGGGCGTTGCCGTGATACCAGTTTGTGGCGTTGCCGTAGTAGGTGGTCTCCATGGTGCCGTTGTCGTCGTCGCGGCTGTCGATCTCGGCGTTGCCGTAGTCGAAGCAGCAGCCGGAGTTGTAGTGCTGGCCGTTAACGACCCAGTACTGCCCCTCCGCCTGGTCGTCGACTGCGGTGCCCTTCGCATCGTCCTCGCGGAGGCCCATGCCAGGCGCGATGAAGACGCCGTAGGCCTTGTGGCCCAAGATCGTAATGGGCGCCATGTCGGCGACCGGGAGGTTGTTGAACCCACCCATGGCGGGGCCGCTGAATCCGCCGCGAGGCGCCTGCGTGAGATCGTTGTGTTTGGGGGATTGGTCGTAGATGGTGGCGATCCAGCAGTACGTGTTGGCGCAGAACGCGTCCTGCGCAGCCGCGTTGGCGTATCCGCCCGCATCCGGGAGCGGCGCGGCGACGGGTTGGACGACGCCGATGTTCAAGGTCTTGCCGTCCGACTGGCGCAGGACTTGGTAGAGCGGGCCGTTGTAGGAGGCGTACAACGCGCGCGTGGTGCTGTGAGCGGCCACGCAGGGGTCGCCGGCGGCGGCGTAAATGTCACATGGGCCTTTCGGCCGGGGCGGAGCCTCCCCAGCCGGTGTGGCCATCGTCAACGCGGCGCCAAGCAGCGCGATCGCCAGTGCGAGCATCAGCACAAGATTGATTCTCGTTTTCATGCTTATCCTAATTGCCTTACCGGGTGAGCGCGGCGCCAAACGTGGGAGTTGGATCGCCCAACTCTCGGGCCGCCAATCCTAAGGAAAGGCAGAGTTAACAACAGTTAAGCCGCCGGACTGGGCCGGCGGCTCGTAAGACATTTACGAAGCAGCCGGTCGATTACTGTAACCGGCTGCTCCAAAGGTTAGAACTGAGCCCGCAGTTCGAGAGCGACGACGCGTGGCCCACGTTCGCCGGTCAACGCCCCGATGTTCGAATTGGTATTCTGGCCGGCGGCGTTGAAAATAAAGCTGGAATTGACGCCCGTGAACTGCACGTGGTTGAAGGCGTTGAACGCCTCAACCCTCAGCGCGAGCGAGCGGCTTTCCTTCCCGAGCGGTATCCGCTTTCCGAGGCTCATGTCCCAGTTAACAAAACTCGGTCCGTACATCACGTTCACGCCGGCGGTGCCGATGGTTCCGACGGCGGGCTCCGCAAACGCGGCCGGATTGAAATAGATTACACCATGCGGAAGCCCCGGAGTGCCCTGGGGGACGTTGGCAAACGGATTGCCAACTACGTTGATGCGCGCGCCCTCGCTACCCGAGCCCGTGATATCCAGACCGTTTGTCGTCGAGAAGCTGGGCGTAAACGGAGCGCCGCTCGAGAAGCCTGTGATGCCCGACAGCGTCCAGTTGTCCGCAACCGCTCCAAGCACCTTCGAATGCAGCATCTGGCCCGGCTTGGGCAGATCATAGGAGTAGTTGACGGCCCCTACAAAGCGGCGATCGGCGCCGTTGGGTCCATAGTTACGGGCAAGGTTGTTTGGAACCAACGGGTCGAAGGACGTGACGTTCATGAAGCGCGACCAGGCGAAGGACGAACCGAAGGTCAAACCGTGTTGGAGCCGGTGGCGGACCGCTATCTGGAGCGCGTTGTAGTTGGACTTGGCTCCGAAGTCGTGCTGGTTGATATCGCCGAAGCCGGGATAGTTCGGTCTCTGAAAAGCGGCGGTAAGGTGCGGCGGGTTCAGCGGATTCGAGATCGCCTGGGTCGGATCCAGGTACTGCGCGCTGAAATCCGCACCCAGCGGGATCGCATTCAGATTGCGGAGGTAGTAGCGGTGGACTCCCTGAGTGAGCTGATATGCCACGTCGAGCACGGTGCCCTTGCCGATGTTCTGCTGCACACCGAGGCTCGCGCTGCGGTTTTGCGGGATCGCCGTTTTTCCGCTCCACATGGTGAGGCCAGGGGGGCCGATCAGCCCGCCGGCGCTGGCCAGATTCGAGATGTTTCCGTAGTACGCGGTCGGCTGGTAACCGACCGGTGGCTGGCCCGACATGCTGTACACCTGGTTGCCGTCGAGGCGGTCGTAGTAAATGCCATAACCTCCGCGCAACGCGGTCTTACCGTTTCCGAAAACATCCAACGCAAAACCAATGCGCGGAGCCGGAGCGATAGACCGGTTCGTGTACGTGCTGAGGGAAGCGCCGTTTAAGCCATCCACTACCATGCCGTTGGCGGGGTTGCCGCTGTTGGGAACGAACAACCCGATGTACGAAGCAGGGGCGGTTACCCCGGTGAGCGGATTGATGGCGACGCGGTTGGCTCCGGAGCAGGGGTTGCCTGTTTTACAATAGGGCGCGTAGATAGCGGAAACGGCGGACGCCTTATACTGCGACGGATCGAAGTACGAGAATTCGTGCAGTTGGTCTACCTGCGGCGTCATGTTGTAGAAGCGGATGCCGTAGTTCAGCGTGAGACGTTTCCCGACGCGCCAGTCGTCCTGGACATAAAACTCTCTGTTCCAGTAGTAGACGTCGTACACGAAGTGGCCGCTGTTTTCGTTGTAAGTGTCGTAGTTACCGAGTAGGGCGTTAGCATAACCGTTTCCCGAATCGAGCGGATTATTGACATCTTTGCCGAAGCTGTAGGCGCCCGTGTAGCTCGGGCCACCCGGTTGCAGCTTACGGTTGCGCTCAAGATAGAGGCCGGCTTTAATCGTGTGGTTATTCTTGATCCAGGTCAGGTTGTCGGAAAACTGGTAGATGCGGTTGGTATTGATGTAGTCGACGTTGGATTCACCGAAGCTCGCTGCGTTGACCGGCGTGCCGCCGAAGCTGAAACCCGGCAGATAGGGGCAATACCCGTTGGAGCAGTTCGCCGGGCCCTCGAGCAGATTGCCGCCGGGACCCGACCCGAGGGGATGAAGCGGGAACAAGCTCGGAAGCGGCTGTCCAGCTTGCGGGGTGCCCTGGGTTCCGTTGGCCAGAGATCTGGCTACCTCTGCGGGCACTTCTTCGTAATACGAGAAGTAGTTGTAGCTCCAGTTATACGTGGCTTGGTTGACGAGCGTGGGGCTGAACGTATAGTTCACGGTTCCCACCAGGCCGGTTCCCGGGTTGGGATGGCCCTGAACAGCCGAATTGAACTGGATGCTGGCGTAAAGCGCATCCGAAAAATCGTAATCGTGGCCGTAGCGGATGAAGCCGCTCAGCTTGGAGTTCACAATCACATCGCCGCGGATGATGTCGTCGCGCCGGGCGTGCGATCCCGATGCCTCCGACTGGAAGTTATCCTGCTGATATTGCGCGGATCCCGCGGGGAAAAACGTATTCGGCAGCGGGAAGAAATTGAGCATCGCCTGGCCCCAGCCGTTGATCCGGTTTTGGGGGATGATGTTGCCCGGGAAGGGCTGGCCGGTGGTGGGATCGTTGACGACGATGAGGGAGTTGCCGGGATTGAAGCTCTGCGAGAAATCGCCCGTCTTCTCCGCCGCCGACGGCATCGTCCGGTACTGGTTGGCGGCGTTCAGCAACGAACGCGTGTATTCCTGGGAGGCGAAGAAGAAGTACTTGGTCTTCGAGGTGTTGAAGAGCTTAGGGATGTAGACCGGTCCGCCCAGAGTCCAGCCGGCGATGTTGTAACGATAGCGGGGAATTAGCTGGCCGGTTTGGTTGTTGAAAAACTGGTTGGCGTTCAAGTCTTCGTGGCGGTGCGTCCACCAACCCGAACCATGAAAACTCTGCGAGCCGCCCTTCGTCGTCACGCTGATGGTGGCGCCCGAGTTCCGGCCGTACTCCGCCGCGAAATTCGACATCAGCACTTTCACTTCGCCGATGGCGTCGATGTTGGGCTCAAAGTGCGCGAAGCAACTGCTGCAGCCCGTGTCCATGTCGGTTGCGCCGTCCACCGAGAATCCCACAATTCCCGAATTGCCGCTGAACGTCAAGCCGCCAAGAATCGATCCGCCGCTGATATCGCGGCTGGTCGTCGTGTCGACCACGCCGGGAAGCAGTTTCATATAGCTCATCAGGTCGCGGCCCTTGATGGCGTCGACGTTGAGCTGGCTGTTATCGAGGAGCGGCGCTCGTTCGCTGCTGGCGGTATCGACAGCAGCGACTTCGGCGGTGACGCTGACCGAGTCCGTGATCTCGCCGAGCGAGAGTTGAAGCTTGCCCACATCATGCGCCTGGCTCTCATCGACGATGAGGTCGGTGACCGTCAAGTTCTTGAAGCCCGGGGCCCGAACACGAAGCGAATAGCTTCCTGCCAGGATGTTAACAATGCGGAACAATCCGGCGCTGTCCGTGACCGCGCGATTCAAGTTTCCGGTGCTCTGGTTAGTAAGTTCGACCGCCGCGGCGCCTACCACAGCGCCGGCAGGATCCACGACTGTTCCGAGAACAGAACTGGTGACGTTTTGGCCAAAGAGACTGGCGTTGACCAATAGCAACAGGGCAATTGTGAACGTGGTTCTGATGGCTGACATCTGCTTCCCTCGCATCGCCTTTTGTTTGAGCCGACGTGGCTCAGGAACTCCCCAAGGCAATAGTGGGTTTATACTATAGCAAGCTGGCGCGGAATGCAAGGGCTTTCAGGAAAGTTTTCAAATATCTTCGACAGGAACGGTACAGGCGACAAGGTGGAATCCCCCAGCCAGAGGCGGTTTTCACGCAGCCGGTAGCTTGGTGAAACGGTGTTTGGCTACAATTCCCGAGCCTTCCCGGATGACGACAAGTTGGTCTGCTTCCACTCGCTCAATGAGTTCCTGCCTGCCGTTGGGCCAGCGAATTTCAAGCCTTGCGCCGGTTTCCGAACCCAGTCCGAAATGCAGGCGCCGGTCGTTGACCGAGAGATAAGAAGATTGCCCGAGGATCGCCTGGCCCTGCCGGTATCCGCCATACACAGCAACCACTTGCGCGCCGATCGCGGATCGATTCGACTCTACTCCGGCCAGCAGCACCTTGAGCCAATGATGTGGACCGCTTACATCGTTGCGCAGCAATGACGGCGGTTCGTTCATGTTCATCACGACAATATCGATATCGCCGTCATTGTCGAAGTCTCCGAATGCCGCCCCCCGGCTGGAATGCAGTTCCTTCATCGCCGGTCCGGCAAGGTCGAACAGTTCCTCGAATTTTCCGCCCCCGAGGTTGCGGAACAGCACATTCGGCGTTTTGTATGGCGAATCTGGCAGATCGCGCTCCAACTCGGGTGAAACCATACCGGTCGTGTAAAACAGATCGGGAAGGCCGTCGTTATCGAAGTCCTGTATGGCTGCGCCCCAGCCCACGAAACGCGTTTCCACAGCCAATCCCGATGTGGTGGTTACATCGCGGAAGGCGCCCTTGCCGTTATTGCGGTAGAGAATGTTGGTGTCGGCGGCAAAGTGCGTCTTGAAGATGTCGAGGTAGCCATCGTTGTCGAAATCGCCNNTACCCGGCCGAATCGAGGATGCCAGCCTTTTCGCTGACGTCAGTGAACGTTCCATTTCCGTTATTGCGATACAGACGGCAGGGCTCATTGGGCAGTCCCATCGGACCGCAATACACGGGAAATCCGCGCCAGTTACAGGCGGGGTTTTGTCCGCGAGGCCGAATCTTTTCCGGATCGAAGACCACGTAGTGGGCCACAAAGAGATCCAGCTTGCCATCGCGGTCGTAATCCACC
>PMTT01000098.1 GCA_003167275.1 Bryobacterales bacterium | reverse complement strand
CCCGTTTTCATGCCGATCCTTGCCCGCCCGGCGCGCCAGTTTCTCACAGCAACTCCTTCAGGCGGCCAGCCAGCTTGATGCCGTCCGTCGCAGCGGGGGTCGTGCGGACGTCCAGACCCTGGACGGGCATTTTGCCCTCGGGGTCGATCCCCATCTGCTGGTAGATACTGCCGATGAGATCGGCGGGGTAGACGGGCCGGTCCTTCACCTGTTCCCCTCTGGCGTCGGAGGCCCCTACCACGCGGCCCCCTTGGAACCCGCCGCCTGCGACCAACGCGCAGAAGCAGTCGCCCCAGTGATTGCGCCCGCCATTCCAGGGCGCTTCCCACTGCACCCGGGGAGTCCTGCCGAATTCGCCGCTCCACCAGATGATGGTGCTGTCCAGCAGACCGCGCTCCGACAGATCTTGCAGCAGTGTCGAAAGCCCTTTGTCCATCTGAGGCAGTTTCTGGCGCATCACCTGGAAGTTCTGGCGGTGCGTATCCCAACCTCCATAGTTGATGGTCACGTACGGGACGCCGCGCTCCACCAGCCGCCGTGCCGCCAGGCAGGATTGTCCGAAAGTGTTGCGGCCGTAACGGTCTCGCATCTCGTCCTTTTCCTGCGCCAGATCAAACACTTTTCCGGCGTCGCCGAGGATCAGTCCGTAGGCCTGCTGCTCGGCCTGGTCGAGGGCCTTCAGCGACGCATCGTCGCCGATCGCCTTCTCCAGGGTGTTGAGTTGGTGGAGCAGCTCGCGGCGGTCCTTCTGCCGTTGGTCGGAGATGCCCTGCGCGACCACGCCTTCCACCACGAAGCGCGCCTGCGCCGGGTCGCCGCCGGTGGCGAAGGGCCGGTAACGCTCGCCCAGGAAGCCGTTCTCCGAGAACCGCCCCTGCGGCTGGGTGAGTACGATGTAGGGTGGGATCAATCCTCCGGATTGGGCGTCGCGGCCTTTGTACAGGGAGACCACCGCTCCGGCACAAGGATAGACCAGCCGCTCACCCGGCTTTCGGCCGGTCTGGACCGCATAGGACGCCGTTTCGTGGGCAAAGATACCGTGCGTCATGCTGCGGATGAGGGAGAATTTGTCGCCTTGCTGGGCCAGCAGCGGAAGCAGTTCGTTGATCAGGGCCCCGCTCGCCTTGGCGGGGATGGGCTTATCGAACGGACCGCAGTAGTCATAGCCGGCGGCAGGCTTCGGATCGAAGGTATCGAGGTGGGCCGGGCCACCCCACATCCAGATCTGGATCACCGCCTTGGCTTTGGCCGGTTGCACACCGGCGCGCAGAGGGAGATGCCCGCCGGCCGCCAGCAGGCCGCCCGCGCCCAACAGCCGCAAGGCGTCACGCCTGGAAAACTGTAAAGTGTTTCTCATCCGCGTTCTCCGCTTTCCTTTCAATGCCGATAGAGGAATTCCGCGCTGTTCATCAAGGCCCACGAGAGATCCACAGCAGCGGGCCACTTGGCTCCTTGAACGGACTGAAAATAGGCCGCCGCGGTCTTCAGTTCGCCATCGGTCGGGTACCGCGAGAGGATCGCCAGGTAGAGCCGGTCGATCGGGTCGCGCGGCCTGGCGGGAGCCTGGGACACACCGGGCTGGGCGACAGGGGGCTGCATCAGGGACCGGAGCCGGGTGCTCTGTTGAATCTTGAGTTGAATATGGCTGGAGTTCAGCAGGTGCAGCCGCTGCTCGGCGGTGGGGAGATTATTGCGCTCCGATTCGAGCCCGGTGTCGCGCGGCGGACGGCCGAACATGTCGAGGAAGGCACTGCTGATGCTGCCATCCGGCAGTGCGATCGAGCGCTGGTTGTCCGGAAGAAAGGTAAACGGCTCGGGGATGGGGCTGGAATAGTCTTCCGTGGTGCCGGTGACCTGGCAGATCGCGTCGATCAGGGTCTCGGCATCCAGGCGGCGCAGCGGATAGTAGGCGAAATTGGCGGCTGCCTCCGCCTTGCTGTCCCTGGGGATGGAGGAGAGCTGATAGACCTGAGAGTTCAGAATCAGCCGGTAGATGTGCTTGAGGTCGTAATGGCCCGCCACCAGCTCGCGCTCCAGAAAGGCCAGCAGTTGGGGATTGGCTGCTGGATTGTCGGGGCGAATGTCGTCCGGTTCCTGGATGATGCCCCGCCCCAGCAGCCAGTACCAGACCCGGTTCACGATGTTGCGGGCGAACCACGGATTGCCGGGGGCCAGGAGCCAATTGGCAAACGCCTCGCGGGGGTCCTGACCAGGCGAAAGGTGCGCCGGCTTGCCATCTGGGAATAGGAACGTCACGGGCGGCTTGTGGGCGGGTAGTGCGCTGCTGGCGAGACCGGGCTTGCCTGCGGCAGGTGCACTGCCTGGGAGGTCGGGCTTGCTTGCAGCGCTGGAGGCATTTCCGGCGAGATCGAGGTAGACGATCTCCTCCTTCCATTCCGAGGTGGACTTGTACCCAATCCGTGAAAAGAAGGCGGCCATGCCGTCCAAACGCGCCTTTGGCCATTGGGCGGCGCGGGTTCCCATGAAGGTCAACGCCACGGCCTGGGCGATGGCTGGGGGCTCCCTGCTCTGGACGGCGCGGTAGAAATTGACCTCGGGCACGCGGAAATTGCTCCCGCTCGAGACCAACAGTTGCCGGGCGAATCGATCGTACGGCAGGTCGTTGCGGAGCGAGGTGCGGATCCAGTGGTCATAGGCTTGGACGGCATTCGGCCACAGGTT
>PMTT01000522.1 GCA_003167275.1 Bryobacterales bacterium | reverse complement strand
CACCACCACCTCCTCCTCCGCCGCCTCCGCCGCCGGGTTGGCATTACGATGCGTCGTTGCCCCCACGGATCATGGTCGAGGGAGCCGTGCAACAGGCCAAGCTGGTGCGCCAGCAACCGCCGGTTTATCCCGCGGTGGCGCGTCAAGACGGCATCACCGGAGTGGTCGTTGTCAAAGCGGTGATCGCCAAGGACGGCACCATTAAGACCGTCGACGTGGTGAGCGGGCATCCGCTGTTGGCGCCCGCGGCGATTGACGCCGTCCGGCAGTGGGTGTACCAGCCAACCCTGCTGAACGGCGACCCGGTGGAAGTGGTCACCACCGTGAACGTGACGTTCGCCCTTCCGGGCCAGTAACACCGAGGAACAGCGGCGGGCTCCGGTTCAGGGCCGGCACCCGCCGCTGCTCTCGCGCACCAAGCCCTTGTTCCCTCTGCTTCCTCTGCGCTCTCAGGTTTTGACTTTGCTTTTCTTCTTTCTCTCGGCGTCTCTGCGTCTCGGCGGTCAATGCCTCTCGTTCTTCTCCGCGCTGATCTCCGTTTCTCCGCGTCTCCGCGTCCAGCTCATGCTCTGCTCCCGCCTGCACTAGAATGGATCAGAGCAACCCATGAAGAACCAACTTGCGCTCAAGAAGCTTGTCCTAATCCTCGCGGCAGCCTCCGCGTGCTTCGCGTTCCAGCCAGCCAAGGACCCGGAAGCCGCCCGCTGGAAGCAGGAGGCCCGCAACGTCACCATCATCCGCGACGATTGGGGCATCGCCCACGTCTATGGCAAGACCGATGCCGAAGCTGTCTTCGGCATGATCTACGCCCAGGCCGAGGACGACTTCAATCGCGTCGAGACGAACTACCTCAACTCGATGGGGCGCCTGGCGGAAGCCGAGGGCGAGTCCAAAATCTACCAGGACCTGCGCATGAAGCTCTTCATCGACCCCGAGCAGTTGAAGACGCTGTACGCCTCCAGCCCGGCGTGGTTGAAGTCCCTCATGAACGCGTGGGCGGATGGGTTGAACTTCTACCTCTCCCAGCATCCGCAGGTGAAGCCCAGGGTCATCCAGCACTTCGAGCCTTGGATGGCGCTTTCCTTCACCGAAGGGAGCATCGGCGGCGACATCGAGAAGGTGAACCTCAACCAGCTCCAGGCGTTCTACGGGAAGACTCCCGTGACCCAGGCGACGTCCGTCCAGCCCCCCGCAAGCCCCTCAGTTGGGCGGACCCCCAGGTCCGCAGCCGACCCCCAGGTCGGCCTTCTGTCCGCCGACGAGGACTACCCGCCCGAGCCTACCGGATCGAACGGCGCGGCGGTCGCGCCGTCGAACACCGCATCGCACCACGCCCTGCTGCTGATCAATCCCCACACTTCCTTCTTCTTCCGGTCCGAGTTGCAGATGGTGAGCGACGAAGGTCTGAATGCCTACGGCGCCGCCACCTGGGGCCAGTTCTTCATCTACCAGGGATTCAACGAGAAGACCGGCTGGATGCACACCTCAAGCGGCGTGGATGCGGTGGATGAGTATCTCGAAACGGTTGTCAAGAAGGGCGACCGCTACTATTACAAGTACGGAACCGAGGAACGCCCGATGGTGGCGTCGGAGATCAAGGTGCCGTACAAGACCGACCAGGGGATGGCCGAGAAGAAGTTCACGGTCTACCGCACGCATCACGGGCCCATCATCCGCGAGGCCAATGGCAAGTGGGTGGCCATCCGCTTGATGCAGGAGCCCGTGAAGGCGCTGACCCAGTCCTACACGCGGACCAAGACGAAAGACTACAAGTCGTACCGCCAGACCATGGAACTGAAGGCGAACTCGTCGAACAACACGATCTTCGCCGACGCCGATGGCGACATCGCCTACTTCCACGGCAACTTCATTCCCAAGCGCGATACCAGCTTCGACTGGCGCAACCCGGTGGATGGCAGCGATCCCAAGACGGAGTGGCAGGGGCTCCTCACGGTCGACGAAACGCCGCACTTACTGAATCCCAAGAGCGGTTGGCTCTACAACACCAACAACTGGCCGTGGTCCGCGGCCGGNNAGCTACCTGACCTGGTTTGAGAAGCCCATCCCGCAACTGATCAAGGCCTGGGACGCTGCCCCGGCCTCCGATCCGCTGAAGGCCAAAGTGGCCGACCAGATCGGACTGTTGCGAGGGTGGGATCTGCGGTGGTCGGCGACGTCGGTCCCGACGTCCCTGGCGATCTTTTGGGGCGACGAGGTCCGCCGGCGGGCGGGCGGGGGCAGAAGAGGCGGCGGCGGTGCACCGGTTGACGACCCACTCGCCAACGCAACGCCGGAGCAACTTCTGCAGGCGCTCGTGGGTGCGTCGGACAAGCTCGCGGCCGATTTTGGAAGCTGGAAGACGCCGTGGGGCGAGATCAATCGATTCCAGCGCCTCACCGGCGACATCGTCCAGCCGTTCAACGACGCGGGACCGAGCATTCCCGTCGGCTTCCCCTCCTCGCAGTGGGGCTCGCTGGCGTCATTCGGAGCGCGTGCCTATACGGGGACGAAGAAGTGGTATGGCACCAGCGGGAATAGCTTCGTCGCCGTGGTGGAGTTCGGGGATANNGGGACACACCCAGCGGGAATACCATCCCGGAAGCTGAGCTTGAGAAAATCCAGATGAGCAGGCGCGACCGCCTGCTCCACAAGGGCGGTCGTGTGGCAGGCGGTCGCCGCCTGCACCGATCCGGAAAAATCGAGTCGGGCGAGCCAGTTGGGACAGCCTGTCCCAACTGAAGCGTGTAAGTCATTTGCTACCAATGTCCGTTCTTCCGGATTGGGACAGGCTGTCCCAAAACCAACTTCGTGGCCCTTTTGCATCCGCCAGAGACGACAAAGGGCAGCCGTTGCGGGCTGCCCTCGTGGCTGTTTCCACAGTGGACAGGCCGGGAGGCCTGTCCCACATAGTGCTAGCTGCTTACCAACGACGGCCGAATCCGAATCCGCGGCCATAGAAGAAACCGGGACCCCAACCGACCACCACGGACGGGCCGTAGTAATAGGGGGAGTAGTACGGGTAGGGGGCGTATCCTGGGCCGTATCCTGGGNNGGGCCGTATCCTGGGCCGTATCCCGGGGCATATCCGGGGCCGTATCCCGGGCCATAGGAATACCCTGGCGCAACCGGCCTCGGCCCCGGCCCCGGACCCATGCCTGTCTGCACGGGCGGGCGGTTATCCTCGGGACCTACGTACCGATAAGCCTGCGGAGCACGCGCCGTGTTGATCGTCACAGGCGCTTCTACCTGGAAAGTCAAGGCCGTTTCCGGGTAGAGGACCGTCGGATGATTGCGGGTCAACAGCACACCGACGATTCCCGCAGCGGCTCCGGCTCCCGCGCCAATCGCGGCTCCGCGGCCGTAGTCCGCAGCCGCACCCACCGCGGCGCCAACGGCGGTCGTACCGACAACCGTGCCTGCCTGCACGCCGGCCGGGGTCGTGGTCCCTTGGCGGGCAACCAACTGGGTGCGGAGTTGCACCTGTGTGCCATCGGCCAGGGTCAAGCTGGTCAACTCCAGGCCCAACCGCGAACTGTTAGAGCCATGCGCTTTCTGAGCCTCGGCAACGCGACCGTAAACGGCGCCGAAACGTTGCGCCACTACCACCCCATCCACTACGACGGGCTGTAGCAGCGTGCCAGAGAAAGTATCGCCGGGTTGGTTGTGGTCCGACGACAGCGGCTGATTGGTCCGGATGGTAACGAAAGTGCCGGGCTTAAGGGTCAATTCCGGGGGAAGGCCATAAGCCGGCCGATAGCCGGGCCGATCGCGGGGAGGAGCAGGGGGCGGGCCCAGTTGTGGGTTGGCCGGTGGATTCTGTTGCTGCCCTTGCGCCGGCTGGCCGTAGGCATCGCTGCGGTCTACGGGCTCGCTCGGATCCTGGGACTGGGTAACTGGTGGTTGGGATGAAGTAGATGGTGGAGGCGGAGGATCGCCCACGCGACGCCATCCGCCAGAAGGTGGCTGGGGCGGTGCGGGTGGCTGCGGCTGCTGCGCCAGCACCAGGCCGGATGCGGCCAATAAAAGGACGGTGATACCGAAACGAGTCGGGCGGAACGGGTGAATCGTGATTGGGCTCATATAGTGAGGTGCCTCATACCTTTCGACGTAGCTCCCATATGCATCTGTTTCACCAATCCATTTTGGCTCGTAAGTAATTGAAAATAATAGCACCAATGGCAGCTTTGGTTGGCTGGAATGCACCGCCCATGGTGGATTTCGGCCACCAGGGTGGGGCGGACCCCCTGGTCCGCGGCCGACGCCCTCGTCGGCCCGTTGCCCGGAGCGTGAAGGACGGCGATGGAACAGATTTGCCCCGGTGCGAAGTTTGATCGTGCTGCGAAGAGCGCGACCAGGGGGTCGCGTGCGGACCGGGGGGTCCGCCCCACATTTCAGAGCATCGCCTTATCGACTACCGCCTGGAGTTCGGCCTCGGAGACGAGGCCTTCGAAGCGCTTGACCTGCTTGCCGGTTCGGTCGAAGACCACCGTTACTGGTAACAGGTCGGACAGGCCGAACTGGTCGCTGACTGCGTCGGACCCTAACGCTACGGTGTAGTCCATGGCGTGCTTTTTCAGGAACGGCCGGACCCGCTCCGCACCCTCCTGATCCATGGACACGCCCACTACCACCACGCCCTTCGGGCCCAACTGCCGATGGAGCTTATTGAAGGTGGGAATCTCCTCGATGCAGGGGACACACCAGGTGGCCCAGAAATTGACGACGACGACCTTGCCCCCGAGTCCCGCCGTGTCCAGTGCTCCGCCATCCAACTTGTTCACGTGAGGCAATCCGGCCTTGGAAGTGTCGGGAGTGCCGGCCTGCCCGGCGACCGGCGAAGCTGCCGGTGACGTCGCGGCCGGCGGCGCCGCCCCGGCCGCTCCTTTCCCCAGGAACGCCAGGAACTCCTGCGGATCTTTCGTCAGGCCGGGAAAGGTCGCGATCACCTTCTCATCGGGGTCCATGATGGCGTAGAAAGGCTCCGCCACCGTCTGGAACTTCGCCAGTTCCATCTTCTGATTGTCTTCGGATGCCTGGTCCGTGCCGTCGGCATACAGGTCCACCAGAATGAAGCCCTTCATCGCGGCGGCGATCTCCGGCTTGGTGAACATGTTGGCCTTCATCCAGTGACAGTTGGCGCAGGCGTACCCGGTGAAGTTCACGAATACCAGCTTTCCTTCGCGCCGCGCGCGGTCCAAGGCCTCCCGGTACTGGTTCTTCATCCAGACCAGAGCGGTCTCGGACGAGCCACCGCTAAGTCCACCCGAATCGGAGCCGGCTACCGGAACGTATGCGTCCAGATCGCCCAGTCTCCCGCCGAACATCCCTGGCAGCAGGGTGATGGCGAAGATCAGGAATGCCATCCCGGAGAGCAGCCGTCCGAGGCCCATCGAATCATCCGGCTTGATGCCCTCCAGGCGCACATAGCCCAGCAGGTACAATCCCGCCATGGCGAACAGCACGATCCAGGCGGCCAGAAACCGGTCGCGCGTCAGAAGGCCCCACTGCATCACCTGGTCGAGACTGCTCAGGTATTTGAGGCTGAACGCCAGAATTACGAACCCCATCACGACTTTGACCCTGGCCAGCCACCCGCCGCTCCTCGGCATACGCTTCAGGTACGAGGGAAACAGAGCCAGCAGCAGGAACGGCAGCGCGAGGCCCGTCGCAAAGGTCAGCATGCCGAAGACCGGCCGCGCGCCGCCGCCGCTGCCCACTGACTCTGCCAACAGGGTCCCCACAAAGGGACCCACGCACGCGAATGAGGCCAGCGAGAACGTCAGCCCCATCAGCAGCGTGCCACCGAATCCTCCCTTCTCCGAAGATTGGTTCAGCTTCGTCAGAATCGACGACGGGATAGTGATTTCGAACGCGCCCAGCAGACTTAATCCGAAGGCGATGAACAGCGCGGCAATGAATCCGTTCACCCACCGGTTAGACCCGAGTTGCACGACTCCAAACGGTCCCAAAATCGCCGTGATCAGAAGTCCGATCCCGGAAAACAGCACGATGATTCCCAGGCAGAAGACCACCGCCTGCACCACGGCGTCACGTCTTCCGCCGGACTGCCGGTTCAGGAAGTACGACATGGTGATGGGGATCATGGGGAACACGCAAGGTGTGAAGATCGATAACAGTCCAAAGCCGAAGGCCACCAGAAGGAA
>PMTT01000450.1 GCA_003167275.1 Bryobacterales bacterium | reverse complement strand
CTTTACCGTCGTGCCCTTGTGGAGCATGATGTTGGCCGGCTTGATATCGCGATGTACCACGCCATTCTGATGGGCATAGTCGAGGGCCGCGGCCGCCTGCCGCAGGATATCCAGCGCCAACTTCGGATCCGTGATCCCCCCATCGTCCAGCATCTTCTGCAGGGTCGGCCCTTCCACCCGCTCCATGGCGATGAAGGCTGCGTCGTTTTCCTGCCCCACATCGTAGATGATGACGATGCCCGGATGCGACAGCCCACCCGCGGAACGCGCCTCACGGAACAGGCCCTCCCGCATGAATTCCACTTCCTTGGGAGTGGTGGCCTCCAGGGAAATGACTTTGATTGCCACGGTCCGGCCGATTAACGGGTCGACCGCTTCGTACACCACCCCCATGGCCCCGCGCCCCAGTTCGCACTTGATCACGTAACGATCGATTCGGGTAGACCGGTTCGTGGGCCGACTCTCCAGGAAGGATGCGGATTCCACGTGGGCATTCAGCAGTCGGGAAACCTCTTGCAACACCTCCGGCTCGCCGGCGCACGCATTTTCCAGAAACGAAAGCCTCTCCGCTTCGGGCCGTTCAAGCGCCTGGTCGAAGAGTTCACGAACCCGCTGGTGAAGTTCCGGCGACATAATGTTACAGGGGTAAGGGCGGGGGTTTTGGGGCGATCACAAGCCCCGCGGTTCCCCAACCCCTAATCCCTAACCCCCAACCCCTTTTTTCCCCCGTCCCTTCCGCGCATCCGGTCGAACAACCAGGAGCGGGCAAATTCCCAGTCCCGGCGCACCGTAGCCAACGCCACCCCGAGCGCCTCCACTACTTCCTTATCTGTATACCCGCCGAAATAACGCAGTTCGACCACCCGTGCGGCGCGCGGGTCCAAACGCTCCAACTCGGTCAAAGCCTCATCCAGCACCAGCACATCGATGCTCTGCGCCTCTTGGCCGGAGTGCACCTGTTCAATCTGGACTCTGGTGGCGCCCCCGCCTCGCCGTTGGGCCTGTCCCGCGCGAGCATGATCTACCAGGATGCGCCGCATCTGCTGGCTGGCCACGGCGAAGAAGTGTCCACGGTTCTGGATCTCCATAGATTCCGAACCGACCAGACGGATGTAGGCCTCGTGTACCAGCGCGGTGGTCTGCAAGGTGTGTCCCGGACGCTCACGCCGCATCTGGCTCGATGCGATGCGATGCAGTTCGCTGTACACCAATTCGACGGCCGCCTCGCCGGCATCCTGATCCCCGTGCCGCATTCGATTCAACAACGCCGTAAGCGGCGCTGGCTCAGCTTCCCTCGGTTTTTCGGGGTGGACGGACACTTTCGATCAGTATATAGCGTGTGGAACCACGAAAGAAACCAAGCCCCCGGTCGAAACCGGAAACTAATTTGAGCATTTTCGTCTCCGTTCTCCGCTATACCTTATGAAGGGGCGATTTCAGGTAGAATGAACCCTATTCGAACGGGGCTCGCCGGTCGATAGTATTGGCAGTACCGAAAAGGAAACAGTACCTCAAAGAAGGGCAATATGTCTTTCGGCTGCTAAAATCGGAAAACGCTTGTCTCCAGAGGCGCTAAGGTGTATAGGTAAGCTAACCTGGACCCAAAACGGGGATTCCGGGTTTGAAGAAGCAAGATTAACGGGGATTAATCTGATGCGACAAATAGTTCGGGGCTTGGTTCTCACGGGAGCCTTGCTGGCCTGCCTCTTGGCCGCGCCCCAAAATCAAGACTCGAAGGCTGCCAAGGCCAGCCTTCTGCAACAACTTCAGTCCCAGTTTGTTCTTACGAAATTCTCCGGCTTCGAGTTGAAACAGGCCGGCACCGTGCTGTTAGTTCAGAAAGATGGCATTGGCGCGGTCCCCGGCTCCGGAGTCGCTCTGCTCAGCGCTTCCTTCGGCAGCAACTATAAGGACGGGAAGATCCGCCGCGATCTCCTGAGTTCACTGGTTGCGAACAAAACCGCCGGACTACGAAACCTCGCCGTCGGCGAGGGAGTCTATCTGCTCAGGGTCCAGGTGACGGACACCAACGTGATTCTCGACGTGCAAGCATGCGGCTCCTGCAATCCGTCTTCCCCGGAGCCCAACCCGGTGAGAGCTACTGTCACGTTTCCGTTCAAGAAGGGCAATCTGGAAAACACCCCGATCGAACAGATCATGGCGACGATCGGGGAGGTGTTCACCTTCGCCAATCCCGGCCCGCCAACCCAGGCGCCTCCCCAGCCCCCTGGGCCGCCAAACGAAGCCGCACCGCCGGCGACACCGGTCCCCGACCAACCTGTGGAACCGGCCAGGGAGCCGGCGCGGATCGAACTGGGACAGACTTTGGAACAGGTTCGAGCCATTCTCGGCCAGCCCGATAAAGTGGTCGATCTGGGCGCCAAGAAGATCTACCTGTACAAGGACCTGAAAATAACTTTCTTGGATGGTGTCGTCTCAGACGTCCAATAGAATGATGGCATTCGTACTATATGCAGACTTATTGCGGTAACATTTGGAGAGCTTTATGAATATCTTTCGAACGCCAGAAGCCAGCTTATCCGGAAAGCTTGGGACAGCAATGGTTGCGCTGCTGCTCGCAGCTTCCCCAGCCCTATATGGGCAAAAGGACAAGAAGCCGAGTTCGCCGCCTGCTCATTCGGCTCCGGCGCCTCATCAACCGTCGGCTCCCGCACCTCATCCGCAGTCGGCGCCAACGCCCCATCAGTCGGCTCCCGTGCAACAGTCCCGCCCGGCGCCGCAATCGAATCCAGCCTCGGCGCGCCCAACTCCATCGAACCCACCGACGCACTCAAGTACGATAACGCCGAGCGGCGGTCAGCCAAGCGGCAATCAGGGGAGCAGAGGACCCACCGTCCAAGGCGTAGGCAACCAAGGGAGCAGAGGCCCCACCGGTCAGGGCACCGGCCCGCAGACTGGCGGCCAAGGGAGCAGAGGCCCCACCGGCCAGGGCACTGGCCCGCAGACTGGCGGCCAGGGGAGCAGAGGCCCCACCGGCCAGGGCATGGGCACCCAAGGGAACCGGGGTCCCACCGGCCAAGGCATCGGCACCCAAGGGAGCCGAGGCCCCACCGGCCAAGGCAACCCGGGCGGTGGCCGTCAGTTTGGCAATAACGCCGGTGGCAACGGCGGACGTCCCGCGGGGACCACTGTCGTCCACACCCGCAATGGCGGCGATGTCATCAAAGGCGCCAACGGCAGCGTTCGCGAAGTCCACACTGCGGGTGGAGCGGTGATCCATCACGCACCCACGGGGGTCAACCGCGTCGAAATGGCCCGTCCCGGCGGCAGGGTCGTCGTGGCCAACGCTCGCGGCGGATCCGGGTACGTTCAGCGGCCCCTCGTCGTCAACAACCGGAATTTCGTTCAGCGCACCTACGTCGTGCATGGTGTTTCCTATGCCCGTGTGTACCGGCCGTATGCCTTTGGAGGGATTTCCTTGAATGTGTACACCCCCTACCGTTTTTATCGGCCCGCGTTCTACGCCTATGCCTTCAACCCGTGGGCCAGGCCGGTCTACTATAACTTTGGCTGGGGTGGCAGTCCGTGGTTCGGGTTCTACGGCGGCTTCTTTACCCCCTACCCTTACTATGCGACTCCCTCGCTCTGGTTGACGGATTACCTGATCGCGAACACTCTGCAGGACGCTTACCAGGCGCGTTTGGATGCGGCCGCCGCGGCCTCGATCCCGCCGCAGAATTACGCAGCTACGCCCTTGACGCCGGATGTGAAGCAGGCCATCGCGGATGAAGTGCACCGCCAACTGGATCAGGAAAGGAACGAACAGCAGAGCATGTCCACCGGCGGCGCTGGCAGCGCTCCCCCGCTAGTCAGCAGCAACGGTCCGCAGGTCTTTGTGGTCGCCAACGCCCTGACGGTCAATTCCGCCGGCGGCGAGTGCCCCGTAACCGAAGGCGACGTGCTCCAGATGAACGGAGCTCCCGCGCCCAACAGCACCTACGCCGACGTAGTAGTCCTGGCAAGCAAGGGCCAGGATTGCCGCAAGGGCAGCATGGTTTCGGTAGCCTTGAACGATCTGCAGGAGATGCAGAATCAGATGCGCGCGACCATCGACCAGGGCTTGGGCGATCTCCAATCGAAACAGGGCCAAGGCGGTCTGCCGACTCTCCCCGCGGGAGCCGCTGCCCCGCCGGACAACGCCTTCGGCAATCAGGTCCAGCCGGATGCCAACGTCGCCACCGAGATCACCCAGGTGGCGCAGGATGCCAGCCGTCAGGAACAGGATGTAGTGAACCAGAGCCTGGATAACTCCGGGGGAACCCCGCCCACCATTTCACTCGGCATGACCGTCAGTGAAGTGGAACAAATCATGGGTAAACCCAAGGACGTTGCCAATGTCGGAACGAAGAGGATCTACGTGTACCCCAGCATGAAGGTCATCTTCATCGACGGCAAAGTAAACGACGTCCAATAAAGCAGATCTCCCCGAATTGGTAACAACAGCCACGGCAGGCGCACCCGCTCCTGCCGTGGTTTTTTCTGTTGTGTAGCACGGGCATTCTTGCCTGTGTTGGTTTTTCTTTCCTGGCAGCACGAGCGTTCCTGCCGGATGGACCGGCGCAGAGGAAACCAACACAGGCAAGAATGCCCGTGCCACACAAACTGCTAGCATAAGCGTTGATCTCCGTGGTGGTAGTCAACTGGAATCGAAAGGACCTTCTGCGCGCCTGCCTCCGCTCGCTGGCGCGTCAAACTGGAGTGACCCTCGAAATCATCGTAGTGGACAACGGATCCACCGACGGGTCGTCCGATCTTGCCGAGCACGAGTTCCACGCGCGCGTCATCCGCAACCCCGACAACCGCGGATTCTGCGCCGCCAACAATCAGGGCATCGCCGCCGCCCGCGGGGAGTTCATCGCGCTGCTCAACAACGATGCCGAAGCCGAGCCAGGCTGGCTCTCGGCCCTCCACCGCGCCTGCTCGCAACGCCCCGACATCGGGATGGCGGCCAGTAAGGTCCTGGTCTGGGAGGACCCTCAGCGCATCGACAAAGTGGGGCACCTGATCTTTGCCGACGGCCAGAATCGCGGACGCGGCAGCGGTGCGTTGGACCGCGGCCAATACGACCGCGAAGAGGAAGTGTTGTGGCCCGACGGCTCGGCGGCCCTCTACCGCAAGGAAATGCTGGATCGGATCGGCGGATTCGACGAGGACTTCTTTGCCTATGGCGACGATGCGGAGCTCGGCCTGCGGGCGCGCATCGCCGGCTGGAAATGCATCTACACGCCCGAGGCCGTCGTGCGCCACCACCGCGGTTCCACCCTGGGTAAGAGCTCCGTGCGGCGCCTGGAGTTGATCGAGCGCAATCGGCTCCTGCTCGCGCTCAAGCTCTTCCCCTGGAGCCTCCTGTGGCTCAACCCCATTTATTTTGCCGCGCGCCTGGTGGCGGGGATGGTGGCCGCCGGCCAGGGAATCGGCGATACCGTGCATTTCCCGGGCCTCCGCGGCAAGTGGGCGATGGCCGTCGCACTAGTCCGCGGCGACCTGGGGGCTCTCCGGCTGGCCCCTCGCATGCTCCGCAAACGCGCCGCCATCCAGCGCATACGCAAGCTCTCGCCCGCCGAAGTCCGGCGCCTGATTCTGGCCAACCGGCTCAGCCTGCGGGAGGTCGCGTGAGCGCCTGCTTGCTGTGTGGTAGCGACCGCTTTGCCCCGCTCTTCCGCGCCTCGGACCGCCTGTTCCATACCACCACTCGGGAGTTCGCTGTGGTGCGTTGCAGCCAATGCGGACTGGTGCGCCTGGATCCCCAGCCCGATCCCGAAGAACTGCGCCGGTACTATCCCGATAGCTACTGGTTCGCGCCCGACCAGAGTGCCGCCAGCCGCCTGGAAGAGGCCTACCGCCGCCTGGTCTTGCGCGACCACGTCCGCTTCGTGGAACAGTCCCTGCGCCATTCCCGCGCGCGCGGACCGCTCCTCGACGTGGGCTCGGGCGGCGGCCTGTTCCTGAGACTCATGCGGCAGCGCGGATTCCGCGCCGTGGGGCTCGACTTTTCGCGCGAGGCTGCAGCCATCTCCTGGCGCCAACAACAGGCGCCGGCGGTCTGCGCCATGCTGGAGAATGCGCCGTTTTCCGCCGAAAGCCTGGCGGGCCTGACCATGTTCCACGTCCTGGAACATCTCTACGACCCCCGCGCCTACCTGAGTGCCGCCCGTGATCTGCTGGCTGCCGACGGCCGCCTGGTGGTGCAGGTGCCCAATGCCGCTTGTTGGCAATTCCGCCTCCTGGGACGCTCCTGGAACGGCGTGGATGTGCCGCGCCACCTATTCGACTTCCGCGATCGCGACGTCGAAAAACTCATGGAACAGTGCGGCTTCGAGGTCCTCCGGCGCAAGTATTTTTCCCTGCGCGATAATCCCGCCGGCCTGGCCAGCAGCCTGGCCCCCTCGCTCGACCCCATGGCCCGCCGGGTGCGCGGACTGAAGGAGAGCGGCCGTGCCCGGCTCCTCAGGGACTTGACATACTTCGCCCTGGTGGTGGCATCGCTGCCATTCACCGTGCTCGAAGCCGCCTTCCGCGCCGGCTCCACGGTGATGATCGAGGCGCGCCGCCGATGAACTACACGGGCCTGGCGTACCGGCTCCCACGCCCGCTGCGCCGTCACATTCTGCACTTTGAGGTGGAGATTGCCGACGCCGTGGCCGCCTTCGCACGCGAGCTGCCGGCGGGCGCGCGCGTGCTGGATGCCGGCGCCGGCGAAGGCCAGTACGCGCACGACTTCGCGCGCCATCGATACTGCGGCGTGGACCTCGCCGTGGGGGATGCCGCCTGGGATTACGGCCGGCTGGATGCTGTTGCGGACCTCGCAGCCCTCCCCTTCCGGGACGGAACGTTCGAAGCGGCCCTGCACATCGTCACCATAGAACACCTCCGCGAGCCCGGCGCCGCCCTGCGGGAGATCGCCCGGACCCTGGCGCCCGGCAGTTTGCTCCTGATCGCGGCGCCGCATGAGTGGGAGGTCCACCAGGCGCCCCACGACTACTTCCGGTACACCCGTTACGGGCTGGCCTACCTCCTGGAGAGGAGCGGATTCGAGGTGGTGGAGATGCGTCCCGCCGGCGGATATTTCCGGTTGCTCGCCAGGAGGCTGCTCAACGGTTTACAATTCTTCTCAGGAGGTCTTCGCTGGCTCTGGTTCATCCCGGCCGCGATCCTGCTGGTCCCGCCGGCACTGCTTCTGCCGTTTCTGGATTTCCTCGACCGGGACCGTAATTTCACATTAGGATACATTTGCAAGGCGCGAGTGCCCCATGCTGTAACTCGCCAGTCCGGAGAATCACGCTGACAGCCAATCTGTCCACCGCAAAAGGCGGTGACCGGCAACGCTGTCGGCCGCAAAACACGGTGGCAGGCTTCGCTGTCCCAAGGCCCCGCCTTTGGGCCGCCGTGGACAGCGTTGCCTGTCACCGCGTTTTGCCCAGGGCGTACCGTCGCCTCGGCCAGCGTTGCCTGGTCACGCTGTTTGGCGAGGAGGCGAGGCCAAGACGGCGTTGCCCGCATCATACGGCGGATGGAAAGGATCAAATTGGACGGAGTCATTGTAGTCGACAAACCCGAAGGCTGGACCTCCCACGATGTGGTCGGCAAACTTCGCCGCATCGCCAAGACCAAGAAGGTGGGGCACATGGGAACGCTCGATCCCATCGCCACCGGCGTGCTGCCGCTGGTAATCGGCAGAGCCACACGGCTGGCGCAGTTCTACACCCGTAGCGACAAGATCTACGAGGGGTTGGTACGGTTCGGCTGGTCCACCACAACCTATGACCGCGCCGGCGATCCGACCAGCCCGAAGACCGAAGTCACGATCGACGCCGGGGACCTCGATCCGCTCCTGGAGAGGTTTCGCGGCGAGTTCCTTCAGACGCCTCCCCAAGTCTCCGCCAAGAAAGTGGAGGGCCGCCGTGCCTACGAGTTGGCCCGGAAGTCGGTGGTCGTGGAATTGGAGCCGGTGAAGATCCATGTCTACGAACTCACCATCCTGGGAATCAACGGGGCGGACGTCCTCCTGAGGGCGCACTGCTCGGGTGGGACCTACATGCGGTCCATCGCGCACGATCTCGGCCAGTTATTGGGTTGCGGGGCGCATCTCCAGGAATTGCGTAGGGTCTTGAGCGGCGAGTTTGAGATCGGCCAGGCGCGTACCATCGCGCAACTCGAGTCTCTGGCGGCGGACGACCGCCTCCTGGACGCTCTCGTGCCCGCGGCGCAGATGGTTCCCGGATTCCCCAGCGTATTCGTTGATGACCTGACGGCCACTCAAATCCGCAACGGCCGGAACTTCCCGGCCTCCCCCTTTCGCTCGCAGCCGGCCTCGCGGTTCGTGAAAGCCGTGACCCGCGAAGGCGAGCTGGTAGCCATCGGCGAAGCCGTACTGCCAAACCTCTACCACCCCACCGTGGTGTTATAACGTAGGGCAGGTTTTCAACCCTCACAGGCGCTAAGATACCCGACCAGTCTCCGAGTGGCGAAACCCAGTCGGACGGTGTCGCTCGTCGTCAATTCTCCACAAGGACTGGCCCGAGTTGGTCCACTTTCCGATATCGCGGTTTCACGGGAGTTTTCGGAAACTCAGCAATCTCCGGTTGGCCGACGATCCAGACAAAATTCCCCCCACACCTGGCACAACGCCACAGGGGAAGGCTTCGAGAGTCGCCGACGGCCGCCGCGAGCCCAAATACTCAGAGCATTTTTGTGGACTCGCCCGGCATACTCTCTCGGTCACGGTCGCGTCGCGGTTTGACGTATGTCGTCTAATTTGCGATTTCCGCGACTTTCACCTTTTGCCTGGCGGTTGTGCAGCCAAGCTGATTCTTTCCGATATACGGTGTAGATTCTTCCCTACGCAGAACCTGGAGGCAAATCACCGCGAGTTCGTCATAGGAGAATCGCCGATTCGTAATGCGTTTACGCCAGCCGTGAGAAGCGCCAGTTAGAGTCTGGCAGGTCCACGCCCATTGCGCAGCCAACCAGCAGCCCGAAGGCCGCGGACGGAAGCAGCGAGGTCCACTCAAAGTTCGCGGCAGGGGCGGGGTCGCTCGCGCCGAGCGCGGTCATCAGCGCTCCGGCAAGCACGCTGACCACCGCCGCCCACTGGTATAGTCTCAGGCGGGCGAAGATCGGGGTCTGTGGTTCGCCGCGGAAGGCTTCTTCCACGAATCGGCCCAGGCCGTTGAGCGCGAAATAGATCCCGACGATCAACTGCATCGGCGCATGCAGCATCCACAGGCGGATGATCGCGCCCCCCACAAACACGTTCCACAGCAGCGAGTAGATGGGGGTGGGGTGTACCGGCACGCCAGCCCATTCCGTAAGGCGCACGACACGCGAACGCGGGTGAAGGTAACGAATGCCGATCCACTCAGTCGCCGGCCGGCCGTGGCAGCATCCCTGCACCAGGCAGCGCAACCGGCCCATCGCCTGCGCCCACGGGCCTGCCACGGAGAATGCCGCCAGCACTACCCAAGCGCTGGTCCCGAAGAGCGGAGCCGACAGCGCGCCCAGTGTTCCACCCAGCAACCCGCCGTAGAAGCCGAAGGGCCGCAGCAGTTGCGTTGATCCTTCGACGTACTGAGCCCACAGCGCCGCGCCCACTACCGCCCCCAGTGCGGCGACGAGTACGGGCGCCTGCCGTCCCGGGCCGGCGAATGATAACGCCAGCCAGAGCGCCAGGCATGCTCCCGCGCCAACGTAAACCCCGTGGTTGATGATGCGCACCGGGCCGATTCTCCACTCGTGCCACGAGTTGGCGATGAGCTCGCCCCGGCTCCGAATCCACTGCCAGACCGCGCCGCCGCGAACCACCAGCGCAGCCACAGCCATTCCGGCCGCGACGTCAGCAATCGGGTGCTGCCCGGTAGCGACACAACTGGCGGCCACCAGCCAGGCCCACCCGAGCCATGCCCCCTTCCAGAATCGTGACTGCGCGCGGCGCGCATAAACGTCTGCTGACAGGAAGCCCCAAATCACGTGGAACGAAGGGAACGCGCCGGCGGCGTTGTCCAGCGTCCGCTCCCAAGATAAAAGGCGGCCGAGTGGGGTGTGCGGCGTGAACCCCCGCTGCGGCGCCCCAAACGGGAGAGCCAGGTAAAGAGAAAACGCGATTACCATCGCCCAAAGCGCGCGTACGCAGAAGCTCCGCAAGTCATCGCGGGTCCGCGCGAACAGTGGCGCTAGCCCGGTCACTACATACGCGCTGAAGTAGAAGGCCTCGCACCATTCCAAAACCGGGAGGTCCGGTTCAAAAGCCAGATGTGCGGTGGTTGCATCTGGCGGCAGCCCCAAAGCGATCACGCCTTCGTACAACACCACCCATGGGACGAACACGAACAGGTAGCAGGCCAGGCGATCCCTCGCTGTTGGGCAAGTCAGTCCGGCCACGGGCAGCAGAGGTCGCGGCGCGCGGCCAAAGCGCGAAGCGAGGTCGTGCTGCTCGTAGCCCAGAACCAGGGCCGTGCACCCCAAAGCTACGAGGGGAGAGACCAGCCACAGTCCGCTGGCCGAACCCACGGCGATGGAGACTCCGACGCACGCCATCACAAAGCCAACGTAGATGGGGTGCGGAAGTTGCGCGTAGATTCCGCGATTCACATAATGCGGAGGCGGATACGCATTCATAGGCAGGCCGCCGCCGTAAATCCAAAGATCGTGCATGCCCAGCAGAAGGAGGCAGGCGCCTGCCAGGGCGAGGGGCAGGCCTAGCGGGGGGCACGCCCGCAGGGGAATATGCACAATCCCCGCCGTAGCACCCGCCCACCGGACGAGCCCGAGGGGCAGCAGCAACGCAAATGCTGCTCCGTATAACCATGTTCCGACCCGCGTTAAGGCCACTCCACCACCTCATGAATGGCCGTCCCGTTGGAATCGGGTTGGCCCGGCCGGCGCAGAACTCCGCGGCTCAACCATTTTTGTTCCCTCACGGCGAGCAAGGTCGCCGGAAACAGGTGGGCCAGGTTGGGAAGAACAGCCAGGGCGGTCGCCCCCAGCGCATCCTCGCGCAACACTGTCGATGCGTCCAGGCTCAGCACGCCCGCGCCCTGCGCCAGCACGATCTCGCGATCACCGATACTGCGGGCGGAAACGGCAGCGCCATTGTGATAGACCACCTGCCGCTGGTAAGGCCCGCGCCAATCGATCCAAACCAGCGCGTCAGTCGAGTTGAGGAAACGCCCCCATCGCAGTTGTTGGATGGGCAGCCGCCAGGGTGGCACCGAGAGCCGCAGGCGTTCCGCATAGCCCCAGCCTTCAAAAGGCTCGTCTCCGCCGATCGACAAGCGCGCCGCAGCTCGCGGCGCCAGGCACTCCCACTCCAGCACCCCGGCGGGCGAATGGTAGAGAGCCTCGCGCACAGCGGCGTCCGGCCTGCGCCACTCGCCGCTGGCGTTCCACACCCGCGACGTCCATGCTATGCTGCCGTCCGTCCGAACCTCGGGAGGCGCCTGTTTGCGCAATGAGAAGCGGCTGCGGATCGGATGCCCGTGGCGATGCAGCAGAAGACTGGTGTAGTGAATGGCCGGGCCGCTCCAGGCGAGTTCCGCGCTGTACAGGATGACTGCGTCACCCTGCTCCGTGACGCAGTCCGCGTACCACTTGGAGAGTTCGAAGGGGGGCATCGCTGCGCTTCCCATCACGCGCCGGCGCAGGCCACCGTTACGGCACCCAGCAACATGGGAAACCGCGACTGGCGAGCACGCCCGTTGCTATCAAGCCCCGGCCGACAGAGGACCCACGCCAGCGTGACCAAAGTGGCTACCGCCGTGAAGCCAGCTAGGCGACCGCGCACGATCGCCGCCAGGACTGCGGCCGACGCTAGCATCAAGGTCGAGCCGATTCGCATGCTTGGGCGCTGGCCGAGCATCGCGGCGATCGTCCGCGCACCGCCTTTGAGGTCGCCGCTCAGTTCCGCGCCATCCATCAGGATTTCGCGCCCGAGCACGAAGCAAGCCAATATGGCATAGGATGTCCACGGACGGGCCAGTCCTCCAGCCAAGGCGCCGTAATACAAAGGTCCGCAGCACAGGCCAGCCGCATACACGTCCTTGCACAGTGGATATCGCCCCGCCGCCGGCGAGTACCAGAAAAGCGCCGCGGCGGTGAACGCCAGAACAGTGCCAGCCGAGCCGGCAAGCACCGCAAGCACAGACGTGCAGAGCAACAACCAGGTCGCCAGCCAAGCGGCGCTCCACCTCGACAAGGTTCCCTCGGCGATGGGCCGTCGGATTCCCGCAGCGCGGTCTTTAGAGTAGTCGAAGATGTCGTTAACGGTGAAGCCGAACATGGCCAAGGTGGTCATTGCCAGCCCCGGAGCGACGCCCGAGACAGTAGGCTTACCCCGTGCCGCCATGGCCGCCGAGGCGGTCAGCACGCCGACCACGAGGGAAGACAAGGGTCGAATTGTTCGGAAACAGGCCGCCAGCCAGGCAGAGCCGCCTCCGCACTTCGCGAAAGCGGAAGACTGGAGCGCCGGGCCTCGGTCCCTGGGGACGCGGGCCGGGGTGCTGCCACTCCGCATCTGCCCGAATTTTACGCTCGTCAAGGCAGGAAGGGAATGGGG
>PMTT01000454.1 GCA_003167275.1 Bryobacterales bacterium | reverse complement strand
CCATGGAGGAGCCCTACTATTTCGGCGAATACTTCGACCTCCCGCCCATCACCGAATATATCGGCAAAGTGACCCGCGTGCTGAAGATGAAACTGACGCCTTTCGATGTCGGGCTGAAAGAGACGTACCGCTGGTACACACGCAACCACAAGCCGCGCACGGCGGGGTTTGAGTTCGACGATAAAGTGCTCGCGATGGCCAAGGCCGGGTCGACGGCCAACGTTTAAGAGGAACAGAGTATGAATACCGCGAGGTGCGTTTACTGGTAGGATGGAGACCAATGGCTTGGGTACTTCGAAGAGTACCCGGACTACTGGACGCAGGGCGAAAGCCTGGAAGATCTGCAGTCCTCTCTTAAGAGTTTGTTTCAGGACCTTACAGGCGGGGAGATACCGGGAGTGCGGCGGACCGCCGAATTGTCGCTTCCATGAAGCGGCAAGAATTGGTTCGCCAGTTGGAAGAGGCGCATCCTCAAGAAGATGAGTCGCTGAGATCCAAATCTTTGTTCGTTGGAAATATTCAGCGTCCGGCGCGGCGAACACCGGCTACTTCTTACAGCCATCTGATATTGCAGTGTTGATCGACCCTGTGGATCGCATTACTGAATGTCCGGTGAAAAGAATCCGACTTCCACTGATTCGAAAGATCGGAGTCGATCGTAATCGAAACCCTGCGACCGGCAAAACCAAAGGTGACGGCGATGCTCGGATCAAAGGCAGTATCGCTCTTCCAAGATCGTTCCAGCTCCAGCTTGTCGATTACTCCGCTCAGTTCCGCAATGAATCGCTGCATCAGTTTGCCGCTGGGCCACGATCTTTCGGGCCGCCAGCGTCCCATTTCAGTGTACCGTCCTTCCACGGCGGAACTACAACTATATTCGCAACATGTGGGGGCGACTCGAGTCGGATAGTGGGTGGGATCGCTTCCTATGTCCTGATGGATTGCATTGCCCGGGGGGCCCGGCGGACCGGCGACGATGAACATCTTGGGAGGCATAGAGAAACGAATCGATGGGGAATGCTCCTCGTGTGGTATGGCGCGCAGGGCCACGCCACGAGCCTGCGAGTTCAGGCAAAGCTACCCGCCGAAGTCGCGATCCACGTCCGGCTGAATATCTTTGGGCAGATCTTTGCGAATGCGGTTTCCGTCGCCATTGGCGATGCCGAGCCTCTCCAACTCCGCAGCCGCCTCTTTAACGCGCTCACCTGCCGCGGATAGATGGGGATCGACTCTGGGTACCCGTAACGCCGGCGTTTCGAGAGGAAGCATGCCCTCATTATATTCGGATTGCATTGCATGTTGAGCGGGTGGTCAGGTCGTTTCTGTCCTCCCTCTTGGGCCATGCGGCGCAACATGCTCAGTGAACGTATTCGATCTCCGGATACTCCGGGCGGCTTTTCAGTTGCGAAGCGGGTGCACCCGACGGCTCCGCCATTGCCAGGTGGTCACGGCGGCAAAGGCTCAACATCGAGCGAACGCGGGGTTAGCCTCGCCGCTCGGTCTGCTAGAATGGATGTGGTTTGATTTCCTGCCAATTCGGGGTCGGCCTCTCTAGCGCTGTTTCCGGCTACGGTCGTCCACCTCTCAGATTAGCCGCGCTCAAATCAGCACGAGGAAAGTCATAGTATGAAACCAGTCACGACAGGACCCGGTATCTCAGGCACATTCACCGATAATCTAGTGACGCTGATCTTCGATCTTAGGACTCGGAGTAAGGACCAGCGATGGCGTCTGTATATTCAGATTGGTGAAGGTCGTGAATACGCCCTTCGAGTCTATGCGCCAGATCTTCACACCGAAGTTCATACGGTGCCTAATAACCCTCTCACGTTGACAACCATTCGCGAGATTCTTGCGGCGGAATGGAACTCGTGGCAGTCGAGGGGCCAGGCGGCGGCTTTGGCAGTGGGCACGGACTAGATCGTGCCGCTGCTGGCGCCGGGCCGAAAGCCGGCTGGCCGCCCGCAGTGAAATAATAGTTCCAGTGCAAACCATCATAGAGCCCTTCCGTATCAAGAGCGTGGAGCCGTTGCGCCACACCACGCCGGAAGAGCGCCAGGGCTACCTCGAACAGGCCGGGTACAACCTGTTCCTCATCGAAGCGCGGAACATCCTGATCGACCTCCTCACCGATTCCGGCACCAGCGCCATGTCCACCGGGCAGTGGGCGGCTATCATGCGCGGCGACGAGTCCTACGCCGGCAGCGAAAGCTTCTTCCGCCTCAAGCGCGTAGCCGACGAGCTCACCGGCTTCCGTCACATGGTCCCGACCCACCAGGGCCGAGCCGCCGAACGGATCCTCTTCACGGTGATGTGCAAGCCCGGCCACGTGGTCCCTTCCAACACGCATTTCGATACCACTCGCGCCAACATCGAATTCACCGGAGCCCGCGCGGTCGATCTTCCCATCCCGGAAGCCGCCGACACCCAGGCCCGCCTCGATTTCAAAGGCAATATGGATGTCGACGCCCTGGAGGCGCTCATCGCTTCCGAAGGCGCTGCCCGTATCCCGCTCGTGATGCTGACCGTGACCAACAACTCGGGCGGCGGACAACCCGTCTCCATGGCCAATATCGAGTCGGTGAAGCGCGTCACGGCGCGTCACGGCATCCCGTTTTACCTGGACGCTTGCCGCTTTGCCGAAAACGCCTGGTTCATTCGCGAGCGCGAGGCCGGCTATGCGGACTGGACGCCCAAGCGGATTGCGCAGAAGATGTTCTCGCTGGCCGATGGCTGCACCTTCTCCGCCAAGAAGGACGCCTTCGCCAATATCGGTGGATTCCTGTCGAGCAACGATGACCGCGTCGCCCAGCAGGAGACCAACCTGCTCATCCTGACCGAAGGCTTCCCCACGTACGGGGGCCTCGCCGGCCGCGACCTGGACGCCATCGCCGTCGGCCTGGAAGAGATCCTGGAGCCCGACTATCTCCGCTACCGCATCGTCTCCACAGGCTACCTGGGCCGCCACATCGCCGACCACGGCGTCCCCATCGTCGAGCCGCCCGGCGGCCACGCCATCTATATCGATGCCGCGCGCATGCTCCCGCACATACCGCCCGACCAGTTTCCCGGCCAGGCGCTGGCGGTGGAACTCTACCGTCATGCGGGAATCCGCTCCGTGGAGATCGGCTCGGTGATGTTCGGCGCCGCCGCGCGGCACGAATTGCTGCGGCTCGCCATCCCGCGCCGCGTCTATACGCAGAGTCACATCGACTATGTGGTCGAGGCCATTTTGGAAGTGAACGCGCGCAAGAACGAAATCCGCGGCCTGGAGATTGTCGAGGAGCCCCCCTTTCTGCGCCATTTCAGCGCCCGCTTCCGCCCGCTATAATTGGATCGACGTGGCGCGGACACTCGTGTCTGCCGCGCCGAGA
>PMTT01000857.1 GCA_003167275.1 Bryobacterales bacterium | reverse complement strand
ATCCAGACGCTGCTGCTCGATGGCCATCCGCGCCTCATGCATGTGCTGGCGCACCGCCGGGTCAATCGCGGACTGCTCGCCTTCCTTCCAGGCCTTGGCGGCGTCGCCGTAGTTGTGATCGGCCAGATAGCAATCCGCCAGGGCCTGCCAGTAAGCGGGATTGCGCGGGTTGCGCTCCGTCGCCGCCTTCCAGTGCGCCGTGCGCTTGCGCTGATCGGTGTCGCGCTGCGCCATCAGGACGAAGGGCTCCTCCAGTTTGGGATTGATGCCAGCGGCGCGCAGCAGGGCCTGCGTGGCCTTCTCATTGTCGGGCTCGAGTTTGGCGTATTCGATGAAGGCACGGGCGCTGGTGCTTCCGGCCTGGGAGGAGGCGGCGAAATGTCGGCGGGCTTCGTCGTTCTTGTGGTCGCGCAACGCCAGCAAGCCCAGTCCTTCCTCGGCCTCGGCGACCTTCACATGGTCGCGGAGCAGGCTCTCGTAGTCCGCGGTCGATTGGCTGCCCGCCAGCAGATCGGCGCGCGCCAGCCGCACATCGGCTTCGGAAACCTGTCTCTCGGGGAAGTCGGCTTCAGTCATCGGCCGGCTGGAGATCGACGAGGTTCCGAAATTGCCGGCCGCGAGGTGCTGTTTGGCCTGCGCCTCGATCTCGGCTCTACCTTTGCCGAACGCATTTCGGGACGCCGCATCTTCGTCGACACCCTTGCGCAGGTTGTAGAGCAGCACGCGGAGCTTGCCGAAGTACTCCGGGTCCACCACCAGCAGGTGGACGCGCGCCCAGTCCAGATCGGGATGGGTATCGGGAGGCGCGCCTACCGTGATGTGAATGCCGTTGACCTCAAAGGTGGAAAGGAATTCGACGAGCCCGTGCTCGAAGGCCGGCGGCATCTGCGCGGTATTGGATTTGAGGAAGAGGCGCGTCAATTCGCTGTAGACCCCAGGCGAGACCGCGCTTTTCTCCTGCAGGACGATGGCGAAGCGGTCGCGCCCTTCGGTGAGCGGCGCGGCGGGCGAGGTCCAGCCCTTGGCGTTCTTGAAGACCAGGATACGCACCGGCTCGGGAGTTTGCAGGTCGGGCTCGCCGACGAGTTGCCCGAGGGCATGGCGGAACTCCTGGAAGCGCACCATGGTCTCGCGCCCGGCGCGTGTGCCCACGTCCGTGAGGATTTCGAATGGTCCCGAGGTAAACTTCACCCAATGGTCCTCCGCGGCCAGAAGGCACGGGAGGAGACCGACAATCAGGAGACGCCGCATTGCCTAACTATTATCCCGCGATGGAAGGCAGGATGCGCTATGGGGTGGGCGGGTGAATCCAGGCGATGCATAGGGATTTGACGCGGTGCCAGAATTTAATCACCCCTGGGCTTTATCGTCTAACGCCCATCTCAAGCTTAAAATACGACACGATTTCAAAAATACTTTCCTCAACCCCCTCAACCACTTACACCGCCCGCCTTCAGACTCCACCCCCGACGCCTGCTATCCCTGGTAGATGAGTACCTCCAAGCAAACCGCCGCCAACCGCCGCAACGCGCAACGTTCCACAGGCCCCCGCTCCGCCAAGGGCAAGGCCGCCTCCCGTTCCAATTCCCTCAAGACCGGCCTCTACGCCCGATCCCAGATCATCGCCGGCGAAGACCCCGCCGAACTCCGTGCCCTTTCCGACCGCTACTTCCTCCGCGGGGAACCCGCCACTCCCGAAGAGTCTTTCCTCGTCGCCACCCTCATCGACTCCGACTGGCTCCTCCGCCGCTATTCGCTCGCCGACGCCCAAATCTGGAATTACCACGCCGATAGCATGTACGTGCGCGAGAGCCCCCACCCCAAGGGCATGAATTTCATTTGCGCCCGCGAACACTTCCCTATCCTCCAGCGCCGCTCCGATTCGGCCCAGCGCAACTGGCACCGCGCTTTGCGTGACCTCGAACGCCTCCAGACCAAACGCCTCGCCCCCACCCCGCCCGCCGAAAAGCCCGACTCCGACCCCCCTCCGAAATCCAAACCCAATTCCACGCAACCTCAATCCGCTCAACAAAAACTTCGGTTCGTTCCTTCATTTTCCCCTGCCCCGGACTCACCTCCGCCCGATCCCCCCACCGGCCCGGCCGACCCGGAACGCCCCAAGCCGCAGGCGCTTGAACCTGTCACGATCTGCCCGGATGAACCCCTGGAAACCGGAAACTCAGCCCCTCCCGCCTCCACCGGCCCGGAACGCCCCGAGGCGCAGCCTCCTGACCCTGTGACGATCTGCCCGGACGGACCCTCGGAAACCGCAAATCCAGCTCCTCGCCCCTTATCCGTAGCGCCCGGGGTCAAGCGTAACGGGGCGCAGTTGACCCGTCCCGGGCCGCCCCGTCATCCAGATGCTCTTCTCCCCCCAGCAGCCCGCATCGAACCTCTCGACGGGCCCCCCGGTGTATACTTACGTAACCCGCGAGGTCAGCCCTTATGACCCTCAAGATCTCCAACGTCTCGAAGACGTATCCCAACGGCGTCCGCGCCCTCAAGAACCTCAGCCTGTCGATCGGCGCCAATATGTTCGGCCTCTTAGGACCGAACGGGGCAGGGAAGTCCACCCTCATGCGCACCGTCGCCACCCTCCAGGATGCCGACTCGGGCGAAATCTGGCTCGACGATCTGGACGTCCTCCAGCGAAAAGACCAGGTCCGCCGCATCCTCGGGTACCTGCCGCAGGAGTTTGGCGTCTATCCCAAGATGCCCGCCATCGATATGCTCGATCACCTGGCCGTGATGAAAGGCATCCTGAACCGCGGCGAGCGCAAGGATGCGGTCGAAAGCCTCCTCCGGCAAACCAACCTCTGGGAATACCGCAAGAAGAAGCTGGGCACCTTCTCGGGCGGCATGAAGCAGCGATTTGGCATCGCCCAGGCGCTGCTCGGCAATCCCCAGTTGATCATCGTGGATGAGCCTACCGCGGGCCTCGACCCCTCCGAGCGCAACCGCTTCCTCAACCTGCTCAGCTCCATCGGGCGAAACGTCATCGTCATCCTTTCCACCCACATCGTCGAGGATGTGCGCGAATTGTGCTCGCGCATGGCGATCATCCACAACGGCGAGGTCCTGGTGGAGGCTCCGCCTTCCGAAGCCGTCGACGCCTTGCGGGGGCGCATGTGGCGCAAGTCCTTGGCCAATGAGGCGGAGCTCGCCGCCGTTCAAAAGTCGTTGCAAGTGGTCTCCACGCACCTGCTGGGTGGTGCTACCGAAGCGCGCATCTATGCCGAGTCGGACCCCGGGGATGGCTTCAAGGCGGTGGAAGCCAGCCTGGAGGATGCCTACTTCCTGGCGCTCAGCCGGCAGAAGCCCAATTAACGGACCAGCGAGGACCCACATGTTACTTCACTTCCTGCTGTTCGAAATCAAGTACCGGCTGCAACGCGTATCCACTTACGTCTACTTCGCCATCTGGTTCCTTCTGGCGTTTTTCTCGATCTCGGCGAGCGATTTCGGACCCATCGGCACCGGTAAGGTGCTGCTGAACGGCCCCTATGCTCTCAGCACGATTTTCGTGCAATTCACCTCCTTCGGAACCGTGGTGATCTCGGCCCTGTTCGGGACCTCCATTCTGCGCGACTTTCAGGAGAACACCTTCCAGCTCGTGTTCACCCGTCCGGTTTCGAAAACGGCCTACCTGGGCGGCCGCTGGGCCGGCTCTTTCGTGGTTACCCTGATGGTCTTCTCCGGCATGGTCTTCGGAGTCCTGCTGGGCGACCTCATGCCCTGGGCCGATCACACCCGCATCGTCCCGCTGCGGCTCTGGTTTNNCTCGTGGTGGTCTATATGCAGGGAGTCGTGCTGTTCGCCCTGTACCTGATTCCCGCGATCTATGTGCTGAAGTCGCAGACCCTCAACACCTTCTGGCCTTCGGTGGTGGACCCCATCGGCCTGGTGCTCTTTGAGACCACCACCAAGTACTGGACTGTGGCTGAGAAGAATACCCAATTGCTGGGCTGGTCCGGAGCGTTCCTCTTCAATCGTCTGCTCTGGCTGGGCGTCGGGCTGCTCTCGCTCGTCGCAACATTCACGTTCTTCCCCATGTCGGCCGAGACCCTCGGCTCCGGGTACCGGGGCAGGCGCGCCTCGCGTAAGCGCATGGTCGAGGAGGAAGACGAGATCGCCATCCAGTCCCACCAGGCATTGCATTTGCCCTCGGTTTCGCGGATTTTCGGCGGCCGCGCCTCTGTCGCGCAACTCATCACCCTTACGCGCGTGCGCTTTCTGAATATTGTTCGCGAAGTGGCCTTCTGGGCCATCGCTTTCGTGATGTTGGTGCTGGCCGTGCTGAACGGGCGCGAGGCCGGCCACTTCCGCGATACCGCCGTATGGCCGGTCACCTTCCTAATGGTCAGCGTGGTGGCCGATTCCGCATCTCTATTCCTCTACGTGATTGCGACGCTGTATGCAGGGGAGCTGATCTGGCGCGAGCGGAACGTCAACTTCGACCAGATCCACGACTCGTTGCCCGTTCCTTCGTGGGTGAACTGGTTGAGCCAGGTGCTCGCGCTGGCCTTCATCGAACTGGTGCTCCTCACGGTGGTCATGATCTGCGGCATCGCGGTGCAGGCCTCGTCCGGCTACTACCACTTCGAGCTGTCGCTCTACGCCAAGGAGTTGTACATCATCGCCTTCCCGCAATTCCTGTCATTCATTCTGATCGCGATCTTCGCCCAGACCGTGATCTCCAACAAGTTCGCCGCTCATGCCGCGGTCATCGGGACGGTGGTGCTGGTGCCCATCCTCTATCGCTACGGCATTGAGAATCGCCTCTACCTGTTCGGCGAAATCGCCCCCTACACTTACTCCGACATGAACGGTTACGGGCATTTCGTTCCAGCGGTGGCGTGGTCCATCCTTTATTGGTTGGCTTTCGGCGGCATCGTGGGGCTGATTTCCCTGGCCTTCGCCCGCCACGGTACTTGCCTGGACTGGCGCAGCCGCTGGAAGGCCGGCCGCCGTAACTTGCGGACGCTGGTGGCGCCCATCGCCCTGTGCTTCCTGCTCTTCGCCGGCAGCGGGGCATGGTATTTCTACAATGCCCACGTGCTGAATCGCTTCCGAACCGCCAAGGACGAGCGGCGTCTGCAGGCCGAATACGAACGCCTCTACAAGAAGTATGAGCGCCTGCCACAGCCCAAGATCGCGGCGGTCGCGGTCGCGGTCGACATCTTTCCCGAGAACCGTTCTATCGGCGGCCACGGATCTTTCCTGCTGGTAAACCGGTCCCCCGCGCCCATCGCCGATATCCACCTGACCGATTTCAAGGAGTCGGTTACCGAAGTGCGCTTCGACCGCCCCTTCCGCACGGCATTGAACGATCAGCGGCACCACTACGCCATCTACACGCTGGAGCCGCCGCTCGGCCCCGGCGAAACCACCCGGTTGGATTTCCGCATGGCCTACGAGTCACACGGATTTCGCGACGGCAACGAGCGCGACGAACTGGCGTCCAACGGGACGTTCTTCGATCGCGATTACTTCCCGGGAATCGGCTATTCGCAGGACGCCGAGTTGGACGATCCGATCCGCCGCAGGGAAGAGCATCTGGACCCGCTCGAAGAGATGGCGCCGCCCGGAGATCCCTACTATAGCAACGTCAACCTCTTCAGCCCGGATGCGGACTGGGTCACTTACAAGACTGTCGTCAGCACCTCGCCCGACCAGATCGCCATCGCGCCCGGCTACCTGAAGCGTGAATGGACCGAGGGCGGCCGGCGTTACTTCGAATACGATATGGGGTCGACTAAGATCGCCGACTTCTATTCCTATTCTTCCGCCCGCTACCAGGTGAAGCGCGACCAATGGCACGACGTGAAGCTGGAGATCTTCTATCACCCGGGCCACGAGTACAACCTCGACCGCATGCTCGACTCCGCCCGTAAGGGGTTGGACTACTTCAGCCGGAATTTCGGCCCGTACCAGTTCCAGCAGTTCCGCGTCTTGGAGTTTCCGCGCTATCGCGGGTTTGCCCAGTCATTCCCCAACACCGTGCCGTACTCGGAAGGGCTCGGTTTTATCCAACGGGTGGAAAAGCCCGAGGACATCGACGAGATCTTTTACGTCACGGCCCACGAGTTGGCACACCAATGGTGGGGACATCAGCTCATCGGCAGTAAAACCCAGGGATCCAACATGATGTCCGAGACTCTGGCGCAGTATTCGGCGCTCATGATCATGGAGAAGGAGTACGGGCCGGCCAACATCCGCAAGTTCCTGAAGCACGAGCTGGACGGGTATCTCTCGAGCCGCGGCGGCGAACAGCGTCACGAACCGCCGCTGGCGCTGGTGCAACGGGAGCCCTACGTCTGGTATAACAAGGGCAGCCTGGTGATGTACGCCCTGCGCGATTACATCGGCGAGGACCGCTTGAACGCGGCCTTACGCGGCTTTCTGGAAAAGAACCGCTTCGCCGCAGGCCCGTATCCCGATACCCTCGGCTTCGTAGCCGCTATGCGCGCCGCGACGCCGCCCGAGATGCAGTATCTGATCTCGGACATGTTCGAATCCATCACCCTCTTCGATAACAAGGCCGTTTCCGCGGTGTGGTCGCCGGCCCCCAACAACCAATACCAGGTGGACCTGACCGTGAGCGCCCGTAAACTGAAGGCCGATGGCCAAGGTAACGAAACGGAGGTGCCGGTCAACGACCTGATCGATATCGGCGTCTTCAGCGGCGCCAAAGGCCACGAAAAGGAGCTATACCTGACCAAGCACCGCATCACAACGAAGGAACAAAAGTTCACGATCCTGGTCAACGAGAAGCCCACGCGTGCCGGCATCGACCCCTACAACAAGTTAATCGACCGCAAGCCCGACGACAACTGGGTCGACGTAAAGTAGCACGGGCATCCATGCCTGTGTTGGCTTTTCTTCCCCCGGAAACCAACGCAAGAAGTGATACCTGTACCACTACCGCACCTTGAATTTCGACGACAGCGACGACAGTTGGTCCTGCAGGGAGGGTTGCTTGGTCGGCTGGGGCTTCTGGAAGTTCTTTCGCTTGGGCTCGGGCGGCGCGGGCTCCAGCGCCTTCATCGAGAGCGCGATCCGCTTGGCTTTGGGATCGGCGGCGAGCACCTGCACCTTCACTATCTGCCCCACCTTCACCACGTCGCTCGCGTCCTTCACGTAGCGGTTCGCCAGTTCGCTCACGTGGACCAGGCCGTCCTGATGCACCCCCACGTCCACGAACGCCCCGAAGCGCGTCACGTTGGTCACCACACCCTCCAGCGCCATGCCGGGGTTGAGGTCCGCGATCTCCTTGACGTCTTCGCGCCACTTGGCCGCCACGAATTTGTCGCGGGGGTCGCGCCCGGGCTTGCGCAGTTCTTCGCGAATGTCGCCCAGCGTGTACATCCCCACCGACTCGGTGGCGAACCCCTCCAGCTTCAGGTTCTCTACCAGTTCCGGACGCGCGATCAACTCCTTCACGGTCACGCTCAGCGACGATGCGATTTTCTCAACCACTCCATAAGATTCCGGATGTACCGCAGTGATATCCAAAGGGTTCTCGCCGCCGCGGATGCGTAGGAAGCCGGCCGCCTGTTCGAAAGTCTTGGGGCCAAAACCGGGCACCGCCGTCAATTGGACACGCGAACGGAATTTGCCATGGGTGTTGCGGTACTCCACAATCTTCAGCGCCGT
>PMTT01000896.1:5116-6212 GCA_003167275.1 Bryobacterales bacterium | reverse complement strand
ATCCCCGGCTTCCTCGACGACTATGCCCTCTTCGCCCAAGCCCTCCTCGATCTCTACGAAGCGCAGTTCGACCTGCGCCACCTGGAACTGGCGGTGCGGCTCACCGAAAAGCAGATCGAGCTGTTCGAAGATCGCGCGCAGGGTGGCTTCTTCAGCTCGGGCGCGGACGATCCCAGCCTGGTGATGCGGGTGAAGGAGGACTACGACGGCGCCGAACCCTCCGGCAATTCAGTAGCGGTGATGAACCTGCTACGTTTGGCGCAGATCACCAATCGTGCCGGCTTCCGCGAATCGGCGGAGCGTACCCTGGCGGCCTTCGCCCCGCGCCTCTCCGTGGCGCCGGTGGCGCTTCCCCAGATGCTGGTGGCCTGTGAATTCTTCCTGGGCGAGCCGCGGCAGATCATCCTGGTGGGCGAGCCCTCGGCCGCCGACACCCGGGCTCTGCTGCGCGAGTTCTATTCCCGGTTCGTGCCCAACCGGATCGTGCTTCTGGTAGATTCCGAGGCCACCAGGCGTGGACTGGCGGCAGGCATCCCCACGGTTGCCTCCATGGAGAAGCTGGACGGCCGCGCCAGCGCCTATGTCTGCCGAAACTACACCTGTCAATTGCCCGTTTCCGAGCCTGTACAGTTCGCCGAGTTGATACAATATTGACTTCAACCACAAAATAGGAGGAGTTATGGAAAGACCAGGAGCAACCACGATGAGGGGCAATCCCAAGACCTTAATCGGTCCGGAGCTCAAGCCCGGCGACGCCGCCCCCGATTTCAACCTGGTGGACGGCGGGCTGAACGCCGTCAGCTTGAAGGACACCGGCAACCAGGTCCGCATTATCAGCGTGATACCCTCTCTCGATACTCCAGTCTGCGACGCGCAGACGAAACGNNTTCGCCCAGAAGCGCTGGTGCGGCGCCTTCGGGGTGGACAAGGTGAAGATGCTGTCCGACCACAAGGATGCTTCCTTTGGAGAGAATTACGGAACGCTGATCAAAGAGCTGCGCATCGAAAGCCGGGCGATTTTCGTTCTGGACTCCCAAAACCAGATCCGCCACGCCGAGTACGTCAAGGAGGTAGCGGATCACCCGAACTACGAAGC
>PMTT01000896.1:0-5011 GCA_003167275.1 Bryobacterales bacterium | reverse complement strand
GGAAATCTGTTGGGTTTCGGCCGCGTGGCGGCAACCGCCTACCTGCTGGGCACCCACAGCCGCGCCGATTCCCTGGCCGTGGCGATGGGGCCCATGGACACTCTGAATTCGCTGCTCATGAACAGCGTCGTGTTCGCTTTCGTGCCCATGCTGACAGCCTGTAGCGGCGCCGAGCGGACGGCCTTGTTTCTCAAGCTGACCCGCTGTTTCTTCCTGGTTTCGTCGACGATTGCGGCGGCGGTGATGATCGGCGCGCCCTGGCTGATGCGCGTGCTCGCTCCGGGGCTCGATCCGCAATACTTCGCCACGTCGGTTACGGTCATGCGCATCCTGGCCCTATCCACTGCGGCGGCCGGAACCAGCGGGGTGCAGTGCGCCCTGCTGTACACCGGCCGCCGGTTTGCGCCGACCGCCTTTTACCAGGCGGCCCTGAATGTTTCCACGATCGTCTGCGCCTTAGTCCTGTGGAAGTTTCTGGGTGTGTACGCCTTTGCGGTGGGATATACCGCAGGCTCGTGGGCCCAGTTCGGCATCGTCTATTTCGCGGCGCGATCCGGTCCGGATACCGCCGGGGCGGCCGAATGCGAGGTCCACTGGCGCGATCTTCTCGCCAAGCCCATCTTCTTCGTGGTGTACGCCGTCGGACTGGGCTTGAATATCACCTTTACGCGCGCCTACGCCACGCACGCCGGCCCGGGGATGGCGGCGGCACTCGACTACTGCATGCGCGGTGTGGGCGTGCCGCTGGCGCTGCTGGTGAACCCCATCTCCACTTCCCTGCTGCCCGAAATCGCGCGTCTGAGAAGCCTCTTCCGCCTGGGCGAAGCGTTCCGGCTGATCGACCGGACCATCGCCCTTACGGCCCTCGCGGCGGTGGGCGGTTGCGCCTTCGCAATTGCCTTCCGCACTCCGGCGATTGCCATATTCTTCCAGCACGGCAGCTTCACGTCGGATTCCACGCGGCTGGTTTCGGCGGTCTTTCTGGGGTTGGGGCCCAGTCTGGTGGGCTGGAGCCTGCTCGAAATCGGCTCGCGCTCTCTATTTGCCCTCGACCGGCCCTGGCCGCCGGTGATCGCGGCGGTGGTGCCGGTGCTCATCAACGTCACTCTGACGCTGCGGATGCGGTCTTTCCGTCCCGAGTTGATCGGGATTGGTTCGACCCTGGGCTTGGTGGCGGGCTTTGCTGTCTTGTTCCTGATGCTCCACGGAAACCGCAAACGCTGGCTGGCCGCGTAGCGTATGCTTTAGCTTGCGGAGTCCAGCCGGGGTCCGTAGGACCCCGCTTGGCCGGCTTTCAGCCGGCTGACAGGCGAAACCGCCTGTCCCACCAGGAGCCTGGCCGCGGCAGCGGGCTGTGCAAAAATGGCCAATCTCCAAGCTACTTAGCCCTACAACAACTGCTCCACCACCGCGCCTTCGACATCCGTCAACCGGAAGGGGCGTCCCTGGAACTTGTAGGTCAGGCGAGTGTGATCGAATCCCAGGAGCTTCAACATCGTCGCGTGGAGATCGTGGACGTGGACGCGCTCCTTGGTCACATTGAAGCCCAGGTCGTCGGTCTCGCCGATCCGGGCGCCGGGCTTGATGCCGCCGCCGGCCATCCACATGGTGAAGGCATTGGGATGATGGTCGCGGCCGTCGGAGCCGCCTTGCACCATGGGAGTGCGGCCGAATTCCCCGCCCCAAACCACCAGCGTCTTGTCGAGCAGGCCGCGGCGCTTCAGGTCCTTGACCAGCGCGGCGGCGGCGCGGTCGGTATTCAGGCAGTTCTTGCGCAGATCCTTGACCAAATTGGAATGCTGGTCCCAGGCTTCGTGATAGAGCTGCACGAAGCGGACGCCCTTCTCGACCAACCTCCTCGCCAAGAGGCAGTTGTTCGCAAAGGACGGCTTGCCGGGTTCGGCGCCGTAGAGTTCCAGGGTCTCCTTGGATTCCTTGCCGAGATCCATCAGGTCCGGAGCCACGGCTTGCATGCGGAACGCCATCTCGAAGGAGTTGATGCGCGTCGAGATTTCGGGATCGCCGGTCACGTCCAGGCGCATGCGGTTGAGGCGGGTCAACGCGTCGAGGGAATCGCGCTGCAACGCTTCGTCCGCTCCTGCCGGGTTCGACAGGTAGAGCACGGGATCGCCGCCGCTGCGGAACTGGACGCCCTGATAGAGCGTGGGCAAAAAGCCGCTGCCCCAGCAACTGTCGCCGCCGCTCGGCCCCTTGGTCCCCGAACTGAAGACCACGAAACCGGGGAGATCCTTGGTCTCCGAGCCGAGACCATAGAGCACCCAGGCTCCCATGCTGGGGCGGCCGAACTGCATCGTCCCGGTGTTCATGAGGAGCTGTCCGGGCGCGTGGTTGAAGGCGTCGGTGACCATGGATTTGACGATGGCGATGTCGTCGACGATCTCGCCTAAGTAGGGGAGCAGTTCGGACAACTCCGTGCCGCTCTTGCCGTAGCGGCGGAACTGGAATTTGGGTCCCAGCAGTTTGGAGTTGGGATTGATGAATGCGGCGCGATAGCCTTTTAGCAGCTCGGNNTGGCTGGGCGCGCCTGCCATGAACAGGAAGATGACGTGCTCGGCCTTGGGCGCGAAGTGCGGGGTCTTGGGGGCTAGCGGATCGGCCGCGGCGTAACTCGCTTCGGCGAGGAGTTGGGTCAGGGCGGCGGCGCCGAGGCCCACGCCGCACTGCTCGAAGAACCAGCGGCGCGTGATCGAACTCGCCGAGGCTGCGTCTGCGGTCTTGGTGGGGCGGACCCCCTGGTCCGCGCGCCCGCTGCGGACGCTGTCGCCCATTCCATCAAAGCCCGGCGTGGCGCCAACGGGCCGACGGGGGCGTCGGCCGCGGACCAGGGGGTCCGCCCCACTATGGTGCTTTTCAAAGGTGCCCACGTCACGGCTTTTCCAGAGGTCCATAGTCACTCCTTGGTAATCGTCTCGTCGAGGTTCAGGATCACGCGGGCTACTACCGTCCATGCGGCCAATTGCTTGGGTGTCGTATTGGGGGGCAGCGCGGACTTAACTGCACTGCGGAGTCCCGCGAACTCCTGGGCGTTGACCCAACCATCGGCTATCCGCTGCTCCTGTTTGTTCAGCAACTCGACCAGGACGGCCGTCTCCTCGGCCGTGGGCCTGCGCGAGGTACACAAGCGGAAGGCGTAGGCGACGCGGTCCTGATCGGTGGTGCCGCCCGACGTCAGCGTTCGCCGGGCGAGGGCTTGCGCGGATTCCACGAAGAGCGGCTCGTTGAGTGTGGTGAGCGCCTGCAGCGGCGTGTTGGAGCGCGCCCGGCGCACGCACGACATTTCGCCATTGGGCGCGTCGAAGGCCTGCAGCATGGGATACGGCACCGACCGAAAGCGGAAGGTGTAGAGCGCGCGGCGATAGCGGTCGGGACCCTCGGTGCTCTTCCAGGTCTTGGGCGCGTAACTGGCCGGAGGCTGAAACAGGAATGCCGGCGCGGGTGGATAGACGCTCGGACCGCCGACCTCGGGGTTGAGCAATCCGCTGGCGGCGAGCGCGATGTCGTGGACGATTTCGGCATCCACGCGCAGGCGTGGGCCGCGCGCCAGCAGGCGGTTGTCGGGATCGCGCGCCAGCAGCTCCGGCGTCACGTTGGAGGACTGGCGGTAGACCGAAGAGGTGACGATCAGGCGCTGCAGTTTCTTCAGGCTCCAGCCGGAATCCATGAATTCCACGGCCAGCCAATCCAGGAGTTCCTGGTTGGAGGGCGGCTCGCATTGGGTTCCGAGGTTCTCGGCGGTAGCCACGATACCGGTGCCGAAGTAGGCCTGCCACACTCGGTTCACCAGGGAGCGGGCGGTGGTGGGCGACTGGCGATCCACCAGCCACTTCGCGAACGTCAGGCGGTTCGCCGGCTCGCCGGCTGGCAGCGGATTAAGGAACGCAGGCGTCCCCGGCCCCACGGCCTTCTGCGGCTGGAGAAAGTCGCCGCGCTTGAGGATGTGGGTCTCGCGGTGATCGTCCGCCCGCGGGGAGAGCACAAGCTGCAGGGAACCTTCGGGGTGCTCCCGCCACAGGGCCGCGATGCTCTCATTTTCGTCCCGCCATTCGGGGACGGTGGTGCGCCAGTAGCTGAAGACCGCGCGGGTCTGAGCCGGCGAACGCTGCTCGCGCGGAATGCTCAGGATCTCGCGAACATTCTGCGGCAGCGGATCGGCGACCGCATCTGGGGCGGCGGTCACGGAGAGGCGGATGCGGCCCAGGTTGTTGTTCTCGTTGTCATCGGAGTTCGCGCCGCCGTGATTCTGCTTCAGACCGATTCGCACGATGGCGCCTTGGGCGTTCGAGATCGGCTTTTCGAGACGAAAGACGGCTTTGCGCGGCTGGTTGCGGAATCCGGGGCCGGCATCGATGCCCCAGGCAGTGTCGTCGTTGCCATCGATCGCGAATTCGATAGGGCCGGTCACGCGGCGCTTGCCGCTCTTGTCGTCGAATTTAGGTTCCAGGGGCGTCTCGGGCAGACTGACATCGGCGGTGGCGCTCGAGACTTTCACTTTGGTGAAGCGGTCGGGCGCATCGGCGGATGCGGACTCCACCTGGAACTCCGTGAGAGCGCCGGTTCCCTTGATGGATCGGCCCGGGCCGCCGTTCGGCAACTCTGGATCGGTGAGCAGTTCCAGGCGGATGGCCGCCACTTGCGGGAGATCGGTCTTCGCGATGAATTTCACGGTGTGCTTGGTAGGCGCATAGCCCTGCGCCAGCATCGAGCCGTCCTTCATCGGCAACTCCTGCTCGCCGCCGGTCGATTCCGTGTCCACCGTGGGACGCAGGACGGTCCACTCGGGTTGATTCGCTTTCACCTGCGCTTCCCAAGCCGCCATGCGGTCCGGCCAATCGGCATGGCGGTGCTGGATCTCCGACTCAATCTCCTGGGTCCGCCGGAAGATCTCCGCGCGCCTCATCTGCTGCTCGGGCGTGTACACGGCGACGTTGGCTTCGTGCGTGTCGTTGAGGAACGCGAAGATCCGGTAATACTCTTCCTGCGTGAGCGGGTC
>PMTT01000493.1 GCA_003167275.1 Bryobacterales bacterium | reverse complement strand
GTGAGGTGGCCGGCGGTCTGCACTCCGAACACATCCGGCTTGAGCGGCACGGCGAACTCCGACTGATACCGCTCCACCGCCACCGGATGCTGGTACTCCATCTCGATCCGCTTGGTGCCGAAGCGCGGCATCGGGACAATCCGCGCGGTGAATTGCTGACTGCGACTGGCCTCATCGGCATCGCGCTCGCCCATTTGCAGCAGGCCCGGATCGATCGACTGCGCCTTCGCCCGTTCATAGATCTCGCCCGCGCGGCGCCGTTCCAAAATCACGCCGGGGATGCGCGTAACGCCGTCCCACACGGCGAAGCCCGAGACCGTCGCCTTGTCCGGTAGGGCGAACTGGTACACGCCCTCTTGAACGGTGCCGGTGTGGTTTCCGAAGATCTGCCGCACCTCGACGCGCGCCACGCCGTTATCGATTCGGATGTCGAGCACCATCTCGTTGAGCGAGAAGACGGCCGCGTCGGGCTGTTGCCGGCCTCCCGGAATCAGGACGCCCGTGTCGGCGAGAGCGCAAGCGGAGAAGGCGAGGATAGCGAGTAAAAGCCGCTGTAACATGCAAGTGCTCACACGCCATCGGGGTACTTGCGGTTCAGTGCCGGCAACCGCTCCCTCACGGTCGCGGCTCGGTTGCGGTCGTGCCGATTCAAGTTGCGGTCGTGCCGATTCAAGTTGCGACCTTGCCGATTCAACGTGAGCAACCGAGCCGCGACCGTAAGGGAGCGGTTGCCGGCAGCGACATGTCATTTCGAACCCCTTCATCGCAAAGCTCCTTCCGAGATTCGCACCAGGCCGTTGTCCGTGCCGGCGTAGAGATAGCCGCCGCCGGCGGCCAACGCCGTCACGTTCTTCGAGGGCAATCCCATCAGCGTGTTCCTCCAGCGGCCCGAGGCCCGGTCGAATACGAACAGGCCCCGGTCGAGACTGCCGGCGTAGACTTGGCCGCCGCTCAACACCATCGCATTCGGATTCACAACGAAACCGTCCTTGAGGTCGGGGAAGGAATGCCACTCGCCGTTCCCATCCAGCCGCAGGACTCCGGCCCCGTAGGTGCCGGCGAACCACTCGTCTCCGACGCGAACCAGGGCCGTGATCCAGTTGTGTTTCAGGTGGGAGTTGGCGGTCGTATAGTTCGTCCGCACGGTATCGTCGTCCAGCACCGATACGCCGCCGAGCGTCCCCGCCACGATCCGGCTGCCCTGCGCGGCCACGGTGTAGACGTGGTTGTTCACCAGTCCGTGGAAAACATACAGGCTGCGCACGCCCGAGCGGTCGACGAACGACAGGCCCGCCGGCGTCGCCACCACCATCCCGCCCTGGCGGAAGGCCACGTCCGTCACGTGATCGGAGAGAAAGCCGTCCTTGCGTCCCATGATCTGGCGCGGCGTGCCTGCGGAATCGAACAGCACGAGCCCATTCGCGGTGGCCACCGCGGTGCGTCCTTCGGCTTCGTTTGCCACAATCCGGTTGACGCAGAAAAGCGCGTCATCTTCGTGGTGCACGGCGCGCTCCAGTTTCTCATCCACCACATCGAGGCCACGGTCGAAGTAGCCGATCCACAGCTTGCCGCCGCTCAGCGCGAGCGATGCCACGTTTCGGTCCGCCATCAGCGCGGGGCCTCCGGTAAGGACCTGCCGCCACTGCCTCTGCGACGGATCCAGGCGGTAGATCGCGCTATCGCCGACAGCATACAGATCGCCCTCGAGGTTGGCCAGCCTCACCACGGGAAACGGCGGCGCCCCCCCTTCGGATGGCGCGCGCGGCGCCGGCCGCGATTCCAGCGGCACCGCGACGATGCCCTCATCTTCCGTGCCCACCTGCAGCATGTCGCCGCGACGCACCATCGCGCGGGCGAAGAATCCATCGGCCAGAGTTCGCTGCCGCCGGCCCTCGCGGAACTCCACCACCCCGAGCGGCGTCCCGGCGTAAACCGAGCCATCCGAGACCGCCAGCGAAAGGACCTGCGGATCGGGCAGCGAGGCCGCGAGATCGTCCAGTTGCCCGCCGCGATAGTGGAAGAGGCCGTTCTGCAGGGTGCCGATCCAGAGATCGCCGTCGGTGCCCGCGAGCGCGGTGATATGCGCGGTCTTGAGGCCCGGGTGAAACTCCGTGAGCCGCCGCCCATCGAAGACTAGCAGTCCCTGGTGTTCCGTGCCGATCAGCAAGCGGCCCGAGCCCAACACCAATACCGCGGTGACGATTCGCAAACCCGCATCCGCCGGCAGGATCTGGCGGAAGCGGGCCCCGTTGAAAGCGAGCACCCCCTCGCCGCCCGTGGCGATGAACAGTTCGGGCTCGGACGCACCAGCCGCGATCCCGGCCGACATCGAGCCTAGCTCCGCCGAAGGCAACTCCAGACCGGCGCGGAACGAATGCACCAGCACGCCATTCCGGCTGTACAAGAACAGGCCGGCGCGGGCGCTCACGGCGATCATATCTTGATAGGCCGCGAGGTCGCGGAAGCCCGGGCTCGCGGCGATGGGGTCGACGGCTGACGGCGCCACGCGGTCCAGGGGGACGATCCGGAAGGGGAGTTGCGACTGGGAGAGGACCTCCGCCGCGGTTTCCTCCTTGACGTGGGCGGCGCGCCAAAACACCAGCGCGATGGCGAGCAGGGGGGTGCTCAGAACGATGGCCAGGATCCCGCGCCACCTGCGGGGCGGCCACGTCACTCGAAACATGGTGATGTCCACAGCATATTCGGTAGCGGCCCGTTACTCAACCCGCGGCCCGAATCGCCGTTCCTCCGCAGACTTCAATGGCACTCGGGATACCACCCCCGTAGGGTATGCTTTAGCTTGCCCAGCCCTCCGCGAAACGCTCATGTTTCACGGGAAACAGACCAATATCGGGTGCTCCAGTTTTTTGGTCTTATTTAGAATCAATAACTTACAAGAAATCTCCAGAATCAAATGGACCAACAGAGTCCGTTTTGGCGGGCCGGCCGACGCCCTGCCCCACTTGAGCTTCCGGTGCGATCGGTCCCCGGAAACGTGTCCGGGCGTCCACGCATGTAGGGAAGTCCACACAGCCCTCGCCGCTGGAATCAGAACACCTTTCGGAAGGTGAGATTGAGGCGAACGGCGCCGGTCAGCGGATCGAGGCCGTCCTTTAGCGGAGCGACGCCGTGGTAGACGAAGCGCGCGGGACCGCCCCACACGACGACATCCCCGCTTTCGAGGCGCAGGCGGCGCAGCGGATCGGAGCGGCGTCTGCCGCCCCACAGGAACACCGCAGGGAGACCGAGCGAAACCGAGACGATCGGCGCCCAGGCATCGTTCTCGTCACGGTCCTGATGGAGGCCGAGCTTGGCGCCCGCGACGTAGCGGTTGATCAGGCAATCGTCGGGATCGTAGCCGGGAAATCCGGCCTCGGCGGCAGCGCGCATGGCGAGGTCGAGGAACGCCCGAGGCATTGCGGGCCAAGGTGCTCCGGTATCCGGATCCACGGGGTCATAGCGGTAGCCGGTGCGATCGGAGACCCAGCCAACGCGGCCGCAGTTGGTCATCGCCACGGACATGGGATAGCCGCCGGGGGTGACCAGGTGGCGGAACGGTGCGGCCTGCTCGATGCGCGAGACTTCTTCGACCAGCGCAGGCGCTGCGGCGGTGGCGAAGGCCCGGAGCAGGACGGCGCCTTCTTCGAGCGTCTCGGAGGGGGCGGGGGATGGATTGGTGTCGAAGAGGGGAAGGGGGTCCATACTTATATGATCGCTTGACGGAGGGGATGGATTTTGGCCTTCCCTGCCAGCCTGACCCTCTGGTGCTGGTGGGACAGGCGGTTTCGCCTGTCAACCGGCTGAAAGCCGGCTAAGGCAGGGCGGCACCGCCTGCACGTGCGGATTCTCTTTCAGCTTCGCGTGATATTCTTGCGGACATGCATGGAGAGCGGACAGTGTCGCGGCGGGCGCTTCTGGCGTTGGCCGGTGCGGCTCTGGCGCGGGGAGCCGAGCCGGTCATCGACATTCACCAGCACACCAACTATAGCGGCCGAACGGACGAACAACTGATCGCCCATCAGCGCGCCATGGGGATCGCGAAAACGGTGCTGCTGCCGGCGGGCGAACCATCTCCGCCATCAGGTGGTGTCCCTTCGACGCATTCCCGGCGGGGAAAATACCTGGGGGCGGAAGAAAACTCGCAGAGATCGTCGTGACCGACAACCGCTCTGTATCAGGGCTGGATGCTGGCTGCCGGGGCCTGGCCCACGGCGAACACTCCGGTGAACGTTGCCAGGTTCGAGCCTTTACTGAGGACCAGCGTTCCCAGCGTGCTGATCGCGGCCGGCGCAATGTCGACAGTCACACGATACACCGGCTGCCAGTTGAGTGAGATCGTATCTTTTCGGAGGGTCCCAGCCCGGATACTGATACCCGCGCCTAGAATCTGTAGATCCTGCTCAGTCAATGGATCGATCCCCGGACCGCTGATGAGTATGTCCGCTGCCTGCCCGGAAGAAATACTGACGGGACCGCGTTCGAATAAAACCATGTCGCCCGAGCTGCCGGCACTATCCGTTGCGAGATATGGCGTTTGGAACATGGGCGGCGGACCGTCCGCTTGGATATTCACGCTGAGACTGGCGCCCGCAGTCAGGTTGACCATCGACGGATTGTCATTGCCCCCCAGGAAAGTGGACTGGAAGTTGGTATCCACCACGGTGCTCGACGGAATGTTAAGATTTGCGGGGACTACATATCCGCCCAGCGGCTCCACATAGATGAGATAGTTGCCCGGCGGCGCCTGAAACTCGAAGGAACCGTCGGTGAGGCTGGTAAGACTGCCGATCGTGATTCCGCTGGAAGGATCGAGCACAGTGACTGCCCCTCCACGGATCGGCGACCCGTTACTCAGCGTGGCCTTGCCGATCAGGATACCGTTCCCATTCCCGCCCTGTGCCGGATACCGCGAGGCGGCGAAAGCGATATCATCCGGGCTCAAAGTCGCCTGGTGATTGTCATTATACGACGTGGCCTGAAACATCGACGCTCCGAGAACTGTTGTGTGCCCCGCGCCCAGTGCGTGGCCCAGCTCGTGTGTCAATACGGCCTGCAGATCCACCGTGTTATACGCCATGGAGGTAGAGAAGGTGTAGGCTGGATTGAAGACGATGTCACTGTCGGTGATGGCGCCGTCCGACGCCATGTACATGCAGGTTGTCAGGGCCAGCACAGTGCTGCCGAGGAGGCTCCGGTTAGCCGGCGTATCGGAAAAAACGATTACGTTCTGGCGATCGGTTGGCGTGTTCACCGCCGCTGTGGTCCCAGCGGGAGCGAATTGGAGGGCCGACGTGGCGATTCCGCTCCACGTGGAGAGAGCGCCGGCGATCGCGCCGAGCGGGTCGCTGTCAGACGTGATCCAAGCGCTCCCATTCGCGTTATTCAGCCCGGGCGCGACTGCCTGGTTGACCAGGAACTGAACATTGGCGTAGTCGGAACGATGAATATTGGGGTGGGCCGGATCCAGCGGAACGTAACTCCATGCCATCGAGGTTGAGAGCAGGAATGCGACGAGACCAGTGCGGTTCATTGTTGCCTCCCGGACTGCCGTTGCTGGACCAGCCGTGTGACAAGCTGGCGAACCTGCGAGGCCGGTAAAGCTTCGAGTGACTCGAGAGCGGTACCCGGCCGGGCGCCTCGGATTCTGATGAGGTCGGCCCCGGTTTGTGTCAAGTGCACACGGCCATCCACGGCGACCCGGAGTTTACCCTGTCCCAGACCGAGAGTGCGCAGATAACCGTTGGGCATCCGCTCCAGGAAGAGCATCACCTCTTCGCCCTGCGCATAATTGGGCATCCCGGCGACCCGCATCCCAACGCCATCCACCACTCCGCCCGGCTCGCTGACCACGACCTTCTGGATCGGACTGCCCTTATCGACCGTATGAGCCGCTATTTCATTGTGAGTCCAGATATACTGGCGCTGGTCGTCCCAGGCGGTCCAGGTGCGAGTCACTTGCCCGGTGACAATCAGGTCGGAACGGTCCACCATCTCTTCCAGTGATAAACGGGCGACACTCGTGGCGTTTGCGAAGTATGCCGCGAGGGCGACTAGTATGAGTAACCAACCAGAGTGTTTCACAGTTTTCGATATCCCAGCGAGTAGATCTGAAACGTGCTCCCTGATACTCGTCTGCCGATGCTTAGCAATCCGATGTCCAAACCGAAGTTTAGGTTGGCAGAGACTCCGAATACTATCTGTCAAAAGTTAATTCGCGCGAGAAAGTTAATATTGTCTGGTGTTACAACAGGGTTGGACGGAGTTTTGGGAGTTCTCGAAAAGCGCCCGGAATGCAGTGGTCAGAGGTTCCTGATCCCCTTTAAGGTGAGTGCTTATGCCGAGAGTTAATAACTCATAGCAATCCTTGTGCCAGTCTCGGGCCGTCGCACGTCGTGGTGAGGCCTGTTTGAGCTTCGCGCACGCCATCAAGTGCGCCGCAAGCTAAAGCATGCGCCACGGGGTTTATAGTAGAACCTATGGGACGTAACGGCTAATGGCGAAGCCCAACCCCCAGGAGCGGCGCAAGCAGGTGCTTAAGCAGCGCCGGGCCGAAGAGCAGCGGGAAGCCGACCGAGAAGAGGCGCAATATCTTTATGAAGATGCAGTCGCCGCGAATCGCGATGGCGACGCGCCGGCCGCCGGGCGATTCCTGAAGAAGGCGCTGATCCTCGATGCGAATCACGTGGCCGCTCTCAACCTGCTGGCACGAATCCACGACGACGCCGGCCATCACGCCGAGGCCCTTGGATATCTGCGCCATTTGCGAGAGATCGTCAGCGACCCCGTGGCCCACTACAACGTCGCTGTGATGTACATCAAAATGAACCAGGCGGAGAACGCCGCCGGCGCCATGCGCGAGTTTCTGGCCGCCAGCAAGCCGGCTAGCGAGCCGAAGATCCGCAAGCTCCGGGAATCCGCGGAGGCGTTCCTGAAGATTCCGTTACCGCCGCCACCTCCCAAGCCCAAGCCGCCCGCCGCCGAACGCCCCGAGGCCAGGCATGCCGCGCCTCCCACCTCAGCGCCGCCGCCCGAACCGGTAAAATCTCCCGAGCCGCCTCGGGTCAGCGTGCAATTCTTTCCTCCCGCCGCGCCGGGCTTCACGAACCTGGGAACCGTCACCGATTATTTCCTGCGCCGGCGGTGGACCGAGATCCGTCTGGAGCAGAGCTTCGAGGATCTCCTGTGCCTTCCCTCGCTCCAGGGCGTCGACGCCTACATGTACCAGCAGGAGACCGTGCGCCGGGTNNGGCAAGGCGCTGGTGCTCACGCCGCCTTCGCTCGTGTCCCAGTGGAAGGGTGAGCTCAGCGAGAAGTTCGGCCTGGCCCCCGTCTCACCCGATTCGGCGGAGTTCCGCCGCGACCCGCTTCCGTTCTGGAGCGGCGGGCGGCTGGTGGTCGCCTCCATCGCCATGGCCCGTCTGGAACCCCACGCCTCCGCCATCGCCGCCGTGCCTTGGGACATGGTGATCGTGGATGAGGCCCATTGTCTGAAGAACCGCACCAGCTCCAACTGGCAGCTTGTCGACTCCCTGCGGAAGAAGTTCATCCTGATGCTCACCGCCACTCCGGTGGAAAACAACCTGGTGGAGTTATATAACCTGATCACGCTGCTGAAGCCCGGTCTTTTGTCCACCGAAGCGGACTTCCGCAAATCCTATGTGACTCCGGGTAAACCGCGAACCCCGAAGAACGCGGCCAACCTGCGGACCATGCTCGGCGACGTGATGATCCGCAACACCCGCGCCGCGGCCGACGTGCAGTTGCCGCGCCGCATCGCCGCCACGGTGACCGTGACTCCCTCCGAAGCCGAAGACCGCATTTACGATCTGGTGTCACATTTTGTCGCCGAGCGATACCGGGTGGCGGGCAAGCCCACGTCGACTCTCGCCCTCGACCTCTTGCAGCGGCAGGCCGGCAGCAGTCCGCAAGCCCTCAGCCGCTCCGTGGCCCGCGCCTTGCGCGAGGAGACTTGGGTGAAGGCGGGCGACCGCAAGGAGCTCGAGGCGATTCAGGAAGTGGCCTGCCGCGTCGAGGAGAGCAGCAAGGGCGCCCAGTTGGGGCGCATGCTCTCCAGCCATTCCGGCAAGGCCGTGGTCTTCACGGAATTCCTGCCCACGCTGGATCATCTGGCGCGCGTCTGCGAGAAGCATGGCATTTCGTATTCGCTCTTCAGCGGCGACCTCTCGCGCCCTGAGAAGGACGCCGCCATCGCCAAATTCCGCGACCACGCCCGCGTGCTGCTCTCCACAGGCGCGGGCGGGGAAGGGCGAAATCTCCAGTTCGCCGATACCGTCGTCAACTTCGACCTCCCTTGGAACCCTATGCGGATCGAACAGCGCGTGGGCCGCGTACACCGCATCGGCCAGAGCCACGATGTCTTCGTCTTCAATTTCTGCCAGGAGGGCACCGTCGAAGAGTATCTTCTACGCGTGCTGCACGATAAGATCAACATGTTCGAGCTGGTGGTAGGAGAGATGGACGCCATCCTCGGAGCGATGGACGATAGCCGGGACTTCGCCGAAATCGTGATGGACCTCTGGATCTCCGGCCGCGAGTCGGGCGAAGTGGAACGGGGATTCGAGGAACTGGCGAAGCAACTTCTGGATGCCAAGAAGCAGCACGTCCAGGTGCAGGAACTGGACCAGTCGCTCTTCGCGGAGGACTTCGAGGTGTAGCCGATGAGCGGAATCATCGCTTGGGCCAACGATCTTCTGATGAGCCGGGGAGCGCTCGTGGAAACCGAAGAGGCCGGGACCCTGCGCGCCATGCTCTCGTCGGAGCTGGCGGCGGCGCTCGGATCGAGCGAGTGGCTGTCGCTGCGCTTCGGAGCAGGCGCCGGCTCGGGCTCGGACGACGACGCCGATTGGCTGGAACGTCTCGGCAAGCTGTTGCCCGTGGATCGACGCGTGACCGGCGCCAGGCGGCGACTCTCGAAGCCCTTGCCGCCCATCGATTCCGCACGGGTGTTGGATCGCGAGCTGGTGATTCAAAACGGCATTTACCGCCAGCCGGAGGATCGCCAGGAGACGGCGCGCTATTACTTCTTCAACTTCCAGTACGCCATCGAATCCGACGAGACCAGCCTCGGCGTGTGGACAGCCTGCCTGAACGCCTCGGCCCACTCCGTGGTTGCGCAGCCGGAGTCCCTGTTGACCGCCGTGCGGGACGAGTTGGAGGACGACCCGGCCTTTGTCCCCCAACGCGAGGAATTGGGGCGGCTCTTTCCGATGGCGTTGCGCGGCGCGCAGCCGGAGATCCGCCGCCTGGCGCTCGCCATGGAACAGAATGCCAACCGCCGCCTGGCGCGTGACAGCGAGCGAATCCAAAGCTACTATCGCGACCTGCTGCGCCAGCTAGAAAAGCGCATCGCGCGATACAGCAGTGACTCGAAGGTGGTAGAGAAGGAGCGCAGCCGTGCCGCCGCCACCGAACTCGACCGCGCCGCCAAGCTGGAAGATGTAATGCGGAAGTATTCCCTGAAGATCCGCATGGAAGCCGGCGATGTCCTGGTGGTCACGCTCCCGGTGCGGGAAATCGCCGTGCAGGTAATCCGCAAGAAGGCCGAGCGGGCGGCGAAGTTTCACTGGAACCCGGCGCTGGGCGGACTGGAATCGCCGTGGTGCGAAAGCTGTTTCGGACGCGCGCACCCCTTGTTTCTCTGTGACGACCGCGTGCACTTCCTCTGCAAGTCCTGCCTGTCG
>PMTT01000773.1 GCA_003167275.1 Bryobacterales bacterium | reverse complement strand
TTACCAAACTTTCGATCCTTCAGCCGCCTATCGCGCCTATCGGATGCTCATTTCGAATGCCGGCGCTTTCGCCAGCACGTAGGGCCCATCCGGAATCACGGCGACGAGCGCGCCTTTAGCCAGACCGCCCATCAGTTCCGCGACCGCGGATTCCGGCGTGGGATGCGAACGGCCCCACAGCTTACCGTGGTACTCCGCCGGTACGCCGGGCACGTACCAGGAGACGCGCTGCCGCGTCGTCGTCAGGGCCAGCTTCTCAAGTTGCCATTGGTCGATCGTCGCCGGAATGTTCTCGATCCGCCTTAGGAACTCGGCATCCGTTCCGGCTTCCAGCACCATCCGGCGGAACTCCGGGGCGCCGACGCCTTCCTCGCACGCCGCCATCAGCAGGATGTGTCCGCCCGGCTTCACGATGTGCGAAGCTGCGGTCACGCCCTTGATCGCCTGGTAGAACGTCAGGTCGAGCGGGTATCCGGCCGCGGTCGTGATCACCGCATCCACTGGTTCGTCGAGCGTCTGCAGCAGGGCTTCGGAGACAAACTCCACACCGCGGCGATGCGCCCGTTCCGGATGCCCGGCGAAGACACCGGCAATAGACCGGTCCCGCGCCAGCGCCACGTCGAGCATGAAGTCGTGCCGCGCCATGCGGGAAATCTCCAGCAGCTCATGGTGCAGCGGGTTGTCCTCGATCGAGCCTTCCACGGCACGCGGGTCGCGCATGAACTTGGGGCTGTGGAGGACCTTGATGGTCTCCTGCGCGGCCAGCCCCGGAGCGATCAACTTTCGTGCGCCGGAGAATCCCAGCATGAGATGCGGTTCGATAAAACCGAGGGTGATGTGAAGGTCGGCCGCCACGAACCGCTCGTCGATATAGACCGGGGTTCCCGAGGAAGTCGACCCCAGGCTCCGATGTGATGCCAGATCCCGCGCATCGTGGTTCACCACGCGATAGGCCGCGGCAATCTCCTCGCCGCAGATCTCCCGGATCTCGGCCGTAGTGGCCGGGCGATGCAGGCCGGTCGCGATGAGGATGGTGATGTTCTCCCGCGGAATTCCTGCCTTTACCAGGCGGCCAAGCAGCGGAGGCAAGGTCTTGCGATTGGGCGCCGGCCGGGTGATGTCACAAATCGAGATGGCGGCGCTTCGCTTTCCGGACGCCATTTCGCCGAGGGACACCGTGCCGATGGGCGCGTCGAGCGCCGACTCCAATGCGTCCTGCCAGTTCGGCAACGGTTCGGCCGAGCGGGCTTCCAAGAACCGATACCGGAACCCATCCGGCAGTTTCACTGCGATTCCGGTTCGTCCAAATGCGAGTCGGGTGTCCATGACGCCATGGTACTGCAAAACCAAGCAAAGACTTAGCCACCGATGAACACCGATGAACACAGATAAAGCAAGAAAACAAGAGCCTTGCTTTTTCTTATTCGTGTTCATTCGTGTTCATTCGTGGCTATCTCTCTTTGTGTTTCCTCTCGACTACATCCCAGTGGCACGCACCCAGAAGCTCTCGCGCCACTTGGCTCCGGGGGCCACCATTTGCAGGTCGGGATACTTTCCCTCATGCGCCAGATTCACGCCGTTGGTGATCGCGGCCATGGGCTCGAAGCAGATGTAGTTCTGGTTGGGCGGCGCGTAGACCACGGCCACCGTATACTTCGGTCCGTAGATCACCTGAATCTGCTCGCCGCCGCCTTCCACCCGGAGGGTCGCGCGGCCGCTGGAGTCTCGCACCAGGTCCGTGAATCCGTCGTCGAAGGTGTGGTCTTTCAAGGAAACAGCGTCGGGCAGGTCGTTGGGTTTCAGCTCGCCCGTCGCCACCAGTTGCGCGTCGACCTCGACATGCTTCCGGGCTGGTATGTGCGCACTCGCCTCCGCGCGCGGGACGTCCGGGAGGTTGAAGTAGGGGTGGAATCCGATGGAGACAGGCATGGCCTCGCTGCCGAGATTCGTGATCACCGTACTCACTTCGAGGACGCCGTCGGAGAGCCGGTACGTCATCTCGTACTCATGCGCGAATGGCCAGTTGGCCATCAGCTCGGGGTATTTCCAGAACTCCAACTTGCTGGTGACATGCGCCGACTGACTATCCGCCGCCACCTCGGTAACTTGCCAAAGCGCCGAGTTGGTCAGCATTCCATGGATGGCGATGCCGTTCTGAGCGACCCGGACCGTGCCGAGGTCGGAATTGAATCCATATTTCTTACCGTTGGCCCAGAAACTACCGCCGGCCATGCGGTTCGCCCATGGCCCCAGAAACGGAATGCCGTTCAGTCCTCTTCCGCCGCCACTCTTGAAAGCGCCTACGTCGGAGGGAAAGTAGAGTATATTCTTGCCGTGTACCTTCATCTCATAGGCTCGGTTGCCCACCGAAGGGACGATGGATACCTCCACACCCCGAGCAGCGTCCGTGAGGCGAACGACCTCCACCCCATGGTCGGTTGTCTGTATGGCGGTATAGTTTCCGGCGGCATTGGCCAGAAAAGGCAGAAGCAACGACGTGAACCCAAGATGGCGCATGCTTTAGCATGCCACCTCAAAACACTTGAAAGCAAAAAACCTGGTTGGGGCCTTCCGGACTGAGGGCGTATTCTCCGGGCTCCAGGCTCTCATCGACTTCGATCCGGTAGAGGTTGCCGGTGAGGTGTGTGACCACAGTGCGGATGCCCTTGAGCGGCTGTTTTGGCGAGGCGAAGATCTCGCGGTGTCCGCTCTTGGTCTCCAGTTTGTACAGGCCCAGGCGCTCGGGTACCAGTTTGTCGGCCTGAAGCAGGAAGATCGGCTCGGCAAGGGGAGTCTTGACGGGAGAGTTGGCGCCCTCGATGACGTAGCGGATTTCATCCTTCTTCTTGTCCTCCTTGGCTTCGGCGGCTTCGGTGGGAATCAGGTTCTCGGCGTGTTTCAGGTAGGGCAAGTCGGGCTTGGGAGGCACCGGGCCCTTGTACTTTTGTGCAGAGGCCGCGAAGACCGCGGCGACGAGGAGCGGCAGAATTCGAAGCATCATAGCGGGTTCGGTTTTCATCTTACACCCGCGGTAGGACAGACGATCGTTTTTCGTCGTCTGTCAAGCCGGCTGAAGCCGGCCGCGCGGCTGGCCTCGAAAGACGCCCGAAAGCGGCTGACAGACGACAAAAAACGATCGTCTGTCCTACGATTATCGTAGGATATTCTCATGCGCGACAATGGATTGCCCTGCCTGGATATGCTCGACGCCACCCCCACCATTCTCCGCGGACTGATGTGCGAAGTTTCGAGCGAAGACGCGCGTTGGAAGCCAGCGCCGGACCGTTTTTCCATCGCCGAGGTCCTGGCGCACCTCTCCCATTCCGAGGGGCACTGCTATCGCACCCGAATCGATCGTTTTATCGCCGAAGAGCGGCCCGAGTTCGAATCGGACGACGCCCAAATGCATCTACACCTCTACCACGATGCCGACCCGGAGGACTCTTTCGACCATTTCGAGGAGCAGCGCGAGACCAACGTGGAGTATCTGCGGGACCTCCCACCAGGCTCTGGGAATCGCGTGGCCAGTCATCCGGAGGCAGGCGACATCACGCTCGCCCAGATGCTGCACGAGTGGGCGCTCCACGATCTCGGGCATATCCGGCAGATCGCGGAGCTGGTGCGGGCGCGGAAATACCTGGCTGGCGCCGGTTCGATGGGGACGCCGTATCAACTAAAACCATGACGATTCGTGGCATTGCACTTGGACTGGCGTGCGCCGGGGCGCTCGCCGCACAGACGTTTATCCTGATGTCGGACCCGCAGTTCGGTATGTACACCAAGAACCAGGGCTTCGATCATGAGACCGCCAACTTCGAGTTCGCCATTGCGACGGCCAATCGCCTGAAGCCGGCCTTCGTGGTAGTGACCGGCGATCTGATCAATCAGGCGGGCAACGCCGCCCAGGTGGCCGAGTACCGGCGGGTGGCGGCCAAACTCGATCCCAAGATCCGGCTGTTCAGCGTGCCTGGAAATCACGATGTGGAGAATGAGCCGACCCGGGAATCGCTGGCGGCGTATCGGGCGCGCTTCGGGCCGGATTATTACACGTTTCGCATTGGCGACGTCGCCGGTTTCGTCCTGAATTCGAACTTGGAGAAGGCCCCGCAAAACGTGCCCGACGAGGCCGCCAAAATGGAGCGGTGGCTTCAGACGGAACTGGCCAAGGCACGGCGCGACGGTGTGAAACACCTGATCGTGTTCCAGCACATTTCGTTCTTCCTGGCCGACCCCAACGAAGAGGACCAGTATTTCAACATCCCGCTCGAAACGCGACGACGCTACCTCAAGATCCTGCACGAAAATGGCGTCAGGGAGGTATTTGCGGGGCACTATCACCGCAACGCCTGGGGTCTGGACGGCGATCTGGAAATGGTTACCAGCGGGCCGGTCGGAATGCCATTGGGAGGTGGCAAATCAGGCATTCGTGTGGTGACCGTCACGGACAGTGGGGTAGCCCACACCTACTACGATTTCGCAGATTTGCCGTAGGGTATGCTTTAGCTTGCCCAGTTAAGATTTTTCGAGATTTCGGGCAAGCTAAAGCATACCCTACGTCCTCTCGGCTCCGGCAGTATATCGCCGCTTTGGGTAGCTAACGCTCACTCGCGAACCGGTCCTGCTTTCGACGGCCTTCTCCAACGCCGTGTTGTAACGGGAGAGGACCGCCAGGTACGCTGCGGACCGGTCTGCGATCAACCGGCGACACTCCATGGCGGAGGGAAGGGCGCCGTGCGCACATCGCTCCGCCCGCAGGCCCGTCATCCTCCGGACGAGCCGTAGAGCGATCATCAGCCGCCGGCTGGCAACCACCAATTCCCGTTGTATGAGTGCGGAACCCCTCATGGATTACTCCTTGTTCCGGACTCCCTTCACTCAAGTCCGGCACCCGCGGCACGGACCTGCTCCCGCGGCTTGTCCTGTTGTGTCCGGCGTTGTGGGCGGATGGAAATACCTTGCGCTCCCGTCGACAACCGCTCCAGGTGGGCGATTGCCTCGTCGATCAGGTCGCGTTCCATGATTAATTCGGTGATTACTTTGTCTAGATCCATACACTCTTTCGGGAAAGAGGAATCTGCGAAATCGTCTACGCCCGCGCTTCATCCCCCTCGGATCAGGCACCCGGTTCTCTCACCTCTCCCAACATCCCCATACTAAGAAAGCGCAAACGGGTGGAGAATAGTGCCAAAAAAACCGGAATCCTGGCGTTTGCTCCAAAATGGCCGTTTTCCTCTGCCACCCGGAAATCAGGGCTACAATGTACCCTGTGCAATTGGAATCGTTACCCGGGTCCGTTCTGGATCAAAAGTACCGTGTGGAGAAGCAGTTGGGCAAAGGCGCCATGGGAGCCGTGTTCCTGGCGACCCACTTGGGGACCACGCGGCCGGTGGCGCTCAAGGTGATCGTGCCGCAACTGGCCGGGAACCTGGAGTTCGCCCAGCGCTTCAAGCGGGAGGCGGAAGCGGCCGGGCGGCTGACCCACCCCAATGTGGTCAACGTGACCGACTTCGGAGTGACCAGGGTGGAGGAGCGGGAACTGGCCTACCTGGTGATGGAATACCTGGAGGGCGAGACGCTCGCGGACTACCTGAAAAAAAATCCGCGGCCGACCTTCAATTTCCTGCTGGATGTGATGGACCAGGCCGGGCTCGCGCTGGACGCGGCGCATGCGGCGGGAATCGTGCACCGCGATCTCAAGCCGAGCAATATCTGGCTCGAACCGAACCACCGCGGCGGCTATAACGTGAAGGTGCTGGACTTCGGGATCGCCAAGGTGGCCGGCCCCTCGGATCAGGAACGGGCTATCGTCGCGGACGCTATTGAGACAATGATGCTTTCGCGGACCGAGGCTGCGGCCACCCTCGCCCTAGGTTCCGCGGGGCTGGAGAATCTCCTAGCCTCGCCCTCGAGCCTGAAGACCACTGTCGGGACGTTGTTGGGAACGCCGGCGTTTATGGCCCCGGAACAGTGCAGCGGCCTGGACGTGGACGCGCGCGCGGATGTCTACAGCCTGGCAGTGATTGCGTACCAGATGCTGTGCGGGCGCCTCCCGTTTGAGGCCGAGACTCTCGGGCAGTTAATCAAGCAGCAGATTCAAACCACGCCGCAGTCGCCGCGAGAGCACGATGCCACCGTGCCGCAGGCCTTGGCGGAGGTGGTGCTGAGCGGGTTGGAGAAGGACCCGGCCCGACGCCCGCCTACGGCAGGAACCTTCGCCCAACGGCTGCGGGCGGTGAGTGAGGGTGAGTCCGACCTGATACGCAAGTCCAAAGACGTCTTTCATTCGCATGTGGGTTCGTTTCTGCCGGTGCTGGCAGCGTGCCTGTCAATGGTGGTAGCGGTGATGATTCCCGTCCGTCTGGCGGCAGCCTGGGCGGCGCATGCCAGGCTGGCGCCCGAGGGTGCGCTGGTGGTAGCGCTGAGTTGCTGCTTCACGCTGCTCATGGTGTTCGCGTTTCAGCTTTTTAAGGCGGCCACCACCCTGATGCTCCTAGACGCCTCGGAGAAAGGGCGATTCCAGCCGGCGGGCGGGTTGGCGCTGCGGAAGCTAGGGGCAGGGCTGGGAAAGCTGCTCGGCACGCAACTGCTGAGCATGGCCGATTTACGCCCGTCGTCGTGGTGGGCGAACGTCCTTTGGCCCGTCGTTTGGGCCGCGGAAGGACGCTCGGGAAAGGATGCCATCGCGCGCTCCCGGCTGCTGTGCGGCTCGCTGCCCGCGGCTTCCCGGAACCTCTCAGTGCGGCAGTATGGACCCCCTCTCATCGCATCCCTGTTTTTTCCCTGCTTCATGTCGATCCCGGATTCCACACTGCACTCTTACGGGAAGGAAGTGCTGGCGGGCTCGGGCATTGGGTCGTTGGCATTGTTCGAGCCAATCGTCTTCGGCATGATGTTCCTGGGTTTCGGCGCGGCATTTTCGTTTCTCTACTGGTCGGCTTTGCGCTGCCGCAATGAGGGGATCGAGATTACCCTGCCCACCGCGGCGCGCGAAGACAGCCGCAAGTCGGCCGCCCGGACAGTCCGCCCGGCCACTTTAATCTGGGCTGGCGTACCGGCGGTCATGCTGGCAGTGCTCGTTTGGCGGGTGAACGGACGGGCTGACAGACAAGCCATGGAAGACGCCTCGAACGATGGCCGGCGGACGGCTCTGCTCAAGCTGATCGATGGCGGGTTGGGTGTGGAACAACCGCTCTCAGGGCAGGAGACCGCACTCTTCGAGGCGGTGCGGGACGGTGACGAGACTCTGGTCAACGAGTTGCTCAAGCGGGGAGCCAAGGTCAACGTCGGCACCCGGGGCAGTCCCTTGCTCCTGGCCGCGGAACTGGGGCGGATCGAAATGGCGCGGGTGCTGCTGGATCGTGGAGCAAAGGTGGATGCCTCCAACCGGGATGGGCGGACGCCGCTGATGCAGGCGGCGATGCGGGGCAACGTAGCCCTGACGAAACTGCTGTTGGAGCGCGGGGCCAACGTAACGCTAGTGGATAATAATGGCAAGACAGCGGCCGCCTACGCAGCCGAGGAAGGCTACGGGGAACTGGCGGGACTACTCCAGAAGGGGAAATGATCAGGTCGTCGCGGGGTGAGAGAAACCTCCGAGCTCGCCTAAGAAGGTCTAAGAGACCGATAGGCCTGAGTTCCTTTTGGTTAATAATTTATTAATTGTTCACATTTGTCCATCAATGCTAGTCTTGTCTTGAAGTGCCGCTTTACACCACGGTCGTTGCTGACGTAGTGGTTTCCCCGATATCACAGGGTGTGGGGTCAGGGTTTCCATGATGCCTCTGCAAAGGGCTCCGGTTAAATGCAATGGATTTGTACGAAACAATCCAGGATTTATACGCCGAAAAAGAGCGACTGGAACGCGTAATTGCTTCCCTGGAGGCACTGCTCGGGATCGGCGAGCCAGTCGCTCCGAAGCCCCGGGGTGCCAAACGGGGCCGCAAATCCATGAGCGCCACGGAACGCGAGGAAGTGTCAGCCAGAATGAAGAACTACTGGGACCGCCGCCGCAAGGATCCGGGAAAACCCGTCACCTGAAGTAGCCGCCTTCGCCCGTTGTCCCGTCGAATCGGGACACAAGATGTTAAAATCCGACAAGGGCACTCCTTCTTCTGCATCCGAAGAACATACGCCTGCCGAGGGGAATGATGAAGTTCTGGGTATTGCTCCTGGTTGCGCCTTCGCTTCGCGCACAACCTGTCAACACGGAATTCTTCGAAAAAGAGATCCGCCCCATTCTGGCCAATAAGTGCTATGGCTGCCATTCGTCCAAGCTGAAGGCGCCCATGGGCAGGCTGATTCTGGACACCCGCTCGGGCATGCGCAAGGGCGGCGTCGGCGGCACGATCCTGATTCCAGGCGACCCCAAGGCCAGTCGCCTCATGGCCGCCCTCAGCTATACCGACGCCGAATTGCGGATGCCACCCACGGGCAAGTTGACCGACCGGGAGATCGCCGCCTTCGCCCAATGGATTCAGGGGGGTGCGCCCGATCCCCGAGAAGATGCTCCGGCCGCCGCGGCTACACCCGCCACCTCGGCCATCAAAGGTATGGACGTGGAGACGGGCCGCAAGTGGTGGGCTTTTCAGCCCGTGCTGGAGATCGCCGCGCCGAAGGTCCAAGACAGCGCCTGGATCCGACAGAAGATCGACTCCTTCGTACTTGCCAAACTCGACGCCGCCAACCTGAAGCCTTCCTCCCCGGCAGACTCCGCCACCCTCATCCGCCGCGCGTATCTCGACCTCACGGGCTTGAAACCTACTTACGAAGAGGTGGAGGCCTTCCGCCAGGATCGCGCCCCGGACGCCTATGAGCGCCTGGTGGACCGTCTGCTGGCATCCCCCGCGTATGGCGAGCGGTGGGGCCGTTATTGGCTCGACGTCGCGCGCTACGCCGAAGACAATCCGACCTCGGAGGCGACCAATCCTCCCTATCCCTTCGCCTGGCGGTATCGCGATTGGGTGATCGAAGCCGTCAGTCACGACATGCCCTACGACCGGTTTGTGAAGCTGCAACTGGCAGCCGACCAGATCCCGGGAGTCACGCGCCCGGATCTGCGCGCACTCGGCTACCTGGGCACCGGTCCTGTGTATCATAAGGATGCGCGGCTCTCGAAGGATGTCATCGAAACGCTCTTCACCGACGATTGGGATGAGCGCGTCGACGCTGTGTCGCGTGGGCTGCTGGGGCTGACCGTGGCCTGCGCCCGCTGCCACGATCACAAGTTCGACCCGATTCCGACCAGGGACTATTACGGGCTAGCCGGAGTATTCGCGTCCACCGTGCAGGCGCCCAGGCCGCTGAACGATGTCGATCCGGACACCGAGAAGCGTTTCATGGCGGCGGCGCAGCAGATGTTCTTCCTGAATTACGCATCCAACTTGATGCGTGGAGAACCCGGCACCAAGCCCGAGGAATCTTTTCAGAAAGCCGATAAGTACAAGGCGGAGTGCGAGAGCATCCTGGCCGGGATGGAGCCGCTGAAGGACAGCCACCCGGAGATGTACACCTACCTTTCGCGAATGGTCCCGCGGCCGCGGCCGGCGGCACCGGCTGTGGTTCCGGCAGTGGCTCCGCCTGCAGCGCCAGCAGCAGCACCACCACCACCACCCGCCCAGCCTCGTGCTCGCCGCGGCGGCAGTTCCACCGAGCCTTTCACCAACTCGGTCTTCGATGCCGGCCTTTGGGTGGACGGCTCCGATCCCGACCTGACGACGCTCGATACCAAGCCTGGCGTTCCTCGCGACCTGCACATCCTCCCACACGGCAACGTGGCCGCACCGGGCGACCTTGCGCCGCGGCGTTTCCTGGCGGTGCTGGCCAAAGGCGATCCGGCCTTCCATCAGGGCTCGGGCCGTCTCGAACTGGCCGACCGGATCTTCAGCGACGCCGCTCCCCTGGCCGCTCGCGTGATCGTCAATCGCGTCTGGGCCTGGCATTTCGGTAAACCGCTGGTGGCAACTCCCAGCGACTTCGGCACACAAGGCGAGAAACCCACCCATCCCGAATTGCTGGACGACCTGGCGGCGCGCTTCATGGCCAATGGCTGGTCTCTGAAATGGCTTCACCGGGAAATCACGCTATCCGCGACCTACCGGCAGTCGAGCAAGCCTCGCGAAGACGGGTTGCAGGCGGATGCCACCAATCATTTGCTGTGGCGCATGAACCCCCGGCGGCTGGACGTGGAGGCCTACCGCGATTCGATCCTGGAGGCTTCTGGCACGCTTGATCGTACGGCGAGTGGTCCTTCCGTGGATCTTGATTTGGATACCAGCACGCGCCGGACTGTCTACGGCCGGGTGAGCCGCTCGAATCTGAACACGCTCCTGCGGCTCTACGATTTCCCGTCCGCCAACCTGACCAGTCCCGAGCGGGAGCTCACCACCACGCCTTTGCAGCAGTTGTTCGTCATGAACAGCCCGTTTATCCAATCCCGGGCCGAGGCGTTGGTCAAACTCGTCGAAAACATGGCGCCTGAAGGCAGGTCGATGCCATTGATCCCTCTGACAGACAGTCCTGTATCTGCCGGGCTGGGCCGGCCCGCTGCGCCTCCGGTCAAGCCGCCCGACGCCACCCAAGGCGGCGACAGCCTGCCAGACAACGCTATCGTCCGGACAGCCAAAGTCCGCGCCATGTACCGCCGGGTATTAGCCCGCGACCCCAACGCCAAAGAACTTGACTTGGCGATGAGCTACCTTGCGGGCGCCACGCTCCAGCAGTATGCACAAGCCCTGCTTTCCTCCAATGAGGTGATTTTCTGGCCATGATCTCTCGATATTCGCGTCGCGACCTGATTCGTTCCCTGTGCGGAGGGCTCGGCTCTATCGGCCTCGCGGGCATGCTCGCGGATGAGCAGGCGTGCGCCGCCACCACGGTCCACACAGTCGGGCCGCATTTCCGGCCCACGGCCAAGCACAACATCTTCCTGTTCCTGGTAGGCGGACCGTCGCAGTTGGACATGTTCGATCCCAAGCCGTCGCTCCTGAAGTACGCCGGCCAGCGTCCGCCTTCCACCGCCGGCTTCCGCACCGAGCGCGTCACGGGCGGACTTCTGCCTTCGCCCTTCGAATTCAAGCGCCACGGCCAGTCCGGGATCGAGGTCAGCGAGCTGCTTCCCAATCTCGCCAAGAGCATCGATGACATCTGCGTCATCCGCTCGATGTACACCTTCAACCCCACTCACACGCCGGCGCGCAACCTCTTCCATTCGGGGAACATTGCGGCCACCCGGCCCTCCATGGGCGCGTGGATTTCGTACGGCCTCGGCAGCGAAAACCAGAACCTGCCGGGATTCGTGGTGCTGAGTCCCGGCGGCGATTCGGGCGGTCTCTGGCGCGCCGGCTTCCTGCCCTCCGAGCACCAGGGCACGCAGTTCAACGACGCTGCCACCGAGCCCGACAAGATGATCCGCTACCTGCAAAACAAGCAGCTCGACCAGCAACAGCAGCGGCGGCAACTGGACCTGGTGCAGGCGCTCAACCGCGAGCACGAGCAGTCCTTCGGCGAAGACGAGTTTCTGGACGGCCGCATCCGCGCCATGGAAACCGCCTACCGCATGCAGTTCGAGGCTCTCGACGTTTTCGACCTCCGCAAGGAGCCGGAGGCGGTGCGCGAGGAATATGGCCACACGCCTTTCGCCAACGGCTGCCTGCTGGCCCGCCGTCTGGTGGAACGCGGCGTCCGCACGGTGCATGTCTACTATGGCCCCGGCCAGCCGTGGGACGACCACAAGGCCATCAATAAGGAACTGCGTGGTCGTTGTCCGGACATGGATCAGGCATCCGCCGCCCTGATTCGCGACTTAAAGCAGCGCGGTTTGCTGAACGAAACGGCGGTAGTGTGGGGCGGGGAATTCGGCCGCACCCCGGTTTCCGAAAGTGGGGACGGCCGCGATCACAATCCCTACGGCTTCACCATGTGGATGGCCGGCGGCGGCGTGAAAGGCGGCATGGTCTATGGCGCCACCGACGAGTTCGGTTTCCAGGCGGTCGACAAGCCCGTCTCGATCCACGACTTACACGCCACGGTCTTACACCAGCTCGGCATCGACCACGAGAAACTGACCTACCGCTACGCCGGCCGCGACTTCCGCCTGACCGACGTCTACGGCGAAGTAGTGAAGGACATTCTCCTGTAGCACGGCCATTCTTGCCTGTGTTCTTGTGGGGCAGGATTCCATCCCAATGTCGCTTACATTGT
>PMTT01000835.1 GCA_003167275.1 Bryobacterales bacterium | reverse complement strand
TTGATGAAGCGGGGCGCCTCGCTGACTCTCCGCGAGCCCTTCTACGATGCCACCGCGATCGGATGGGCCGACTTCTTCGACCAGCGGCAGACACGCGGCATCCTGCTCGACGAAGGAGCAATCTGTCTCTTCGATGCGCTCGATCACGGGCGCTTCGGCCGCGTCCCCGACATCCTGACGCGCGATCCCGCGGCGCTGGAGCGTCCATTTGCCGAGTGCCTTTCGCGCCAACCGAGACCGGAGGATTGGCAAACGCCACTGGTGCGCATGGTGGATCGGGGCAAGACGGAAGCGGTGCGCGTGCTGCTCGAACATGGCGCGGATGCCGGCGCCCACCATCAACTTGCGCCTGACAAGTGACGTGGCGCAGACACGAGTGTCCGCGCCACGCTCGCTTCACCTTGCGGGCATGAATACGACGAACCAGTAGACGCCGGCGAGCGTACAGAAGAGACTGGTCGCTAATGCGTGGCCTGCCAGGAGGGCATTGCCGGGGGGCCAGTCGCGATGGTCGTACCAGAAAAGATCGACCAGCACGCGGACAGTCCAAAATACGGCAATGTAGCCGGCGAGCCAGCGCGCGGCCTGTTCACCTGCCAGGAATTCGTCGTGCAGTCGCCAGGTCAGCACCGCGAAGCTCACGATCGAAAGCAGAATGTAGAACCCGTAAACCCAAAACACCTTCTGGTTGAAGCGCGTGAGTTTCGGGATGTCCTGTTTCCAGCCTAGGCGGGCCACCGCCTGGAAACTGGCGATCGGCACAACCAGATGGCCAAGAGCGGCGCCGTAGATCGCTTGCGACAGGTACCAATCCCAGGTGTGACGGGCGATCAGTTCGTGCAGCCAATAGTAGAACGGCACAATCAGCGTCCGCCGGAACGGCTCGTGAAAGAGCCAGGGCGAGGGAGCAATCAGCCAGAACCAGGTCCAGGCGCGATTGGTAATGTGGAATCGCTCTTCCGCCGCCACCAGCGCGCCGTGCAGCAGGAAATAGGCCATGGGCAGCCCCCAACCAGCACCTGCCGACCAGCTCAGTGCCAGCTCATGCAGCACACCGGAGAGCGCGAACAAAGCAAAGCGGGAGCCGCGCCTGCCGAACGAACGAGCGAGGGGCCTCAGAAGGAGACGCCGATTCATGTCGACGAACGCCAGGTTCCAGCGCGCGCTCCAGAAGTTGGTGAGCGACGTGGCGGCCCAAGGACGGTCGAACAGCAGCGGCACGGCAAAGCCAGCCCAGCGCAACAGCCAGGGAATCAGGTCTCCGACACCGAGATGGATCGTGAGTAGGAATGCCGCAACGCCCGCGAGCCCCAGTATCCAGTCCGGAATGCGTGGGGCGTAGACCGCGAGTAGTACGATCGACACCGCTCCCGCGGCCGTGCGCGCCCAAGCCGAGAGGAATCGCGCGGGCTGGATGGTTTGGGCCGGCCGGCGCGGGCGAAAGTAATCGGGAATCACGCCGGGCCAGGCGAACAGGAACGCGATGAGCCCGATTGCGGTGCCCGGGCCGCGGCGAGTGGACAAGGCGACCGCCTTGACCACGTAGATCCCCCCGAGTGAAGCCAGCAGTAGTCGTAGAGCCGGAGTCATTGTGCTCCTCCGTATTGAACGTGTTCAAATATCAGTATGCGCGCGCTCGGACGGCGCGTCAAGACATTTTTGAACGTGTTCACAACTACGGAGGCAACTGCTCACTGTAGGGTATGCTTTAGCTTGCCCTCCAAAATAGCAAATAGGGGACAGCCTGATCCGCGCCAATTTCTGAATTTCCGCGCTGGAAATTGGGGGCGGATCATGAAAGCACTCGATACCGCCAAGCGGTTTAGCGGTCCGCCCCGCATCGGGACGAGTCTCGGCGCACGTGCTTGCGCCACGCAGGACAGCGCGGATTATTGTGGCCGGTGAAACAGTCCCACGTACGCCGCCTTCCCGCGAATGTGGCCCACCATCGCCTGCATAATCGACGTGCGAATTGCCTGCACGTTGGGATTCGGATCCTGCGGCCCTTGCGGACTTACCTTGACGTCCAACATGGTATCCAAAGCGTACAACTCCATCACGTAATGATGGATCGGCCCAGCCGCGGGCGCGCCCGGGCCGCGATAGCGCGAGCCGCTGACGCTGATCTGGCGCGTGCCATCCTCCCACTCGAAACCATCGGGCCGGCCTTGCGCGATGCCGTTCGAGGTGCCCGGAATGTTCCAGAGCATCCAGTGCAGAATGCCATCGGTGGATTGGGGCACCAGCGTATCGGCATCGTGGAAGATCAGCACAAAACTCACCGTTCCCTGCGGAGCGCCGCTCCACTGGATGGCCGGCGACAGTTCGGGTCCGGCCTGCGTGTAGCGCAGCGGGATCATGCCGCCATCCGGCCATGCGGTGGTGACCAGCGTCATATTCTGAGCGCCGCCGCCCCCTCCGCGGCCGCCTCCACCCCGCCTGGCCGGAGGTGCGCCCTGCGGCGCTGCTGGAGGAGTTTGGGCCCCCGCGATGCCGGCTGACAGAATTGTCATCGTGATTAGGTGATTTATGATCCGCATTCGATCTCCTTGTACCGAAGACAGGCCAGGAGTCCTGTCCTACTCGGCTGTCATCGTTTGAACTCGGGGTGGGACTTGAGCCACGCGTCGTACCGCATGCGGAGCGTCTTCACGGGATCCAGATCTTCTCCGGGTTTGATTCCGAAGGCCGGTCCGTGATTGGGTTGAGACACCGTGACGTACATCGCGTACTTGCCATTATTGTGAGAGTTCATCTGGTCGGCGGGCCCGTTGGTGTCGCCGGGATCGGCAGCCAGGATGTAGGCCACCAGAGTAGTGCGGATGGTGCAGGGAATTGCGGCACTCTCGGGAGGCACTCTCGGCGTCTGGCAAGTACAACGACTGTCGCCACCGGCCGCGTCGGCCGCCTCCATCGCCGCCATCACGCGGTCGGTGACGCCACCCTTCGCGGCGAGGAATGCCTTGACCGCACTGGGAACCACGGCGCCCGATCGAAGAATGTTGCCCTGGATCGAATAGAAGATTTCGGTCCCCGGTACCTGCCCATGGAGATCCTGAGCGACGAACCCGTTCGTCAACCCGGAGTGACCGGCCATGCGGCCATCGAGGTCGACGATCCCGTATTGCCGTGTCTGGAATCCAGGATCCTGGCTGAGCAGCTCGATAATCCGCGCCGGGTCGGTGCCGCGCTGCAGCTCCTCAAATACCAGCGTCTGGTTCTGATGGGTGGCGGAGTCCACGCCGGCCTGGCATGCGGCCACGCCCTTCCCCGGCACCACCACCGCCTGGACGTCTTTCAGAAAGTCGTCGGCGTTGCCGGTGCAGGTGGAGGAGGAGATCACCACGCGTCTCGTGCCGCGGTCGACCGCGATCACGGACCACGTCGCGAAGGCGGAGGTGTCGAGAGCCAGTACTGCGGTCAACAGAAGGATCGGTTTGGTCATGTCTCCTCTACTGCGTTTTCGTCGCGCGTGCCACAAACGGCATCGGGAACTCCTGGTGGAAATGTTCTCACAGGGGGAAGCTGCGAATCAAGGTAGGGTATGCTTTAGCTTGCCCACCAATAAACCAAAGGCCGGGCAAGCTAAAGCATACCGTACGAAGAGGCGCTTATGCAGAAACGAAGCCGGCTGGCTCTTCTATCGATACTCGGGGTCGTGATGATCGGCGGGCTTGTCCGCGCGCAAAACCCTGCCGTCACCGTACAGGGCTATCACATTATGGGCCCGGCGACACCCGCGGAGTTTCCCCGGTGGATTGCCGACATGAAGCGCTGGCGAATGGAGTTTCTCAAACGCCTGGGATACGACGATGCCGAATACCGGCGGCCCGAACTCCTCTGGACGCAGAAGAGTTTCATGCAGCCGCAGATGATGGTGGAGGACCGCTACTTCTACGATCCGGCCGCGGGCAAGTATACGGTGGACCGGTACCTCGATGATCTTGAGAAGCGCTACGGCGGGATCGACTCGGTGCTGATCTGGCCGGTGTACCCGAACATCGGCATCGACAACCGCAACCAGTTCGACCTCTTCCGCGATCTGCCCGGCGGCATCCCTGGGATCAAGCAGATGGTGGCGGA
>PMTT01000705.1 GCA_003167275.1 Bryobacterales bacterium | reverse complement strand
CGCCAGATCTTCGACGTGTGCACCGAGTTGATGACTAAGATCCAGGCGATTCCGCAGCCGGTGATCGCCGAGGTGCAAGGCATCGCGACCGCGGCCGGATGCCAGTTGGTGGCTACCTGCGATCTGGCCGTGGCGGCGGAGGAGGCGGCGTTCGCGACTCCGGGCGTGAAGATCGGGCTGTTCTGCACCACCCCGATGGTGGCCCTGACGCGCGCCATCGGCCGCAAGCGCGCCCTCCAGATGCTGCTGACGGGCGAGATGGTGGACGCGCGGACGGCCGCGGAATGGGGGCTGATCAATCGGGTGGTCGCGGCGGGCGAGCTTTCCGCAGTTACCAGGGAACTGGCGAGGCAGGTCGCGGAGGCCAGTTCCCTGGTGGTGGCGATCGGGAAGCAGGCGTTCTATACGCAGATCGATCTCGATCAGGCGAAGGCGTACGCGTATGCCAAGGAAGTGATGTCGATGAATGCGCTGGCGGCGGATGCGCAGGAGGGCATCGGGGCGTTCCTGGGGAAGCGGATGGCGTGCTGGAAGGGGAAGTAGGCGAGAGGTAACGACGGGGGCTGCCGCCAGACTTGGCCGACTGAAGGTCGGCTATTTAGATTGGCCATTTGGGGCATCCGCTGGCCGGTGCTGGCTCCTGGTGGGACAGGCGGTTTCGCCTGTCTGCCGCTTTTCAGCCGGCTAGTGTTTACGAACAGCGGCTGGGCAAGCTAAAGCATACCCCACGAGGGCTAATAGCACTGCCAATCGAGGAACCAGCGGTCGGTACAACCGGGGGCGGTGCCCCTTGCGAGATACACCATGCCGCTGTCGCCCCATGCCAGGCCGGCCTTCTTCTCACTGTCGATCTGCCAGCAGAATCTCGGTTTGGCTGGGTGCGGGCGCTGGTCCCACCAGAGTTCCGACTGGATATGGCTGGCGTAGCCGCCGATCTTCGTCCGGCGGACGTTTTCGAGATCCACGTCGGACGCCTCAAAGCCCTCGGGGAGCTGAATTCCTGGGTCGTCGTAGGTCGGATAGTCCGCAGATTCCTCCCAACGGCACTCGAAGCTGCGATCCACGCGCGGGGCGCCGGCGGGCGGGGACAGGGGGACCACATCTAGCAGGGACTTGTACGCCCGCAAGCACCAGTCCTTGCCGCTCTCCTTCTGCAAGGGGCCGGCTTTCGGGGCGACGAAAAAGGTGATGAGCTTGAGGTCTTCGAGCAGGGCGGGGACGACTGGGGCGGCTGTGAGGTTCAACTGGCAGACGAAGAGCATCGGCTTGCCGTTCCAAGCGGGCCACGCCTCGCCGGGGAGGGCCAGGGAATTCCTTCCGAAATTCGATGCGGAGAGATTGTTCGTGGGGCGGAAGCCGCCGACTTGCAGGATAGAGGCCTTTCGGGTGTTGAGGCGCGTGAATTCTTCAAGGTTACTGACATTTTCCACGGATAGAGAAGGTGTTGAAAAGCGCGCTTTATTGGCATGGCGACTCGGTCCGGAAACGGACGGGTACTAGGAAGCTGAGCTAGGAAGCGATTTTGGGCTGCACCGTTTTGGGAAGTCCTCATCCGGCAACGCTCCCTCACGGTCGCGGCTCGGTTGCGGCCGTTGCTGATTCACGTGACTAACCGAGCCGCGACCGTAAGGGAGCGTTGCCGGGTGCACCGCGAAATCCCCAAGACGGTCACCGCACCCACCGGTTACGTTTCGTGGTTTTCCATACAATGCCCCAGCCACCGAAGGACGATCTTGCCTCCCGGCGGCCGGCCGGTCCATATCATTAAGGTATGGACATCAATCGTTTCACGGAGAAATTGCAGGAGGCGATCCGGTCCGCCCAGGGTAAGGCCACCCGCTACGGCCATCAACAGATCGATGTCGAACACCTGCTCCTCACGCTGCTCGAACAGGAGGGCGGACTGGCATCTTCCATCCTGGCGAAGGCGGGGATTCAGGTGGAACCGCTCACCCGCCGCATCGAGGCCGAGATCGACCGCCTGCCCAAGGTCTCCGGCCCAACGGGCGGACCCGACCAGGTGTACATCGCATCCCGCTTGAACAAGCTGCTGACGAAGTCGGAAGACGAGGCGACCAAGCTCAAGGACGAGTACATTTCGGTGGAGCACGTCCTGCTCGCCGCCATCGACGACTCGGGCGCCTCCGGGCGTCTGTTGAAGGAATTCGGCCTCACTCACGACCGCCTCATGCAGGCTCTCCGCGAAGTGCGCGGGAGCCAGCGCGTGACTTCCCAGAATCCCGAGGCCACCTACGAAGCTCTGGAGCGGTACGGGCGCGATCTGACCAAGGCAGCGGAGCAGGGGAAACTCGACCCGGTGATCGGCCGCGACGAAGAGATCCGCCGCGTGATCCAGGTGCTCTCGCGGCGCACCAAGAACAATCCGGTGCTNNGTGCTGATCGGCGAGCCGGGCGTCGGCAAGACGGCGATTGTAGAAGGGCTCGCGCAGCGCGTCATTCGCGGCGACGTCCCGGAAGGGCTCAAGAACAAGCGCATCGTGTCGCTCGACATGGGTGCCCTGATCGCCGGCGCCAAGTACCGCGGAGAATTCGAGGAGCGCCTCAAAGCCGTGCTGAAGGAGGTGCAGGATTCGGCGGGCGAGATCGTCCTGTTCATCGACGAGCTGCATACGGTGGTGGGCGCGGGCAAGGCCGAGGGCTCCATGGACGCCGGCAATCTGTTGAAGCCCATGCTGGCGCGCGGCGAATTGCATTGCATCGGGGCCACTACGCTGGACGAGTATCGCAAGTACATCGAGAAGGACGCGGCCCTGGAACGCCGTTTCCAGCCGGTCCGCGTGGAGCAGCCATCGGTGGAGGACACCATCTCGATTCTGCGCGGCCTCAAGGAACGCTACGAGGTGCACCACGGCGTGCGCATCAAGGATGCCGCGCTGGTGGCCGCGGCGGTCTTCTCCGAGCGCTACATCACCGACCGGTTTCTTCCGGACAAGGCCATCGACCTGGTGGACGAAGCGGCGGCGCGGCTTCGCACGGAGATCGATTCGATGCCGGCGGAGTTGGATGAGGCGCGACGGCGCATCATGCAGTTGGAGATCGAACGTGAAGCATTGCGCAAGGAGAAAGACGCCGCTTCCAAGGAGAGGCTGGCCCGGATCGAGAAGGAACTGGCGGACCTCAAGGCCGATTCCGATGCGCTCACCGCGCGGTGGCAGGCCGAGAAGAACGCGGTGCAGCGCCTGCGGGAATTGCGCGAACAGGTGGAGCAGACCAAGGTGGAAATCGAGCAGGCCGAGCGTCAATACGACCTCAATCGCGCCGCCGAACTGAAGTACGGCAAGCTCACCACGCTGGAGCGCCAGTTGCAGGCGGAGTCCGACGAGATTACCAAGCGGCAGTCGAAATCCTCGCTGATTAAGGAAGAGGTGGGCGAGGAGGACATCGCCGAGATCGTCAGCCGCTGGACCGGGGTGCCGGTGACCAAGCTGCTAGAGGGCGAGATGCAGAAGCTGCTGCACCTGGAGGACGAACTGCACCAGCGGGTGGTTGGGCAGGACGAGGCGGTGACGGCGGTGGCGGAAGCGGTGATCCGCGCGCGATCGGGGCTGAAGGATCCCAACCGGCCGATCGGCAGCTTCATTTTCCTGGGACCGACCGGGGTAGGGAAGACCGAGTTGGCGCGCGCCCTGGCCGAGTTTCTGTTCGACGACGAGCACGCCATGATCCGCATCGACATGTCGGAGTACCAGGAGAAGCACACGGTGGCACGGCTGGTGGGCGCGCCTCCCGGCTATGTGGGCTACGAAGAGGGCGGGCAGTTGACCGAGGCCGTGCGTCGCAGGCCATACGCGGTGGTGCTCTTCGACGAGATTGAAAAGGCGCACCACGACGTATTCAACGTGATGCTGCAGGTGCTGGACGATGGTCGGCTGACGGACGGGCAGGGACGAACGGTGGATTTCAAGAACGCCATCGTGATCATGACTTCCAACATCGGGAGCCAGCGGATCCTGGAGTGGGCGCCCTCCGGACGGGCGGCCCGGGACGCCGCCGGGTACGAGCGCATGAAGGAGGCGGTACTGGAGGAGATGCGGCATCAGTTCCGGCCGGAGTTTCTGAATCGCGTGGACGAGATCATCGTGTTCCACTCGTTATCTGAAGAACATCTGAAACAGATTGTGGAGATCCAACTGGGTCGCGTGCGGGCGCGGCTGGCGGATCGTCACATCACGCTCACGCTCACCGATGCCGCGCGCGCCAACCTGGTGCGTACGGGATACGATCCGCACTATGGAGCGCGGCCGTTGAAGCGCGCGATCCAGAAGAAGATCGAGACGCCGCTGGGAAGGCTGTTGCTGAAGGGCGCGGTCCGCGACGGTCAGGCGCTCCTGGTGGACGCCGGAAGCGAGAGCGGAGATCTGAGCTTTACGCCGGAGGCGGTGGCGGCCAGCCCGGCATGAGCAGTTGACGCTTGCAGTCCCGGGGGCAGTCTCGGAGGGCGCAAGAAACGTCGCGATCAAGACCGCACGATGTAGCAGCTACCGGAAAAGATCTTCCAGAGTGGGAGCGGCCGATGCTCCGGCGATCAGATCCTTGATCTCCTGCTGGCTGGACTTGTCGATCCGGGCGGACGCCCATCGGGGCAGACTGCCAAACCGGCTCTTGACCAGCACCTTGAGCGCTTGCCGCATCCCCTTCTCGACGCCCTTCTCGACGCCCTGCTGGACGCCCTGCTCGATTCCTTCCCGTCGGCCCTGCTCGATTCCTTCGCGCCGACCCTGCTCGATCCCCTGCTCGATCCCCTGCCGGATCGCCGGACCAAGTACCTTATTCTCCATGATGTCGATCATGTCCGTCTTCAGCCTCCGCCCGATCTCTTCTTCAATCCCCAGTATGCCCGAAATCAGCACGAACGTGCGAGCCGCCTCCTGCTGCTCTTCTCCGTCCAACCGCCTAAGCCTCGCCTCGACCACCTGGATCACCCGCTCCCGGTCCGCCTTGGTGAGCAAGGCCAGTGCGTTGTCTCCCCAGTCGTCGCTTTCGAGCAAGTCCTCGCCATCCATCTGGCGAACGTCCACAATTCGGAACTTATGTTGGGTGCTCGGGCTTTCGAACAGCGGCTTCATGGTGAGCGGCTCGCGGCCGGCGTAGAGCACGATCTGCTCCACGTGCTCCTTCAGCAGGCGCTGGAAACCCACGTAATAATCCAGTTCGCGCAGGCCAATTTCGGGATCGTTCCTGATCTGCAACTCGACATGTCGCAAACTGCCGCCGGTCACTCTTGCCAGGATGTCCGCCCGTAGGTTCCGCACATCGGGTTGTTCGATATTGAGCCACTCGGCCACTGGCCCGCCAAACAGAATGCGGCTCATCACGCCGCGGGAGTGCCTGAACAGGGCCTTCAACGATACGTCGAATTGCTGAGCCATCCCATTCATTCTAGGCGAGCGCCTGAGATCCTCCTGGCCCAATGCCTGTCGAGCGGCCACGAGCGGACCGGAGTGCCGCCCCATCACCGGTGGTTGTGAGGCTCGCTGACCGCCGATCGCCCTGCGGCTTTAGACTAATGCAGCTTTTCCTGGAACTGTCCCGTCGACGCGTCTACGTACACGGAAAAGTTGGACGTCCCCACGGACTCGCCCCATATCACCCGCCAAACTGGATCGGGGTACTTGGCGATCTTCTCCAGAAGAAACGTGACCGGCTTGCCGGGATTCTTCTTGTCGTAGTCCGCCCCACCCTCCTTGAGGGCCGTCTCATAGGCGGCATCGGTATCCACCTTGACCGCCGCCATCAGGAATGGGGAGGTCTCCCCGTGCGGGCCCGTCCACGCTTCTTCCAGACCACCGAAAACGCCCTTATGCAGGTTGCCCTGAGCTTCAATAATGCAGTAGGTGTACGACCGAAGCTGGTTCCTGGAAGACGAGGTGAATGTGGCTTCCCATGCGGCAGACTTGCCTGGCGGAACGTTGGGCACGTCCGAAAGCGCGATGGTGTTCATCTTCAGGACTTGCACATCGGGGCCCCACGACCGGGCCACCTGGAACATCTTATAGATCGCGCTCTGGCCGGTAATCGGCTCGGGGGGCTTCTCCGGCTCCTTCTTGGCAACCGTAGGAGTATCCGAACAACTCGTAAGAAGGAGCAGCGCACCGCTCAGCAGGAAGAAGAGCTTTCTCATAATCACCTGCGAGCCATTCTAACAGCGAGCGAGCGAATTAGGGAGGGTGCCACCGCCTATCCTGAAGAATCGAAAGTAAACTG
>PMTT01000458.1 GCA_003167275.1 Bryobacterales bacterium | reverse complement strand
ACTCTGACGGCGGCGATCACGAAAGTGCTGGCAAAGCACAATCCGAAGAACAAATTCCGGAGCTTCGATTCGATCGATAACGCGCCGGAGGAGAAGGCCCGCGGAATCACGATCGCGGTGGCACACGTGGAGTACGAGACCAAGAAGCGGCACTACGCCCACGTGGACTGCCCGGGTCACGCGGATTACATCAAGAACATGATCACCGGGGCGGCGCAGATGGATGGCGCCATCGTGGTGGTGGCGGCCACTGACGGCCCCATGCCGCAGACGCGGGAGCACATCCTGCTGGCGCGGCAGGTGGGCGTGCCGTACATCGTGGTGGCCATGAACAAAGTGGACATGGTGGACGATCCGGAGCTGTTGGACCTGGTCGAAATGGAAATGCGTGAGCTGTTGACCTTCTACCAATTTCCGGGCGACGATCTGCCGGTGGTACGGGTGTCGGCGCTGGGCGCGCTGAACGGCGAGCCGCAATGGGAAAAGACCGTCGAGGATTTGATGGAGGCGGTTGACAACTACATCCCGATGCCGGAGCGGGTGATCGACAAGCCGTTCATCATGCCGATTGAGGATATTTTCTCGATCCAAGGACGCGGGACGGTGGTGACGGGCCGTATTGAGCGCGGGATCTGCAAGGTCGGCGAAGCGATGGAAATCGTGGGATTCCGGCCGACGCGCCAGACGGTAGTGACGGGCGTGGAAATGTTCAANNTTGCTCGACCAGGGGATGGCGGGTGACAACGTCGGGTTGCTGCTGCGCGGGGTGGAAAAGGAAGAAGTAGAGCGCGGCCAGGTGATCGCGAAGCCGGGTTCGATCACGCCGCACACCACGTTCCGGGGCGCGGTCTACGTATTGAGCAAGGAAGAAGGCGGGCGGCACACGCCGTTCTTCAAGGGATACCGGCCGCAGTTCTACTTCCGGACGACGGACGTTACGGGAGTGGCGGAGTTGCCGGAGGGCACGGAGATGGTGATGCCAGGCGACAACGTGGACCTGAAGGTGGAGTTGATCACGCCGGTGGCCATGGACAAGGGGTTGCGCTTCGCGATCCGCGAAGGCGGCCGCACAGTGGGCGCCGGAACCGTGACCGAGATCATAAAATAGGGCAGAGCATGGGGGCCCAACCGGCCCTCGCGTTGCCGCATCGATATTAGGAGTAAAGCAATGGCTCGCGACATCATTACGTTCCAGTGCACGGAATGCAAGAACCGGAACTACTCTTCGACGAAGAACAAGAAGACCACCACGGAGCGCCTGGAAATGAAGAAGTTCTGCCGGCATTGCCGTAAGCACCAAGCCCACAAGGAAATCAAGTAGAATAGTAGCGTCCCCCCATGTGGGGGGTGCCGCTCGCTGTGAGCGAGGGGCTCGCCGTGGGCGAGAGACCCAGGGGCGTAGGTTTAACGGCAGACCAGCGGTCTCCAAAACCGCGAGTGGGGGTTCGAATCCCTCCGCCCCTGCCAAACTACCCAATACGGTTGGGAGCAGCAAGGAAGACATATGGTCGATGTAAAAAAGATGGTCCAGGACACGAAGGACTACGTCAACGAGCTGAAGCTCGAGATGAAGCGCGTGACGTGGCCGAACCGCAAGCAGGTGGAAGGTACCACCGCCGTGGTGATTTTCTCCGTGTTCGCTTTCGCGGGCTATTTTTGGATCGTGGATGGCATTCTGTCGTCCGGGGTCTCGCACCTTTTGAAGTTCTTTGCGACAAAGTAGGCGCATATGGCAGCCGAAGAGAATGTTTATTCCGACGGGGACGCGGACTCCGAAGACCGCGCGGTAGAGGCCCTTCCCGAACACGCAGACGAGGCGACGGAAGCGGGCGAGCCGCAAGCCGGTGGATACAGCGAAGCCTCCCCCAAAAAGTGGTTTATCATCCACACTTATTCGGGCTTCGAGAATAAGGTGAAGGAGTCGCTGCAGACGCGGGCGGACGCCTTCGGGTTTGCCGACAAGATTGGGCAGATCCTGATCCCCACCGAGGAAGTGGTGGAGTTGCGCAACGGCAAGAAGGTCACCAGCAANNCTGGTGGAAATGGAAATGAATGACGAGTTGTGGCACGCGGTGAAGAACACCCCGCGGGTCACCGGGTTTGTCGGTGGTGGAAACGCCCCGGTCCCGCTTAGCCCGGATGAAGTGAACCAGATTCTGTTCCGCCAGGCATCTTCGGCCGAGCGGCCGCGTCCTAAGACGACGTTCGAAAAGAACGACTCGGTGCGGATCGTCGACGGTCCGTTTGCGAATTTCTCCGGCAAGGTGGACGAGGTCAACGTGGAGCGTGGCACGTTGCGTGTGATGGTGACGATTTTCGGGCGCGCGACGCCGGTGGAATTGGAGTTCCTGCAAGTCGAAAAGGTTTAAAGCCGCGCATACGGGGCGCCGTAGCGCCGGTGGTCTGGCCACTGGCGGAAGCGATCCTGGGGTGCGCGCGAGAGGATTTTACGTATGGCAAAGAAAATTACCGCTCAGGTAAAGCTGCAGATCCCGGCTGGGAAAGCCACGCCAGCGCCCCCGGTTGGAACGGCGTTGGGCCCGCAGGGCGTCAACATCATGGATTTCTGCAAGGCGTTCAACGCCAAGACGTCGGGCAAGGACCAGGAAGGGCTGATCATCCCGGTGGTGATCACGATTTTCTCGGACCGCTCCTTCACGTTCATTACCAAGACGCCGCCGGTGCCGGTGCTGATCAAGCGCGCCGTCAGCATTGCCAAGGGTTCGGCCGAGCCGCATAAGACCAAGGTCGGCAAGATCACGCAGCAGCAGGTGGAAGAGATTGCCAAGATCAAGATGCCGGATCTGAACTGCTTCGATCTGGCCGCGGCCGCGCGCTCGGTTGCGGGCACCGCCCGCAGCATGGGCGTGGACGTTGTGGACGTTGTGTAGCGGTTGACTAAGGCTCCGCGGTTTGAAATGATGTAGTTGTTAGCGGAGTGTGCGGATGTGGCGGAATTGGCAGACGCGCATGGTTCAGGTCCATGTACTCGCAAGGGTGTGGAGGTTCAAGTCCTCTCATCCGCACCAAAAAGATTCTACAGAACTTATCGGATGTTCCCAATGCGGCCAGTAATGGCCGCTTTTGCTTTGTGGCCATCTCTCAATCCCTGGCATGGAACTGGTCATCATCGGCTTTAGTCGCCAGCCTTACTTCGTCCTCCCCTGCGCCCAGGAGTTTGCCTGACCTCCTTAAAGCACCTCCCTCCATCGTCTTCCCACTGCAGTAACGCAAACCGTTTCGGCTCTGTTTTCCAAGTTGGTGCCCAGGTCGGCCAATCTTGAAGTACTCGCCGGATTGCAGTCCTCTGGTCTCGTGCAGTTACGGTTCGGCCAATACGGCGCAAAAGCGGAACCAGTTTCAGGTGAAGCGCACGAGCGAACTCCTGCGGATTGATCATGCCATCACCCTTCTCCTCGTTGCAGAGCCGGTGTGCTGGTGCCCGATTGTAAAGCGTATCGGAACCATTCCTGGACGTCGGGACTATGTGATCGACGGTTCCAAACAATGGATGAGCGGAATGCACAATCTCGTCCGGGATCGGCAGGCCGCACAAGTAGCACCACGACGGGTCTCTGCAAACGGCACGGCGTAGGACTTTCCTCATTGTTTCAAATCGGAGGTTGAAATGAATCTTCGCTATCGCCCAGGATATCCCGCAAGGACCATCCTGGTCCACCTCCGACAGCGCGTGCTCGCCTACCGGAGCCTGCGCAGGTTCAACACCATCCGCCAACTGACCTGGGTAGAACGCGACGGCACTCGCGGCGCATCCTTCGGGGAAGCAGGCGATATTTCGTTCCCGAGAATGTCACCCGACCAGAAGAGCATCGTCTATACTCGCGATGACGAAGACAAACCACTTCTGTTCCTCTACGACTCCGATCGCAAGACGAGCACCCGATTGACGCTGTCGAACAATGCCGATGCCTATGCGGAGTGGATGCCCGATGGCCGCGGTCTGGTCTACGCCACGGGCTCCCCCATAGGCTCCGCGATCGTCCAACATCCGATCCACGGGGCCGGGGACAAAACCACCGTGATCGAAGGCGACACTCTCTTTCCTTCCGGCGTCTCGCCTGACGGAAAGTTACTGGTTGCCCGCTATGTCAGGGCGGGGTTGAGCCGTCTCGTGATTCTGTCCCTTGAATCCGGCAACAGAGTCTCCCTGGGAGAAGGAGTGCAATTGCAGATGGCGTACGGGTCGTTTTCGCCAGACGGCCGCTGGTTGCTCTATTCGGCTGTCGTCAATGGACGCTCGGACGTGTTTGTGGGTCCCGTGCGCACGGGGACAGGCGGGCCAGCGGATGCCCGCGAAACCCGGCAGATCTCTACTTCCGGCGGAAGTGAGCCGCTGTGGCGCGCAGACGGCAAGGAGATCTTTTACATTGCATTGCAGCAAACGGCATGATGACCGCGTTGCCGGTGGAAGCCGGCGGCGCGGACATTCGTCCCGGCCAACCGACACCTCTTTTCCCCACCGGTCTTTCCCACGGCAGACAGCGGGAATACGACGTCACTCCCGATGGCAAGCGCTTCCTGATGGTTCTGACGCCGTCCGGATCGCCGGCAGACACTCCGATCACGGTGATCGTCAATTGGCCAAAACTGCTCGAAAGAAAATGATTGGCGGAATCAGGTACGACAAAAAGGTGGAAGCCCTGTGGAATGTGCTCCTTTTGCACGGAAACGGACATGAGCCGATCAACAAAGAACCCGTACTTGCACGGGTTCGATATTTTGCGCTATTCAATTTTCCTTCTCGGTTGAAGTACGTCGTCAACCGGCGAATTCGAAAAAACCTGACCTGACGAGAACTAGGCGTGAGGCATCCACCCCTAGTTGCATCGCTTTCCTGTCCCACTTTGAAGACCTACTTGTGGAGAATTAGATACAGCAGACCGGCAACCGCCGATCCGATCAGTTCCGCACCCACCACGGTGTGTTCCCCGCCTACGAGAAACAAACCAGCCATGAGCAATAACAGAAGGATGACGATTCCGCCTCCTGTAGATTCGAGTGAAGCAAATGGGTTCTGAGTCACGATTCTATCCCTCTTCAGAAAACCGAATGTGTTGTAGCACCTCGGTCCTAGTTGGGATTATACGAGACCTTAAGAGAAAAGGGAAGGAGAAAACGACACACTACGCCATCTAATTCAATTGTACATGATACTTAGTGCTACTGTCAAGGATAATTCCTAAGACGCAGCGATTCCGCTGCCTAAGACACGTCGGGTTAGTCCGTTTCGTACCAGTACTTTTCGTACCAGTACTTTTCGTACCAAGTACTTGTGTTCTTCGTGCCCGGTACTAAAACGGCACACAAAACTAGGTCGCAAGGCTTTTGTTCTTAAACCGGACCCTTTTCACGGACTCTAACCCGAACAAAACAAATGCCCGTGCAGTGCTACAACACCACACGGGCTGGAAGGGAACCAATCGTGACTCAGGTTTTCCTTTCCGATTTGACTATAGGGCAAAACTCCCACGGGATGCAAGGATAGAAGAAGGCAAACTTCATCGGAGATCCGGTAAACCTTGGATCTGAGTCCCCTCTGTTGGAACGATGAGTGCTTTTTATCACATCGAATGTTCCACACCAACATCAGCCGTCCAGTTCGCCTTGCCCTGGCCGCTGCAATTGCTTGTTTCGCCCTTCTCGCACAAACGAAGGAGCTTACTGCTCCCGTCATCGCAATCTCGGACGGCGACACGATTCGAGTGCACAGGAAGCCGTGAGGATCTTTGCTAGCCGCCCGTAGACCCACGACACTGATGAATCGGAAGAGCCCCATGGCCAGGAAGGAGCCAACCCGGCAACTCTGTTGTCAATCGCACGAAAGACACCCAGAAATATCGCCAAAGGCCACCGGAGCTTCGCAGCTCCGCGCCCCATGCTATACTCCAGGTTTATGGCATTCGTTCCCGTCGCACGTCACCATCATCACCAAACTCATGTGCGCCGGGCCATGTTCTGATCTCCTGTAACTCGAAATTGGAAAGGACGCCCGCCGCAGTAGTGGCGGGCTTTTTATTTGCGCTCACGATGAATCTGGATTTCCAAAAGTCGGATGGCCTGGTGACGGCCGTCATCCAAGACCACGCCTCNNCTGGTCGTCAAAGAGATTTCCACGGATTGCGATCGCGATGCCGTGCTGGTGAAGGTGGAGGCTCTCGGTCCCGGAGTGTGTCACGAAGGGTACCAGAGTTGCTTCTTCCGGCGTCTGGAAGACGGCGAGTGGCGCGTCTCCGAGGAGCGCACCTACGATCCCGCCGCCATCTACGGAGGCAAAGCGTGAAGCTCAAGCTGGGAATTCCAAAAGGGAGCCTGGAGAACGCCACCATCGACCTCTTCCGCCGCGCCGGGTTCGCCATCACCACCAGCAGCCGGTCGTATTTCCCCGGCATCGACGATCCCGAGATCGAGTGTATGCTGATTCGCGCGCAGGAGATGGCGCGATATGTGGAAGACGGGATCCTCGACGCGGGCCTCACGGGCCGGGACTGGATCGAGGAGAACGAATCCCAGGTGGTGGCCGTCGCGGACCTGATCTACGCCAAGCAGAGTTTCGGCAAAGTGCGATGGGTCTTGGCGGTGCCGGTGGCCTCGAACTTCCGCTCCGTGAAGGACCTGGAGGGCAAGATCATCGCCACCGAGCTGGTGGCCACCACCCGCCGGTACCTGGCCTCGCACGGCGTCACCGCCAAGGTGGAATTCAGTTGGGGCGCCACCGAAGTGAAGCCGCCGGTGCTGGCGGACGCCATCGTGGAAGTGACCGAGACCGGGTCCTCGCTGCGCGCCAACAACCTCACGATCATCGATACCGTGCTGGAGTCCAACACCCAGTTGATCGCCAACCACCAGTCCTGGCAGGACGAGCAGAAACGGCGGAAACTCGAAGACATTCACATGCTGCTCCAGGGCGCCATCAACGCCCTCGGGAAAGTCGGGCTCATGCTCAACGTCCATAAGGACAACCTGGCGGAGGTATTGAAGGTGCTGCCGGCGCTAAAGCGGCCTACTATTTCGCACCTCAGCGATGAGGACTGGCTGGCGGTGAATACCATTCTGGATGAGGCGACCGTGCGCGATATCATTCCACGCTTGAAGCAGGCGGGCGGCGAGGGAATTGTGGAGTACCCGCTCAACAAGATCGTCCTGTGATTCGCATTCTGGAGAGCAAAGACATCGGCCGCCTGCTGTCGCGCAAGGCGGCGCGATTGACGGAGGCGGAAGAGGTCGTCCGTCCGATTCTCGACGCCGTGCGCAAGCGCGGTGACCGTGCCCTGCTGGAGTACGCGCGGAAGTTCGACGGGTTCGCACGGAAGAGCGTGCTCGTGCCGGAGGCGGACCTCCGCGAGGCCCGCGCCGGACTGCCGCCCGACTTTCGCGCCGCCGTGGTGACCGCCGCCGCCAACATCCGCGCCTATGCGGAACGGCAGATGCCTAAGGAATGGACCGTCGAGGATCAGCCTGGAATGCGGCTGGGGCAGATCGTGCGGCCTCTGGATACGGTGGCTGCGTACATCCCTTCGGGGCGCTATCCGCTACCTTCTACCATCCTGATGACCGTGGTTCCGGCGCAGGTGGCGGGTGTGCCCAACATCTGCGTGGCCTCTCCGAAACCCGTCGCTGAAGTCTTCGGCACGGCGGCCCTGTTGGGTGTGACTAGCGTCTTCGAGATGGGCGGCGCCCAGGCGATCGCGGCCTTCGCGTTTGGGACCCGCACGGTGCCGCGGGCCGATCGCATCGTGGGTCCGGGCAACATTTACGTCGCGGCCGCCAAGAAATTGCTGGCGGGCGAGGTGGGAATCGATTTCGTCGCGGGCCCGACCGAGATCCTGATCGTCGCGGCCGATGGCGATCCGCTACTTTTCGCGGCCGACATGTTGGCGCAGGCGGAGCACGATGTCGATGCTTCGGCGGTGCTGTTGACCACGTCGAGAAAGCTGGCCGCGGCGGTGGCGAAGGAAGTGGATCGGCAACTGGCCAACTTGCCGACGGCGGCGGTAGCGCGGAAGGCCATCGCACGGAATTCGGCGGTGGTGGTGGTGGGTTCTTTGGACGAGGCGATGGAGATGGCGAACCGGTTCGCGCCGGAGCATCTGAGCATTCCGGATGGGAGCGTGCTGAAGAAGGTGAAACATGCAGGGAGTGTGTTCGTCGGCCCGCACAGCCCCGAGGCTGCGGGCGACTATGCGTCAGGCACGAACCACGTGCTGCCCACCGGCGGCGCCGCCCGGATTCGGGGAGGATTGGCAGTGACCGATTACCTGAAAGTGATTTCGGTGCAGGAGCTGTCCGAGGAAGGGTTTAGGCGACTGGCGCCCACCATTACGACGCTCGCGCGGGCCGAGGGATTGGAGGCGCACGCGCGCTCGGTGGAAGTCAGATTGGCGGCGACCGCTCCCTCACGGTCGCGGCTCGGTTTGGATTTGTCGCCGATCGGTTTGGATACGTCGCCGATCGGCGATGCGCCGTCGCCGCTCGGCAGTGCGCTGCCACCGACGAGCGACCGACCCGCTCCGACCCGTGAGCGACCCAAGCCGACCGGTAAGCGACCGAAATCGACCGCTGAGCGACCGAAACCGAGCCGCGACCGTAAGGGAGCGGTCTTATGAAAGCCCCCAAACTCCCCAAAGGCGCCATCAAGCCCCGGCCTGCCGTGCTGGCGATGGAACCCTATTCCCCGCCTACCGCGGGCCGTGCCGATAAGCTCCGCCTCGATTTCAACGAGAACACCGTGGGCTGTTCACCGCGCGTGATCGCCGCCCTCAAGGAACGGCTCGACCCCGCCGCGTTGGCCGTCTACCCCGAATATGGCGAGGCCAAAGAGGCCATCGCGCGCTATTTCCGTGTCCGTCCTGAGCAGTTCGTCTTCACCAACGGCACCGACGAGGCGATCCAGGTCTTCGTCAACACCTACGTGGACGATGGCCAGGAGGTGCTGCTGCTCAAGCCGGCCTACGCCATGTACCGCTTCTACGCCGAGGTCGCGGGCGCCCGGATTCGGGAAGTGGAATACCAGCAACCCGGACTGGAGTTTCCGCTGCAGGAATTGCTGGACGCCATCACGCCGGAGACCCGCGCGGTAATCCTGGCGAATCCCAACAACCCCACGGGCACGGGCGTTTCGCTGCTGGGGATCGAGCGGATCCTCCACCGCGCGCGCAAGGCCGTGGTGATGGTGGATGAAGCCTACTACGAGTTCTCGGGCGTCACGGCGCTGACGGAAATCGAGCGCGTGCCGAATCTGTTTGTGTGCCGCACGTTTTCGAAGATCTTCGGGATGGCGGCCATGCGGCTGGGCTGCCTGTTCTCGCATGAGGCCAATGTCGCGCTGTTGCATAAGGCGCAATCGCCGTACAGTGTGAATGCGCTGGCGGTGATGGCCGCCGAGGCCGCGGTCGAAGANNGCTCCGAATTGCCTATGTCCCGAGTTCCGCGAATTTTGTATTGGGCCATTTCGGCGATCGTGCGATTGAAGTGCGCGATGCCCTCCGCGGGCGCGGCATCCTGGTCCGCGACCGCAGCTACCAGGCGCCGGGATGCGTTCGCATGACGGTGGGAACGCGGGAGCAGACCCGCAAACTGCTGGCGGCCCTGGAAGAGATCTGGACTCATGAGTAAACCGCTTTTAGTGTTCGATATGGATGGCGTCCTGGTGGACGTCANNTACCGCGAGACCATCGCGCGCACGGCGGAGCATTTTACCGGCGTGCCCGTGACGCAGTTGCAGATTCACGAGTACAAGAACCAGGGCGGATGGAACGACGATTGGCGTCTGACGCATCACATCATCGCGAGCGCCGGTGTGGACGTGCCGTTTGAAGCCGTGCAGGCCGAGTTTCAACGATTCTTCCTCGGCAACGGGTCGGATGGGCTGATCCTCCGGGAGCAGTGGGTGGCACGTCCCGGAGTCCTGGAAAAGCTGAACGAAGAGTTCCGATTCGCCATCTTCACCGGCCGCCCGCGCGAGGAGGCCTATTTGACGCTGGCGCGATTTGCGCCCGGGCTGGTTTTTGATCCGCTGATCGCGATGGAAGATGTGGAGAACCATAAGCCTGCGCCCGACGGGTTGTTGAAGATACTGTGGGGCGGACCCCCTGGT
>PMTT01000899.1:8645-12061 GCA_003167275.1 Bryobacterales bacterium | reverse complement strand
GCCTACGTGCTGGGACGGATCTGCGCGCACCCTTGCGAGGATGCCTGCCGGCGCGGCAAGATCGACGAGCCCATTGCCATCTGCGCGCTCAAGCGATACGCCACCGAGCGCCACAACCTCGGTTCCGGGCACGACCCTGCCCGCAAGAACCTAGCGCCTGCTGCCAAGCGCGGCATGAAAGTCGCCATCGTGGGAGCGGGCGTCTGCGGCCTCACCTGCGCTCACGACCTGGCGCTGTTGGGGTACTCGGTAGAGATCTTCGAGTCGGCGCCGGTTCCTGGAGGCATGCTCTACCTCGGCATTCCCCACTTCCGGCTTCCCCGCGAAATCATCAAGATGGAGGTCGATAACATTCTAGCCATGGGCGTTACGCTGCACACGCGCGTGACCCTGGGGCGCGACATCTCCTTTGCCGACCTGCGTTCCCGATTCGACGCGGTGCTGCTGGCCACCGGTCTCAACAAGGGCCGCGAACTCAACATGCCGGGCACGCACCTGGCTGGAGTCTACAACGGCATCGATTTCCTGATCAACGTCAACCTGGGCTACGAAATCGAACTGGGTAAGCGGGTGATTGTGGTGGGCGGCGGCAACGTGGCCATCGACGTGGCGCGCGCCGCCGTGCGGTTGGTGCAAGAGTCGTGGTCGTCCGGCGCCGCCGAATCGGGCGCAGAGAGCCTCCAGCCCGCCTTGGACGCGGCCCGCATGGCGCTGCGCTCCGGCGCCGAACAGGTCTGCCTGGTGAGCCTCGAATCGCGCCAACAGATGCCCGCCTGGCAAAGCGAAGTCGACGAGGCCGAACACGAAGGCATCGCCGTGGAAAACGGCTGGGGGCCGAAGGAGGTCGTGGGCAAGGACGGTCTCGTAACCGGGCTCAAGGTGCGCGCCTGCCTCTCGGTCTTCGACGAGAAGGGCCGCTTCAACCCGGCCTTCAGCGACGAAGAAAAGGTGATCCCGTGCGACACCGTGGTGCTCGCCATCGGACAGCAGGCGGACCTGTCCTTTCTGGGCGGCCACCCGGATGTTCAGGTGACGCCGCGCGGCATTCTCAAGATCGACGAGAACCTGATGACGACGGCGCCGGGTGTTTTCGCGGGCGGCGACGTGGCGTTCGGACCGCGCGTGCTGGTGGAAGCCGTGGCCAACGGGCATCGCGCCGCCCGGTCCATCCATGTCTACTTCAACGGCAAGAGCACCAAGACCGTGCTGAGCCGCTTTCGCATCTTCAGCAACTGGGAGATGCCTCGCGGCTTCCTGAGAACCCCGCGGCAGATCATGCCGGTGCTGCCCGCCAACCGCCGCATCGGAATCGCCGAGGTGGAGTTGGGCTTCGATGAGGCCCAGGGACGCGCCGAAGGGCAGCGCTGCCTGAAGTGCCAGGTCAACACCATTTTCGACGGCTCGAAGTGTATTCTGTGCGCCGGATGCGTCGATGTCTGTCCGGAGAGTTGCCTGCGACTCGTGGATCTGGTCCAGGTGCAAGGCGATGAGCGGTACGACGCGCTGATTCGGAACCGCTACGGTGTGTCCGCCGCCGAGCTTCCCCCCGGCCAGGCAGGCGCGATCATCAAGAACGAAGAGAAGTGTATTCGCTGCGGGCTCTGCGCCCAGCGGTGCCCGACCCAAGCCATCACCATGGAAGCCCTGGAGCAGCAGGAGCGGGAGGTATTTGCGTGAGAACTACACACTTGTCAACTGGACCGCTCCCTCACGGTCGCGGCTCGGTAAGAGCCGTTACACACGTAGCTGCTGTTCCGAGCCGCGCGCGTAAGCAAGCGGTTTTCGCGATTTCTCAACTTTCTGCTGAACGGACAAACCTATGAAGCGACGATCCTTCGTAAATTGGGGTACCGCGGGCCTCGTAGCCCTGTGGTCCGCGGTCGGCGTGAGCCTCGCAGCGGTGGTGCGTTTTCTCACGCCGAGCGTATTCTACGAGCCGCCGCAAGACTTCAAGATTGGTAGCCCGGCGGATTTCTCCTACGGTCCTCCCACTTTCCTCGCGGAAGAAAAAATCTACGTGTTCCGCGACCGGGAGAAAGGTTTCGCGGTGGCCAGCGCCGTCTGCACCCACCTAGGCTGCACGGTCGGATACTTCCAGAGCGACGAGCGTTTTCATTGCCCCTGCCACGGCAGCGTGTTTGACGCCGATGGCACGGTGCAGCACGGACCCGCGCCGCGGCCGCTCGAGTGGTTCGAAGTGACTCTGGCCCGGGATGGACAACTACGCGTGGATAAGGACCGCACAGTCCCCGCCAACTATCGCCTCATGGTGTGACGATGAATCTAATCAAAGATGCCTGGCAGTCGATCGTCCGTCGGGACCCACTCTCTACCGACAAGGGGAAATCCGAGTTCGTCTTCCTCAACGTGTGGCTCCACATTCACCCCGCTAAGGTGAAAAAGGAGAACCTCAAGGTGAGGCACACCTTCTACCTGGGGTTCATCACCTTCTTCCTTTTCCTCATCCTGGTCACGACCGGCGTGGCGCTGATGTTCTATTACCGCCCCCATCCGCCGCAGTCCTACCAGGACATGAAGGACCTCCAGTTTGTTGTCTATCTGGGAAGTTTCCTGCGCAACATGCATCGCTGGTCGGCCCACGGCATGGTGATCTGTGTCTTCCTGCACATGTGCCGGGTTTTTTACACCGGCTCCTACAAGCGGCCCCGGCAGTTCAACTGGGTGATTGGGGTGGTCCTTTTTCTGCTCACCTTGGGACTCTCGTTCACCGGCTATCTTCTGCCATGGGACCAACTAGCCTTCTGGGCCATCACCGTCGGGACCAACATCGGCAGTTACGCTCCGCTGGTGGGCGCCCGCCTTCGCGAGTTACTCCTCGGCGGCCACACTGTCGGCGAGTCGGCATTGCTGCGCTTCTATGTGCTGCATGTGGCCGTCCTGCCGGCAATCATGACTCTGCTGACGATGGTGCACTTCTGGCGCGTCCGCAAAGATGGCGGACTGTCGCGGCCGGTCTGGAAGTTGCAGGAGCCGAAATCCGCACAGTTGGTGACCATCGGCGCGCCCGTCGCCACCGCTCCACTGCCGGCTGTCGCCGCCTCAAAGGACAAGACATATGGCTTGATGGAAGTAGTCACCGGCAAACCGATCTTCGAGACTGTAACCGTGGATGAGGAAGAAGATGCGGTCTTCTCCTATCCGTACGCTTTCTTCCGCGAGGGCATCGCTCTGCTGGTAACAGTGACCACCGTGATGGCGGTCTCGATCTTCTGGAACGCTCCGCTGGAGGAGTTGGCCAACCCGGCGAAGACTCCGAACCCGGCGAAAGCTCCCTGGTACTTTCTCGGTCTCCAGGAACTGGTCAGCCACTCGGCGTTGCTGGGCGGGGTGGTCGTGCCGGCACTGGCCGTGCTGGCGCTTCTTGCCATTCCCTACATCGATCTGAACCCCAGCCG
>PMTT01000899.1:0-8625 GCA_003167275.1 Bryobacterales bacterium | reverse complement strand
CGCAGTTCTTCTTCGCGTTGAGCCTGATCGCGCTGGTTCTCATGCTGGGGGCCGTCTGGCAAGCCGCCAGCCCCGCGTGGAAAACCTACCAGCAGGAGTTCCACCGGCTGGAAGCGGTGGGAGAACCCAACGCCGCCGCCAAGAGCGACGTGATGAACGCCGTGCTGGTCATCCGGCAGGACTTGTTACCCGGGTTGCAGCGAGTCGATCGCTGCACCACCTGCCACCTGGGCGCGGAAGATCCGACCATGAAGAATGCGCCGCAGCCCTTCACCTTTCACCCCAATCTGGCCCCACACCTCCCGGCCAAGTTCGGCTGCACCGTCTGCCACGGCGGGCAGGGGCTCGCCACCGACCAGCAAAACGCGCACGGAAGGGTGCCCTTCTGGCAGGAGCCTCTTCTGCCCAAGGAATACATCCGCGCTTCCTGCGGGCGTTGTCATAAAGAAGGCGAAGTCCCCGGTGTGCCGGAGTTGACCGATGGCCGCCGCCTGTTCGAAACGCAGGGATGCCGCGGCTGTCACAAATTAAACGGCGTCGGCGGGACGGTCGGTCCGGACCTCACCGAGGAGGGCGCGGTCCACCGCTCCCCCGAGTGGCTGGAGCGGCATTTCCTGGAGCCCAACGCCGTCTCGCGCAACTCACCCATGCCCAATTTCCACTTCACCAGGGAGCAGGCACGGGCGCTCACTTTCTACATGTTGTCGCTGACCAGCGAACAGATGGCCACCTACTATTCGAGCGTGCGGCTGATCCCCAGCGCCGGCTATGGACGGCAGTTGTTCATCGAGAAGAATTGCATCGCCTGCCACAACATCGGGGGCGTGGGCGCCAAGAGCGGCCCGGACCTTCTGGGAGTCGCCAAGGAGCACTCTTCCGCGTGGCTTGACGAACAGCTTGTGAATCCCCAACTGATCTATCCGGGGAGCATCATGCCGGCCTACGATCTGGAGACAAACGCGAGAAAGGCCATCGTCGCTTTCATGGCATCCGCCACTGCCGACGATGCGCAGTCCATCGTTTCGCAGCGGTCCAAACCGCTGACGCCTCAAGATGCCGCGATCGAGGCCGGCAAGCAGAGCTTCTCTCGATTCGGATGCGTAGGCTGTCACGGCCTGCAACTACAGGGAGGCGTGCCGAACCCCAACAGCCAGGGTGGCGAGGTCCCGTCCCTTCTACACGCCTCGGACGATTACACAGAGGAAGAGGTGATCAAGATTATCCAGAACGGCAAGGTTCCACCTGTCGAGAATTCGGCCAAGCCCGCGGCGCCATTGTATATGCCTTCATGGAAAGGCGTACTGGCCGACGAGGATATCCATCGGATCGCCGACTATCTCTGGTCGCTGCAGAAAAAGAAGGACGCCTGGTAGGGCGGTGAGCGGGGGGCGGCTTAACTCGAAACTATGGACGCTCCATGCCTTTTAGCCCCTGGGCGCCGTTCGTTCCGCCAATCAACAGCACCTTTCCATTCTGAAGCGGGATGCCTCAGTCTTGATACACTGGCATCGTGCGGCGCATTATCCTCCACCGCAAAAGCGAAACTTGAACCGGGCTATCGGGTGAAAGTTGACAGCGCTCGATATCTTGGTGCGTGCTCCGATGACTCGCAAAATCGCGCTCCTTTTATTCGCCGCCTTCTGGTTCGAGCAGGGCGGACGTACGCAGGATCAACTGCCCAGACCGGACCGGATGGGGGTAACCAATACCGGCCCTTACGACTACGGCGTGATGGGTCCACCCGCCACGCCGGCCATCGTGGCGGCCGCCGATAAGGCCGTCTCCAAGCCGATGCCTGACGGTCCGTTCCAGCCGTCGTGGGACTCGCTGGAGAAGAATTATCGGACACCCTCCTGGTTTGAAGACGCCAAGTTCGGCATCTTCATGCACTGGGGTGTCTATTCGGTGGCCGCCCACCACAATGAGTGGTACGAAAAGCATATGTACGGCGCCGAAGCTGAGTGGCATGTCGAGCACTTCGGCCCGCAGGAGAAATTCGGCTACAAGGATCTCATCCCGATGTTCACTGCCGCGAAGTGGGAACCGGATGCGTGGGCCACGCTCTTCCGAAAATCTGGTGCCCGCCTGGTGATGGGGATGGCCGAGCATCACGACAACTTTGCCCTCTGGGACAGCCAAGTGACTCCGTTCAACGCGAAGAAAATGGGCCCGCACCGCGACCTGATCGGCGACCTCGGCGCCGCCGTCCGCAAGCAGGGCCTCAAGTTCGGGGTTTCCAACCACGGTGTCGAGAACTTCACTTTCATCAACCCGCCGCCCGACCTCCGCGAGCGGCTGAAGACCGCCAAGGCGGATCTCTTCGATCCCGCATGGGCCGCCTTCTATAACGTCGCCGACCGAAGCGATCCCGCCATGACCCGCTTCCTCACCGACTGGGTGAACCGCAACATCGAGCTCATCGACCAATACCAGCCTGACATGCTCTGGTTCGACAACGGCGTCAACCTGCGGCTCCTCGATCCGCTGAAACTCCGCGTGGCAGCCTACTATTACAACCGCGCCCTTCAGTGGGGCAAGGAAGTCTCTCTGGCCACCAAGTTCAACGCCTACGCTCCCAGTAACGACGATACGAAACAGATCGGATCCATCATCGACTTCGAAAAAGTCAGTGCGCGGTCACCCGCCGGTATCCGTCCCGGTCCCTGGATGGTGGACGATCCGATCGGCAGTAACAGTTGGGGGTATATCGAAGGCTTGCGCCTGGCCAGTGCCGGGAGCATCGTCGGCAAGCTGATCGACACCGTCAGCAAAGGCGGCTTTTACCTGTTCAACATATCGCCCATGGCCGACGGAACCATCTCGCAGGATCAGCAGGAGGTCCTATTGAAGATCGGCGCGTGGCTGGAGATCAACGGCGAAGCCATCTATGGGACCCGCCCCTGGACTAAGTTCATGGAGAGTGGCGCCCCCAGCTATCACTTCACCACCAAGGGCCAGACCCTTTACGCGATCGTTTCGGCCTGGCCTGGCGGCGATGCCGTGATCGGCTCTCTGGCGAGTGACAGGGTGGCGGGAAAGGTGGAGAGCGTCGCCCTGCTCGGACACTCCGGTCCGCTGGAGTTCACCCAGGATGGGCAGGGGCTGCGAATCAAACTCCCCACGAGTCTTCCCACAAACCCCAGCGCAACGGCGTGGACTTTCAAGATCACTGGCCTGAAGCTGGTTCGACCCGGCTCGGGAAATCCGAAGTAGATCGATGACACAGCGCTCGCTCAGTTCTTCGCAGCCCGCGACGATTTTGGTGGGGCGGGCTCCCTGCCCCGCGGCCGNNGGACGAGGGCGTCCGCCCCACCTCAATCGGCCTATCCGGCGTCGGCCGGCGACCCGTATGAAAGCCATGCGATTTGCGGCGTCGGTCGCAATCGTCACCGCGATCCTGGTGTTGTATCGCGTGGTGCTGCAGGTCAACACCACCACCGTCGCCCTGACGCTGCTGCTCGCGATTCTGGGGGTGTCGGCACGTTGGGGCCTGGGGGAAGCCACTGTGGCTTCGGTCGTAGCGGTGCTGGGGTTCAACTACTACTTCCTGCCGCCCGTGGGGACGTTGACCATCCAGGATCCCCAAAACTGGGTGGCCCTGCTGGCATTTCTGGTGACCGCCGTGACCGCCAGCCAGCTTTCGGCGAGCGCGCGGCGGCGAGCCGCCGAGGCGGAGGCGCAGCGGCTGGAGATCGAGCGGCTGTATTCCCTGGTACAGGCGATGATGCCGGGGGGCAATCCCCGCACGGCAATTCGCGAGTTTGTCAATCGCGTGGTGCAGGTATTCGGATGCGAGGGCGCCGCGTTCTACTATCGGCCCACTGAGGAGATTCTACGCTCGGGTCCGGAGAGTGGCCCGGTTTCCGACCACGACCTTCAGGCAGCGGCTGAAATTGACGACGTGTCCATGGATCCGGTGCGTTCGGTGGCCACTGCGCCGGTCCGGTTGGGCGGCCGCACGCTGGGGAGCCTGGCACTGGTCGGCGCGCTTCCTTCGGAACAGACCGTGGGCGCCATAGTGAACCTGGTGGCCATCACCATCGAAAAGGCGCGGGCGCTGGAGGATGCCAGCCATGCCGAGGCCGCGCGCCAGGGCGAGGTGNNCCGCTCACCTCCATCAAAGCTGCCGTTACCAGCCTTCTGGGGAGCTCGCCCGCAGGCGAACGGGAACTGCTCACCATCATCAATGAAGAGGCGGACCGGCTGAACCAACTGGCGGCGGAAGTGATCGCCATGGCGCGTATCGAAGCCGGCAAACTGCACCTGGAGAAACAGCCCGTCACCGCCGCGGAGCTGATTTCCGGGGCGCTTTCGGAGTTCGCGGCGGCGCTTCGGGACAGGCGGGTCAAGGTAAATCGGGCGAAAGATCTGCCCCCGGCGGAGGCGGACCGGGAATTCGCCGAACAGGTGCTGAAGCAATTCCTGGAAAATGCCCTGAAGTATTCGCCGGCAGGGTCGCCCCTGACTATATCGGCGGAGCTCCAGAGTGGGAAGATTGTGATTGGCGTCGCGGATCGGGGACCGGGCATCGAAGAGAACGAGCGCAGCCGGATCTTCGACAAGTTTTTCCGGGGCAGGCAGCACCGCTTTGGAACTAAGGGGACGGGTATGGGTTTGGCAATCGCAAAAGGCATTGTGGAAGCGCACGGCGGAAGAATCTGGGTGGAAAGCGAACTGGGGCAGGGATCGGCATTTTATTTCTCGCTGCCGGTGAGCGGAGGTCGCGAAAGTTGAGCGCTGGAAAGATCCTGGTGGTGGACGACGATCCGCAGATCCGCCGCGTCATGAAGGCCACGCTGGTTGGCCACAGTTACGAGGTGATCGAGGCGCGCACCGGAGAAGATGCGCTGGAGACCATTCTCCGCGAGATGCCGAGCCTGGTGCTGCTCGACATGAACATGCCCGGCATGGGCGGGTTGGAGACCTGCAGGGCGATCCGCGGCGGGTCCGACATTCCCGTGATCATCCTCTCGGTGCGGAACACGGAGAAGGACAAGGTGGCTGCGCTCGATGCGGGCGCCGACGATTACGTCACCAAACCGTTCAGCATCGAGGAACTGTTGGCGCGGATTCGCGCGGCCCTGCGGCGCTCTCCCTCTGGACCCGAAGGTGGTCCGCGCGCGATTGCCTCGGAGGATCTGGAAATCGATTTCGAGACGCGGCGGGTGCGGGCGAATGGGAAGGATGTGCGGCTCACGCCCAAGGAGTTTGAGGTGCTGCGCTACCTGGTGGCCCATGCGGGAAAGCCGGTGGCGCATCGTGAATTGCTGCAGGCGGTGTGGGGCCCGGACTACGGAGACGAGCCGGAATACCTGCGTGTGTTCATCAACCAGGTGCGGAAAAAGATCGAAGCCAATCCCGCGCGGCCGAAGTTCATTGTGACGGAACCCTGGGTAGGCTACCGCTTCGTAGCGCCGGGGTAAGAACGTTTTGGCCACGAATGAACACGAATAAACACGAATAAAACCAACAACCGCCTTGCTTTTTCTTATTCGCGTTGATTCGTGTTCATTCGTGGCCAAAACGCCTTTGTCCGCCACGCGCGCCGGTTTATCCTGGGGAGGTGCCAAGTCGTGGAGATCGCAGACCCGACCCAGAGGAACTCCTGCGGCGTGTCCAGGCCGATGAGCGGCGGGAACGGCGCGGGCGGCTCAAGGTGTTCCTGGGCTACGCCTCGCGGGTCGGGAAATCGTTTCGCATGTTCGACGAGGGGCGCCGCCGCAAGGAGCGAGGCCAGGATGTCGTGGTGGGCGCGATCCAGAGTAAGATCACGCCCGACATCCAGGAGATTCTCGCCCGCTTCGACGCCGTCCCCACGATCTCCACGCGGCACGCCGGCAGGGACTATGAAGTGATCGATCTGGCCGCGCTCTTCCGGCGACACCCGGAGATCTGCCTGATCGATGGCCTGGCCTACGACAACCCCCCCGGGAGCCGCAATCCGCAGCGCTGGCAGGATGTTCGGGAGTTGCTCGACCGCGGTATCGGCATCATCACGGCCGTCAATGTCCAGCACATTAAGGAGCAGCAGGACAAGGTGGAACGCATCACCGCCAAGCGCTCCCCTTACAGCGTGCCGGAAGAGTTTCTGCGGGAGGCCGAAGAGATCGAAATCGTGGACGCTCCGCCCGACGCCCTGCTGGACCGCGGCCAGGAAGGCATGCCGGATTCCCGGCGGTTGGCGGAACTTCGCGAACTGGCGCTTTTGCTGGCGGCCGACGTGGTGGAGCGCCAGTTGAAAGAATACCTGGATTCCCACGGGGTCGCCGCGGGATGGGGCGCGCAGGAGCGCATCCTGGTGTGCCTTACGCCACGGAGCAACGCCGCGGACATGCTGCGGAGCGGCCAGCGGAATGCGGCCCGCTTTCACGGCGCCCTGCTGGCGGCCTATGTGGAGCAGGCGAGCCTCGGACAGCAGGATCGGCAGCAGTTGGAAGCGCACCTCACTCTGGCGCGCGAACTGGGCGCCGAGGTGCATTGCCTCAAACATGGCGATTTCGTCGAGGCGATCCTGACCTTCGCCCGGGAGCAGCGCGTTACGCAACTTTTCGTCGGCCATTCCCTAAGGGATCAGGGGCGGTGGCTTTGGCGCGGTCCGGTCGATCGCCTGATCGATGCGGCCGAGAATTTTGACGTGCGTCTGTTCCCGCACCCGGGGGGGCGATGAGCCAGGCGGGCAGAGGCAGGCTTAAAATCTACCTGGGATACGCGGCCGGAGTCGGCAAGACTTACCGGATGCTAGAGGAGGCATTGGCCCTGAAGCAGAAGGGCGTGGACATCGTCATCGCCTACTTCGAACCGCATGGCCGCAAGGAGACCATCGCCAAAACCGAAGGGCTGGAGTCGCTTCCACGCCGGATCATCACCTACGCCGGCACGCCCTTCGAAGAGATGGACACGGAGGCCGTCCTGCGGCGCAAACCGGCGGTCGCCGTGGTCGACGAATTCGCCCACACCAATGTGCCGGGCTCCGAGCGGCTGAAGCGCTGGCAGGACGTGCACGTGATTCTGGACGCCGGTATCGACGTGCTCACCAGCATGAACGTGCAGCACCTGGAGAGCCTCAACGACCAGGTGTGGCACTCCACCGGCGTGCGGGTGCGCGAAACTGTCCCGGACTGGGTGGTGGATGAGGCCGACGAAGTCGTCTTGATCGACCTGACGCCGCGTGCGCTGCGCAACCGTCTGGAGCGCGGGGTGGTGTATCCGCAGGAGAAGGCGCAGCGGGCACTCGACAACTTCTTCACGGAGGGCAACCTCACGGCGCTGCGCGAGATGGCCATGCGCCACACCGCTCATGAGGTGGAGGAAAAACTGGATGCCGCTCCCAGTCCCTCGGGAGTGGCAAGGCCGTCCGAGGGGCGCAAGGAGCGAATCCTCATCTGCCTCACCGGGAGCCCGTCCTCCGCGGTTCTGATCCGCAGGGGGAAGCGCGTGGCGGACTACCTGCAGGCCGACTGCCTGGCCATCCACGTGTCAGCCGACCCTGGGAGCCGGGAAGATGTGGAGCGCCACATGAGCTTCGCCCGCAACCTGCGGATTGCCACCCACGTACTGGAGTCGGCGGATGTGTCGCGCACCATCGCCGAGTTCGCCCGAGCCCAGGGTGTGACCCAGATCTACATGGGCCGCTCACTGCCCCGTAAGTGGTGGCGGCGCTTTTCGGAGACTATCGTACAGCGGGTGGTCCGTCAATCCCGCGACATGCAAATCACAATTGTCGCCGAACGGAGACGGTAGGGTATGCTTTAGCTTGCCCCGCCATAACGCGATGACTCGAATCATGCAAGAGAGGGGTCTTCGCATTTCGATGGGGCATTCTCAAGCGGACTTGCGCCACGAAGCCCGCCCAGTTGCGGTAAGATACTTGCTATTGTCCATGCTGCGACTCTGCGTACTGGCTGCTGCCCTGTGTTTGCGCGCGAGCGCGGGCGCCGACCTGCCCACCCTCGACGACGCCGTGCAGCACATGTACGACTTCGACTTTCCGACTACGTACCGGATTCTGGACCGGTACATCGCGGCGCATCCCCAGGACCCGCTGCCTTACGCGTTTCGCTCCTCCGCCTATCTCTTTTCTGAGTTGGACCGGCTGGGGGTTCTCGAGAGCGAGTTCCTGATCGACGACAACCGCATCGTGGAGAAGAAGAACCCACCGGCTCCCGACCCCAACATTCGCGTCCGTTTCCTCAAAGCCCTGGATGACACCGGGACCCGCGCCGACCTGGCGCTCAAGGCCGATCCAGCGGACCGTGACGCCCTGTTCGCCATGAGCATTTCGCAGGGCGTGGCCACGGACTACATGGCGTTCGTCGAAAAGCGCCAGATTTCCAGCCTATCCTCCGCGCGGCGCTCGAACGATTACGCCCAGCGTCTGCTCAAGGTCGACCCGCAGTTCTACGACGCCTATATGACCGCCGGGCTGTCGGAATACATGCTGGGCAGCCTGCCGTTCTTCATCCGTTGGTTCATACACTTCGACAACGTGAGCGGTAACAAGGAGCGCGGCAAGCAGAACCTGGAACTGGTGTCTCGCGAGGGCCACTACTTCCGGGCGTTCGCCAAGATCCTGCTGGGGATCATCAGCCTGCGCGAAAAGAAGCCAAGAGACGCCCAAAAATTGCT
>PMTT01000182.1 GCA_003167275.1 Bryobacterales bacterium | reverse complement strand
ATATTCCGCTCATCGATTTCCTCTTCCACCAGTCTCGGAATAAACTCTCCGTCGCCATCGCTGAGGTCCCGCAACGCCTTCTTGCCTTTCTCCGGCAGCATGCGCTGATAGCTGCTCATCAACCGTTCCGCTTCCTCGCCCAGGCCGAGCCCACTCAGGGCGTCCACCACCACGATCAGCAAGTAGGGCGCGTCCACATCGTCTGCGAATCCGGAGAAACCTTCGAGCAGATCGAGCAATGCGGGAGCGAGGCCTTCCAACTCCGGCAGCAGGTTGAGTTGCTCGGCCAAGCCACAGCGGAGCGTAACGTTCCCTGAGGGAGTTGCCGCCCGAAGCTTCGCCAGGGTCTCGGAAGGGAAGCGTTGCCCGATCCGCCAGATCGCCCAATTCGCGTGCAGATAGATCGTTTCATCGGGGAAAGCCATCAGATCGAAGAGATCGTCGAGGACGTCGACGTCGCCGATTTCACCCAGCCAGGCAACAATTAGCGCGAGGGCCTTGGTCGAGACTGCGTAACTGCTCCTCCCCCACTCTCGCAAGGCGGCCCTCCAAAGCGGGAGGCACCGTGCGGAATGGGTAAGGATCTCCTGCACCCAACCCGAATCGACCTCTTCAGGCGCCTGCCGTTGCAGGTCGTTCAGCAGGCGATAGGGGAGCAGCCGGTCCTGGACTTCCGCGGGAATGATCCTATCCTTATCCCCCTCTTCATATGCCGCGGCCAGCATTCTGTAGGTTTCCGGGTCCTTGAGGTTCAAAGTCTTGGACTTGCCTCCGAACGACTCGGCGACCACGTCCGGGATCTTAGAGGAGAACCCCAGTTTCCAGATCGCGAGCATCATGAGGCGCTTCGCCAGCACATCATCGGGGTCGCGTATGCGCCGGAGATCGCAGAGCGACATGTAGAGGACGTACCGGCACGGTTCCACCTCCAGCCCCTGCCAGAAAAGAGTCTCCGCCTCGTCGAGGTCGCCGGCATCTTCTCGCGCGCCTCCGAGCGCCAGAAAGGCTGTTCCAGGGTCGATCTTCATGAGGAGTTCGCCTGCCTCGGCTTCTCCGATCATGCCATCTGCCAACGCGCGGGTAACCTTGCTGCGCTCCTTAAGTTCCGATTCCGATAGGAAAAGCATTTCCTCTTCAGCGTACACCGGCGCACGTTTTCTCAGCGGCCACTACTGCAACCGAGCCGCGACCGTGAGGGAGCGGTTGACGGGCGCACCACGAAATCCCCAAGACAGTTGACGCCTGTGGTCGCCCCCCCCCACCGCTGGCGCCGCCGAGACTGTGGCGAAACGCCGCACCAGCAGCCCTTCCAAAACGTAAATTCCGGTCTAAACAGAACGTTAACAACCGTTTTATACGCAAGCTTCTGCTTGACGCGCAGGTGAAATCAAATTACGGTCGAACCGGGGCTAGATCAAGAGGTGTGGTTTGAGATGGAACTCAGCTAAAGGAGAGGATGATGACGCATCTCCACGGGTTACTCGATTTACCACTCGCTCCAGGTCCGGTACACCAAGCGCCTCTCCCATGGGCTGGAGACGCTCTTGTCCTACACTTGGTCGAAGGAAATCGACGATATGACGGTATTCGTTCCCCTGCTGAATCAGGACCAGGTCAACCGCGCCCTCGGCAACGCTTCGGCGCCCGACGTCCCCCATCTCTTCATCGGTAGCTTCGTGTACGAACTTCCATTCGGAAAGGGTCGCGGCATGATGACTAACGCTTCCTACCCGGTCCAATTGCTGTTGGGAGGCTGGCAAGTTAGCGGGATCACACGATCCAGCACGGGGTACCGCTGGTGGTCTCGGACGGCACCGGAAATAACGGCGGACTGAACTCCGGCTTCACCAACCGGGCCAACTACAATCCCTCGTGCGGTTCCAGCGCCGGGATCGTCAACCGCCCGAACGGCCTCTCCTCGACTCCAGGCCTTCAGTGGTTCGACACGACTTGTTTCTCCGACCACACGGCCAACTACGTCTACGGCAACTCCGTCCCCGGAAACGTCTGGGGTCCGGGCATCGTGAACTTCGACCTGTCACTCTCGAAGGCGGTGAAATTCCGCGAGAGCATGGAATTGAGATTCCGGGCAGACGCATACGACGCCTTCAACACGCCGCATTTCAACCACCCAGGCACCACCTGTTGCACCGCCCAGAGTGCCGGGTTCGGCGTGATCACAGGCACCAGCACCCCAAGGCAGCTCCAGCTAGGACTGCACCTGGCCTTTTAGCCGGTCGTTCGCACGGTGCGTAACCGTTTTGGGGAAGTCTCACCCCGGCACTGACGGGTTTTGTGGGGCGGGCGGTCTCCGCCTGCCCCGCCCGCCCTGCGGGTGTTTCTTTCACACCTTCCGACCGTCGCGGCTCGGTAACACACGCTGAATCAGCGCGCCCGCAACCGAGCCGCGACCGTGATGGAGCGGTTGCTGCCTTTGAACGCGAAATCCCCAAGGCGGCAATGCCCCCAGTGCTCCGCCAGGACCGGAAACACCCGGAAACACTGAATCCCTTTGAACAGGCGTTGACCATCTGCTAGACTGCAAATGAACTAATTAATTAGTTCGAAGAGAGGCATTGATCATTAATACCAGACCGAAACGGATGAAGAATGTAGTTTCCGCTTTGACCGCCCGAACCCAACTTGGGCAGATCATCAAGCGGACTTCAAAAAACAACGAGCGCTTTGTCGTCGAGCACCGCGGCGAGCCCAGCGTTATCATCATGAGCGTCAAGGACTACATCAACACCATCGCCCCAACCCCGGATTGGCTTAAGGACATCGGTTCAGAGGCCAAGCGTAAAGGCCTCAATAAAGTCAGCATGCGCCAGATCGATGCTGAGATTGCAGCAGCCCGCCGCGAACGCCGCCAGAGGATAAAGGTAAACCCTCCAGCCAAATGATCCGGGTCGTCTTAGACACCAATATCGTTGTTTCGGCCTACCTCAACGAGGATGGTTTGCCGTTCTTTATCGTGAAAATAGCCTTGGCCAGAGTGGTGCAAATGTGCGCCTCGGAACCCGTCTTGGCCGAATACGAAGAACTGCTCCAGCGCAAGAGCTATCCCCTCGACAGAAGACGCGCCAAGCTCCTGCTCGACAAGCTGCGCGCGGCAAGCACGATCGTGAAGCCAGCCGGCCATCTGTCCGAGACCTCCGATCCGGATGACAACATCTTCTTGGAGTGTGCCCAAGCCGCCAGGGCGCACTACCTCATCACAGGCAACACCAACCATTTTCCCAGCCGCTGGAAGTATACAGAGGTGGTCACGCCCCGCATGTTCATCAACACTTGGAAAGACTTCTACGGCGCTGCAGGCCCAAGATAACAAAGGCAACACAGGCAAGAATGCCCGAGTTACCAGCCTTCCCAAACGAGGCCGAAAAACGTCGCATGGAAACCCAGCCGTGTGCGTTTGGCCGGTCGGACGCTGAACAACCTGGGCGATGTGCTCCGTGATTTGGGGAAGCCGGAGGAGGGCCGTCGGACCTACCGGCAAGCAATCGAACTTTTCAGAGAGCCCTGTCGACCGAACCGTGAGTAAACCCTCCTGCGGTACGAGCCCGTTTGCGGTATGCCGGGGATATCGGCCAGCCTCAACCGTCTGACCGCAAGCGTGCCGCAGTCGCTTAAGGCAACACCTGTTGCACCGCCCAGAGTGCCGGGTTCGGCGTGATCACAGGCACCAGCACCCCAAGGCAGCTCCAACTAGGACTGCACCTGGCATTTTAGTGAGTTAGTCAGTCAGTCAGTTAGTGTAGTGTCCAAGCTTGGTGGGCAGCCAATCCTGGCTGCAGCCGATGTGGGGCAGGTTGCCCACCTGCGGCCGGTTGTCAACCGGCCTGCTGACGGCGTGCGCGCCCGCTCATAAGTCGTGCGTGCCCTTGCACCCAAACTGAACACAACTGAACAGTATTGCGACTAAGACGCGTTCGCGCGCTTGCGCATCGAATGCAGCTTCCGGAACGCGAACAACAACAGCCCGGCAATTCCGAATAAGGAAGCCGAGCCGGGTTCCGGAGTGACGTCCGTGGTGGTGAACTGCGGGCCAAGCATCACACCGAAGCGCTGCGAACTTCCGATCGTATCCGGCATCCATATGGGGAAGGCCGCCGCCATCGAGGCAGTCCAACTCCCGTCCAGGTACGCGTTCTGTGCTTCCGCGATCAGGCCCGCCGTCGTCGGATCCACCGGAAACGGAGCGGGGTTGGCCGAAGACGGATCTTCGAGAGTCCAGATGGCCATCGAGACTGGTCCGCTGAGGCCCTGCACGTCGGAGGTATAACCACCCCCTTGCAGCACTTTGTTCTCCAGGTAGGCGGACTCGATATCGGCCTGTGTAGTAGGGTATAGGAGATACCCGTTGTAGGGTTGCCCGACGGGCGTGTCGATGTTGAAGTCAAGGCAAAAGAGATACACAGTGGAGGAGGTAAAGGATCCGCCCGTGAAAGTGGCGATGTACGGGCCCGTGGGCACCGTGTGCGAACTTTGGTCGGTAGCGGTGTACGAATACTCGTGGTAATCTGACCAGTTCGAATCTAAGGTGACCACGATAGTGGCAGCGTGCACGCTCACCGCCGCCATCGCTCCGATGCACGCCAGACGGATGAGAAACCGAGAACTCGTTTTCAGCGGAAGATAAGTGATTCTCACAATGCTCTTGACCTGCTTGTATTGTCAGGTCGCGCGAGAAGGTCCCACAAGGTTGTCCGAGGTTAATTGTGTACCATACTAGCGGTACCACTGCTACTACTGGCTGGACTTGAACGCAAGTGATACGAGGAGGCCTGACAATTACCTGGAGACCCGAACTTCCCGGCTGGATCAGTTGATCCGGTCCGCCAGCACCGCGTCCCACACCGGATCCACGCCCTGCAGGTACTGGTCGGAGCGCAATGGGACGAGCACATCAGGTTGTAGCGCGTCGTCTTTGAACATCGACCCGAAGTAGCGGGCGGAAAGCTGGAAGCTGATCCCGGAGGCCGGCAACTGGTACGTGTAGACGTTGCCGTAGGAGTTCGGATTGCCCCCGGTCGGCTCTCCGAAGATGCGCACGAACGGCAGTCCCATCATGATCGCTCCCTCCTTGAAGCTCATCACGTCCAACAGGCCCGAGGAGAACGTGCCGCCATTCATCAGGCCATAGAAGCGCGTCGGGTTCCCGAAGCGGCCGAAGCGCTGCTGGATGCCCATCAGCAAGGGATTAATAATCGAATCGTCTCCACCGGTGTTGTCGCGAAAGTCGACCACGAGACGGTCTACCGGATTCTGATCGAACGCGTTCAACACCTCCTGCCAGAATGCGCCCGAAGGGCGGTCCGGCTGCTCGGCGCACTTGCGATAGCGGACATATAGGAGCCGGTCGGCGTTGTCGTACTGATACCAGTAGTTGTCGCTGGTCCGCTGCCGGTATAACGGCAAGGCGGCTCCCAGTGCCGCATCGGAGGTGTACAGCGATCCGCCGGGGAACAGTTCCAACGAGGCTGGCGACCCGCCGCTGTCTTGAAGATCCAGCCGGACGGTTCCCTTGGGCGTGAGCAGCCCCATGGCATTCAGAA
>PMTT01000687.1 GCA_003167275.1 Bryobacterales bacterium | reverse complement strand
AAAGACCGGCCAGGAGGCCTATCCCACAATGAATAACGACTATCGTGCCCGCATCATGCCGTCCGATGTGGCGTTGGCGGAGGTGCAATCGGGGCAGCGGGTCTACATCCACAATGGCTGCGCCGAACCCCTGGAGCTGGTGAAAGCTCTTACCCGGCGCGGCCCCGATCTGCGCGACGTCGAGGTGGTCCACATGGCCACCATGGGGATTGCCGACTACACCCTGCCGGAGTATGAAGGCCATTTCCGTCACAGTGCGCTGTTCATCGGCGGCAACGTGCGCAAGGCCGTCCAGGAAGGCCGCGCCGACTACACGCCCATCTTCCTGAGCGAGATCGAGGGCCTGTTCACCTCGGGCGCCATGCCCATCGACGTCTGCCTTCTGCAATGCACGCCTCCCGACCACTACGGATACATGAGCCTCGGGGTCAGCACCGACGCCTCGCTCACCGCGGCGCAGGTCGCCCGCCACGTGATCGTCGAAATCAACCCCCAGATGCCGCGGACGTTTGGCGATACTTTCCTGCATGTGAGCCGCGTCGATGCGTTCGTCGAGGCCTCGCACCCGCTCGCCGAGTATCCCAAGCAAGCCGTGTCGGACCTGCACCGCGCCATCGCGCGCCAGGTAGCGCCGTTGATCCCCGATGGCGCCACCATCCAGACTGGCATCGGCGGCATCCCGGAAGCGGTGTTGGGCCTGCTCAACGACCACAAGGACCTGGGCATCCACTCGGAGATGGTCCCGGACAGTGTCGTCCGGCTGATGCAGTCGGGCGTGATCAACAACGACCGCAAGACGATCCACCGGCACAAGGTGATCGCCGGCTTCGCCTTGGGATCGAAGATGCTGTTCGATTTCATCGATAACAACCCGAGCTTCGAATTTCATCGGACGGCGTATGCCAACGACCCCTTCGTGATCGCGCAGAACGACCGCATGGTGGCCCTGAATTCGGCGATCGAAGTGGATCTTACCGGGCAGGTGTGCGCCGACTCGATGGGGCAGACGCTCTACAGCGGGATCGGCGGACAGGTCGACTTTCTGCGTGGCGCGGCACGCTCGAAGGGCGGAATGCCGATCATCACGCTGCCCGCGACCGCCAAGAGCGGCACGGTCTCGCGCATCGTTCCCAGGCTGCAGCCCGGGGCCGGTGTAGTGACTTCGCGCGGCGATGTGCACTACGTCATCACCGAGCACGGCGTGGCGTACCTGCACGGCAAGACGCTGCGCCAGCGCGCCGAGGCCTTGATTCAGGTGGCCGATCCGCGATTCCGCGATGACTTGGAGGAGTTCGCCGTGAAGAGCAGACTATTGGGGGCGGATCGGGCTCGCGTGTCGGTTTAAGGGCGAGCGGCATTGTATCTCTAAAGGTATAGTTCTAAAGGGATACAGTACATTTCAGAGATTAATATCTGAGATAAATTTGTATTGAACACCACATATAGGCATCGAGAAAAAAATGAATTCTCAGCGTATTCTTATATTGGTGTTCGCCGCGGCGTTGACCGCGGGAACCTGCGCCGCGAACACGGTTCTCTTCACAGTGAACGTGAGTCCCAGCACGGTGAGTCAGCAGTCCCTCTCAGTGTTCATCAACGGGTCGTTAATCAACACTCCGTACTTGGGCGCCGGGCAGAGTTCCGCGCTCGTTTCCGTCGACGAGAGCACCTGGTCCCCTGGTTGGAATAGCATAGAGATTGACTACGGAAGTATCTCCGGGACGAACGGCCTGACTGTCAACTCCAACGGCACTTGGGCGCCGCCTCTCGCAACGTACAACGCAGTCGGGACCACGATCAACGGCTTGACGGGCGCCTACTACACGCTCGATGGCACGCATCAGCCCGCGACGCTGTTCTTTACAGACTACGGCGAAACCACACTTCACTACACCGGTGGCACCGCACCGTGGTCCGGACCTCACAACGGCTTCACCTTCAGTTCGACGTCTGCATTTGAAGAAGAACTGACCGGCTATATCTATATAGGCACCGGAACGCCGTTGCTCAGCCTCGTCCCCGCCGACCAGCAGTCGGGCGACGGCGCCGCGCCCGAAGCAGCCTCCTGGTTGCTTATCGCGACCGCCTTACCCCTCATGCTGTTTTCGAAGCTCCGCCTGAGCCGAGCAAGAGCCCACGCGTAGGGCAGCTCCTCGACCTGCCCTGCTCCGGCCATTCGACTGCGCCGCGGCACGGGCATCCTTGCCTGTGTGGGTTTGCCAAAAAGTGGGCCCAAAACCCAAGAACAAACCAACACAGGCAAGAATGCCCGTGCCACCTGGAGTTACAATCCGCTTTTGGAGAAAACGGATGACCCAGAGAGTACTCGCCCTTGCAGCCCTGTTCCTGGCTGTATTGTCGCCCGCCGTGGCACAACGCGGAGGCCAGCAGAATCAGGCGCCCAAGGGGCCGTGGATGGACAAGAGCTTGTCGCCCGACAAGCGCGCGGACATGGTCATGGAACAGATCACCCTGGATGAAAAGCTCTCGCTCCTCCACGGCGGAGGCGGAGGATTTGGCGGACCGGGTGGACCCGGTGGGCCCGGCGGAGCTCCGGGTGGACCGCCCGCATCCGCCTCGCGATCGCTAGGTGGCGCGGGATTCATCCCGGGGATCGCCCGGCTCGGTATCCCCGACCTGCAGATGGCGGATGCCGCGGTCGGCGTCACGAGGGGCGCCTCGCCCAGCCGCTACTCGACGGCCCTGCCCTCGGCAGTCTCCGAAGCCTCCAGTTGGGACCCGAAACTGGCCTACGAATACGGCGCCTTGATCGGCCGCGAGCTTCGCGACCAGGGCTTCACCATGTCGCTCGGCGGCGGCGTGAATCTCACGCGCGAGCCCCGCAACGGCCGACTGTTCGAATACAAGGGCGAAGACCCGATCCTCGCCGGAAAGCTGGTCGGCCAGGAGATGAAGGGCCTGCAAGCCCAAGGCGTAATCGGCGACATCAAGCACTATGCGCTCAACGACCAGGAGACCGGGCGCAACATCGGCAACGTGATTCTCGACAAGCGCGCGATGCGCGAGACCGACCTCCTGGCGTTCGAGATCGGCATCCGGGATTCGGGCGTGGGGGCGGTGATGTGCTCCTATAACAAGGTCAACGGCGATTGGGCCTGCGAGAACCGCTACCTGCTCGGTGAGCTGCTGAAGAACACGTTCGGCTTCCCTGGCTTTGTCGTCTCGGATTGGGGCGGCACCCACAGCACCACCAAAGCCGCGCTCGCCGGGCTGGATATCGAGATGCCCGGAAACACCTTCTTCGGCGATGCCCTGAAGAAAGCGATCGAGAGCGGTGAGGTGACCCAGGACCACATCAACGACATGGTCCATCGCATCCTCCGGACGGAGTTCGCGGTGGGGCTGTTCGACAATCCTCCCATCCCCAAGGTGGTCGACGTCTTTGGCGGTCTGGAAGTCGCCCAGAAGGTTGCCGAGCGGGGTACGGTCCTGCTGAAGAACGCCAACGGACAGTTGCCCTTGACCACGGGTCTCCGGTCGATCGCGATCATCGGATCGCACGCCGACGTCGGAGTGCTCTCGGGCGGCGGTTCTGCCCAGGTCGATCCGCCCGGCGGGAATGCGGTGCCGCCCCCGCCCGCGCCGGCAGGTGCTCCCGGAGGTCCCGGAGGCGGTTTCGGCGGACGGGGACCGGTGTACGATCCGTCCTCCCCGCTGAAAGCCATCCGCGCGAAAGCTCCAAATGCGCACGTGGAGTACAACGACGGGACTGATCCCGCCGCCGCGGCCGCCCTGGCGAAGTCGGCGGACATCGCCATCGTGTTCGTCAATCAGCCCACCAGCGAAGGCAGCGACGCCGCCAGCCTGTCTCTGCCTGCCAATCAGGACGGCTTGGTGAGCGCGGTTGCCGCCACCAACCGGCACACCATCGTGGTGCTCGAGACCGGCGGTCCCGTCACCATGCCCTGGATCGACAACGTGAGCGCCGCGCTGGAAGCCTGGTATCCGGGAATTCGCGGCGCGGAAGCCATCGCCAACATTCTCTTCGGCGATGTCAACCCCTCCGCCAAACTACCGATGACCTTCGCCCGGAGCGAAGCCGACCTGCCGCATCCGGTGATCGCGGGGCCGCCGCCGGCGCCGCCCACCAGCGGGGACCTGGCGATCGGCGGTACGCCTCCTTTTGTGGCCAGCCCCAGAGGCGGAGGCCGCGGCGGCAGGATGGTCCCGTTCGATATTCCGTACCCCGAAGGTCTGAAGGTCGGCTACAAGTGGTTCGACGCCGAAAACAAGCAGCCGCTCTTCCCCTTTGGCTACGGACTCTCGTACACCACGTGGTCGTACAGCGCCATCAAGGTCACGGAAGGCCCGTCGCCCAAAGTGACTTTCACTGTGAAGAACACGGGCAAACGGCCAGGTACGGAAATCGCGCAGGTGTACGTCAGTCTGCCGCCGGCCGCGGGAGAACCGCCCCGGCGCCTGGTGGCTTGGGACCAGGTTCAACTGGCCCCAGGAGAGAGCAAGACCGTCAACCTGGAACTGGACCCCAGGTTCCTCACGATCTTCGACGTGGACCGGGACAATTGGAGACTGCTGCCTGGCGATTACCAGGTATTCGTAGGCAGTTCATCGCGCGAGACCCCGCTCCACGATTCCCTGCGTATGCCTTAGTTAGTGCACAGACATTCTTGTCCGTGTTGGTTTTTCTTGTCTGTTTCCATGGGCACCCGCGCACCGCGAGCGGATGAAGTCAGTGGGGCAGGAGTTTGGTCTTTTGTGGGGCAGGCAATCTTGCCTGCTTCGGAGCTAATTCGGTGACAGCCACCGTAACCCCCCGAACTCCCGGCGCATCGGCCCGTGTCCATGTTACGCTGGCCTCTTAAACGATAGACCCGCTACCTCCAGGAACCGGTGATAGCAGCGGTAACACTTATTGATCCTCATCCCCAGCCGGATAAAGACGGATTCCAGGAACCCGACGGGCTGGGAGGAATGGACATCGTGGGTACCGCACATCGGACAGACCGTGGCAAGATCTGAGGTCGCGGCCGGAGAAACCACCGCACCCAGCTTCGGCGACCGCGGCTCCATTCGCATCCCAGCCGTGATCGATACCGCCCTGAGTTCGCCCCCCGCGCGCGCTCCCCCCGCCAGAATTGCTTGCAGCTTGAGTTCCGCCAGCAGAATTTCGATGCGCTGAATCCGCCGCTCCGGCTTCTTCTCCAGGCACCTCTCGACCAGGCGTGCCAGCGCCGGAGGTACGTTCTCCAACGGTGCGAATTCGCTGTCCAGAATCTGCCCGCGCAGGCCGGCCTTAGAGACAGAACCGAAGGACCTGCGGCCCGACAGCATCTCATACATCACCGCGCCCAAGGAGAAGATGTCGCTGCGCAAATCCAGATCGTTTCCCACTACCTGCTCGGGCGAGAAGTACGGCGATAGCGCCGTGGGACCGCGCGGAACCAGGCGTACCTGCCCTTCGATGAGGGCGATCCCGCGTGGCTCCAGGAAGCCGTATACACGGTCGCGGCCGTG
>PMTT01000109.1:1422-3447 GCA_003167275.1 Bryobacterales bacterium | reverse complement strand
GTCAAGTCCCCGCCACCAACCCAAAGGCCACACCTCTCGCCCGAATTGGGTTCGTTTCGCAAACCTTCGAGCGCCCGCTTCCGCCCCCCTAACGCCCGCCTTCCTGCTAATTCCGCCCCCTTCCGCGCGTCCCTAATGTGGAAGAGCCTGATAGGATGAAAGCTTTAATGGCTGCCCCCATGGAATCGGCCAACTTGTCCGCGACAGATCTGGAACGGATCTTTCGCGAGAATCACGCGATGGTGTTTCGGGCGGCCTACCGGGTCACCGGCAACCCCGACGACGCCGAAGATGTCCTCCAGACCGTATTTCTCCGGATGCTCAAACGCGATCCCGGCGCCGAGCCGGTCGGCAATATGGCGAGCTTTCTGCACCGCTCCGCCGTCAATGCCGCCCTCGACCTGGTCCGCGCGAAACAGAACATCCGCAACATACCGCTCGACGAGCTGGAACCGGTCCTCGCCGAGCCCGCTCACCGCAGTCCCGAGCGCGCCCAGTCGTCGGGCGAGATCCGCGATTGGCTGCGCGGCGCCCTGGCCAGGCTCAATCCCAGGATTGCCGAAATGTTCATGCTCCGGTTTTTCGATGGAAAAGAGAATCCCGAAATCGCGCGCCTGCTCAACACCACCCCCGGAACGGTGGCCGTTACCCTGTCCCGTACGCGCGACCGTTTGGAAAAAGAGTTCCGAGCCTATCAGGGAGGAGTGGCATGACACCTACCGAACAGAACCCCGCCGAACTTGGTCCCATGGACCCTCTCCTGGAGCAAGCCGTGTCCGAAATCCGTGACGAATCCCTCGATCCCGCCGTGATCGAAGCCGCCGCCAGCCGGGTATGGGCCAGGCTGGCGACTCAGGCCGCTGAGCTGCCCGTCCCCAACCACCACATCCGCGGGTGCGCCGATTTTCAAGCCCTCATCCCCGACTACCGCGGCGGCCGCCTTCCCGAAGCCCGCGCCACCCTCCTCAAGGACCACCTACACCAGTGCGTGGCCTGCCGCCGAATCTATGAAGGTAGAGTAGTTTCCATGCCGGCCCCGGCCATCGCCCGGCGTTCCTCGCACGCCGTCCGTTGGGCCGCCGCCGCGGTTGTACTGGCTGCCGCCGGCGTCTCCGTCTGGCTCGCCGTCGATCAGTACGGAACCCGCACCGGCCATGCCATCGTTCAGACCGTGAACGGCGCGCTTTACGAGGTTTCGGCCGAGGGCATCCGCCCGATCGCCGCCGGCCAGGATCTTCCCGATGGCGTCGAACTCCGCACCGCCGCCAATTCCGGCGCCATGCTCCTGTTGCGCGACGGCTCGCTGGTCGAGTTGCGCGAGCGTTCCGGCGTCTCCACCACCCAGGCCGGCAGCGACCTGACCATCCGGCTGGCCCGTGGCAGCGTCATCGTGCAGGCCGCCAAACGGCGTTCCGGCCATCTCTATCTGGCCACCGCCGATTGCCGCGTCTCCGTGACGGGAACGGTCTTCAGCGTGGACTCCGGTGTGAAAGGCTCCCGCGTCTCCGTGATTCAAGGCGAAGTCCACTTCTCCCAGGACAACCAGGAGAAGATCCTGCATCCCGGTGAGCAGGCCGTCACCAGCCCCAGTCTGGAACTGGTGGCCGTGAAGGACGATATCGCGTGGAGCCGCAATCGCGAACGCATGCTCCAGCAGTTGGCCGCTCTCAAAAGCGACCTCCAGCAGATTCACCTTCCCGCCCTGCGCTACTCCAGTCGACTGCTGGGGCGGCTGCCCGCCTCCACCGTCTTCTTCGCCAGTATTCCGAACCTCTCCCAATATCTGGGTGAGGCCCAGTCCGTCCTCCGCCAGAAGATGTCGGAGAGCCCCGAACTGCGTGCCTGGTGGGCCGGCCGTGGCATCGATGCCGAGCCGGTGATCGCCAAACTGCGCGCCGCCAGTGAGTATCTGGGCGAGGAGATCGTCATCGTGGGCGTCGACACGGCCGATGGCAAGCGCGCCCCCGTGTTCCTGGCCGAGACCAGGCGCGATGGTTTCGCCGAATTCCTCAAGAAGGAAGCCCC
>PMTT01000109.1:735-1370 GCA_003167275.1 Bryobacterales bacterium | reverse complement strand
CGGTCGCTCCCAACGCCGCCCGCCCCAACCCCGCCGCCCTGCTGGGCGTGGGTGGGCGCTACTTGATCGCGGAGGAAAAGGAAGTCGACGGTCAGTTGAAGGCCGGCGCCAGCCTGGAGTTCAGCGGCGCGCGCACCGGCATCGCCGCGATGCTGGCCGAGCCCGCTCCCATGGGCTCGCTCGATTACGTGTCGCCCGATGCCACGCTGGTCACCGCCTTCGCGGTGAAGAGTTCAGCCGCCATCGTGGACCAGGTGATGGGGATGGTCGACAACCTGCCGATGGTCTCCAACCAGACCCGCGCCGACGTGCACCAACAGACCGGCCAGGATGTCCGCAATGACGTGGCCGCCAGCCTGGGAGGCGAGTTCTCCCTGTCGCTCGATGGCGCGCCCTTCCCGGTTCCTTCCTGGAAGCTGGTGACCGAAGTCTACGACCCCGTGCGCTTGCAGGCTACCTTGCAGAAGCTGATCCAACAGCACGANNTCCGGCGGCAAGGCGCTGCGCACTTCCCAGGAGACCGTGGAAGGCCACACCTATTACATGATCGCCTCGGGCGACGCCAATCCCTTGACCGAGATGCACTACACCTTTAACGACGGCTATCTGATCGCCGGTCCGAGCCGTGTCCTGGT
>PMTT01000109.1:0-579 GCA_003167275.1 Bryobacterales bacterium | reverse complement strand
AATCTGCTGGGCGCCCTGACTGGCCCCTTGGGCGGCGCGGTTCCGTTCATGCAATTCCAGGGACCCTCGCGGCAATTGCAGGGAACACCGCGACACTAGACTGCGTTCTAATAGTTTAATGGGATCGGTAATCGAGCTGGACGGCCTGGAAGTGCGCTTCGGCCAGCGCGCCATACTCAAGAACCTGAAGGCCTCGCTGACAGGCCGATCCATCGGGCTGCTGGGCCCGAACGGAGCAGGGAAGTCCACCCTTCTCAACACCCTCCTCGGCTTCCACAAGCCCACTTCGGGAACCGCGCGCATCCTGGGCCACGATATCCGGACCGAGGCCCGTCAGGTGCGCAGCCTGATTGGCTACATGCCCGAGAACGATTCCTTCATCGCCAGCATGAGCGGCGTTCACTTTGTGCGGCTCATGGCCGAACTGGCGGGCCTCCCGCGCGAGCACGCCCTGGAGCGCGCCCATGAAGCCTTCTTCTACGTCGGACTGGGTGAGGTCCGGTATCGCAACCTGGGCACCTATTCGCTGGGCATGAAGCAGTCGGCCAAGCTCGCCCAAGCCATCGCGCACGGCCCCAA
>PMTT01000301.1 GCA_003167275.1 Bryobacterales bacterium | reverse complement strand
AAGTTCGCCGAGAAGCCGGAGGCAAACCGGTGCTGCATGCGGGCGATCATCGCATGATAGGTGCTATGGCCCGGATTGGTCGTGTAATTGATGCTGCCAAACTGGGTATAGGGCAGATAAGCCTGGGTGTTCGCGAAGACCGCGTTGAGCAGTGTGGTGTCCGTGGAACTGTAAATGGACCAAGGAAGCGTATTCAGGTTGGTCGTCCCGGTGAGGTGTACCGCCGACGATCCCTGATAGGTAATCTCAGCCAGATAATCCGCGTGGAATTCGTACTGCACGCCTCCCGACCATGTCATGGAATAGGGGTTCTTCAGGTTAGAATCGATGAACGAGGTGTTGCGCGAGCTGTAATTCGTCCCTACGAACTGTGCAGTCCCATTCGAATTGATGTTGTAGTTGATCGGCCCGGGGCCCTGCGACAGATAGAAGGCCGGGAAGGGATTGCCGGACGGCTGCTGGACCACTGTCTGCGCGACGTACTCATCCTGGGCAAGCGCCGGTACCAGGTCCTGAGTGAACATCCCGAATGATCCGCGAAATACGAACTTCGGCCGGAAGTTCCAAGCCACGCCGATTCGCGGAGTAAAGTTGTGGGTGTTCGTGCTGTAGAGCGTGCCTGTGGGATGGGTAATGCCGCCCTTCAGTCCGGTCAACGGATCGGTCGCCGTCGGACTGAACGCCGACTTCAGCCCATACTGCGTATTGGCGGGCGTTTCCAGGCTATAACGGAGGCCGATCGAGAGCGTCAGGTTGTGACGAATTCTCCAATCGTCCTGCCCATAGAACTGGTTCATGAACCAGCGGGGCAGGTAGTTGGACAAGAGTTGGGTAAAGTTTGCCGAAGACACCGCGCCGAGTTCAAACGTCGCAAAGGAATTGCCGGTGTTCGGCACCAGGGGGGCGCCGCTCAGGGTTGAGGGGAACGTAAAGGCGCCGGATGGCTGTGAGGCGGTGATATCGTTCTCCCGCTGGCGAATTCCCTGGTACCCGAACTTGAAGGTGTGCAGGCCATGGACCTTCGTCAGGTTATCCGCAATAATCACGTCTTCGTTAATGGTGCGGGAGCCGCCGCCGGGGTTGGCGGTCCATGTGAAGGAACTGCTGCCGGAGGCGATGAATCCTGGAAAAGTCTGCGGTCCTACGCCGGGAATCCCCAGGGCTGCGGCCCATCCTTGGTTTGCCGTCGCGGGATTGATGGTGTCATTGCGCCGCTGGTAGCCGATCTGGAACTCGTTGATGACGGTGGGGCTGATGGTGAAGATGTAACCCGCGGCGATATTGCGCTCATCGATCGGCTCCGGCAATCCGAAACTGAGCGCCGTATTGTCAATCGCCCTCCAGGCATAGAGGATATTGTTCCGGCTGCCGATGACGCGGTACTTATTCCAGATATACCGGACGAATACCTTCTGCCGGTCGCTGACGGTCTGATCGACTTTTCCGAGATATGCCTGGCGGTCGGAAAGGTAGATATTGCCGGACAGGTAGTCGTTGGTGGGGCCGGTGGTGGTGAAGGTGGGGGCGAGATTGGCCGTGTTGTAGGGATTCAGCGAAAGGAATTTCACCGCTACCGGATCGAAGCGGGTCTTGGGGATCACATTGCCGGGAAAGGAGGTGGCGACGTATCCGGTGCCGTTTGCGCAACTGGCCGCGCCGCATGTGATGGACTTCGGATCGTAGATCGCCTGCCCCAGGCCGTTGAAGGAGAAATTGCCGTTCAACTCGTCCACCGTGGGAGCGGAAACCGTGGCGAAGTTCGTTTCGTGGTCGTAGTCCAAGCGGTAACCCAAAAGGAAGAAGGTCCGATTCTTGCCATTGTAGACCCCCGGGATCACAACGGGGCCGCTGAGAGTCGCATTGAAGTTGTGATACTCAAACGGGGTAGTAGTGGGGCCCTGGTTGAAGGGCTGCCTGTGGAGCCAGTCTTTATTGATGTAGCGCTCTTCCGCGGAAAAGTGCAGTTCATTCGTCCCGCTCTTCGTGGTCAGGCTGTAAGCTCCGCCGGCGGCATGCCCGATTTCCGCCGGAATCCCGGTGGTGAGCACCTGGGCTTCCTGTAAAGTATCGACGGGCGGAGTAATCAGAGTGTTGGTATCGCCAAGAGCTTTCCCGATCGACTGCTTGGAGCTGATCCCGTCGAGCGTATAACTCATCTGCGCTTCGGGCTGGCCCAGGATGTGGTAAGTGCCGTCGTTATTGGCCTGCGAACCCTCCTGGTAGTACATAAAATGCTGCGGCTTGGATTGTGGAATCGGAGTATCATGAATTTCTTTTGCAGTGGTGATGCTGCCGACCACCGCGGAATCCGTCTCCAGCAAAGGCGCTGAGGCGGTGACCTTGATCGTGTCACTGACTGCGCCGACCTCCAGCTTGACGTCAATGCGGGGATTTTCGCCGGCAAGCAAAACCAGCCCCGATTGCTCGAACCTCTTGAAGCCCGGCGCCTCCATGGTCAGCCGGTAGTTCCCTACGTTCAAGAAGGGCAAATAGTACGCGCCTTCGGCATTGGTCAGACCGCGGGTGACCACTTGGGTATCGATGTTGGTGACGGTGACGGCAACATTGGAGACTACCCCGCCGGTGCTATCGGTGACCGTGCCGACCAGGGTCGCGGTCCGAATGTCCTGGCAGAAAAGGAATGTCGCCATCGCAAGCAGGGCGATGAGACAGATGGTTGCTTTGCGCATTTTAACCCCTCCGGGGACGCCGGAAACCAGCGTCGAGATTCTTGGTTGTATACCATGCCAGTGTGCCGGATGCAAGCCTATCGAACGGTGGGGGAACCGGGGTCAAGGCGGCACGATTGTTCCCATGAAGGCGGAATCGGATCAACGTTGGAGGGTTATCTCGAACATTGGCGTTGGAAGTGCTAGAGTGCTCTGGAGGAGCCGACCACCTCCAAAAAACCGGATTTCCCGGGGCCGCGCTCCAGTCCCGGGTCAATGGCCGGCCCGCGGCCGTATGGCGAACATGGCCTTGGGGAACGAGGCGAGTCAGCCAATCTGAGGGTCCGACTATGCCGGCACCGAAACGCCACGAACCAGCGCACATTCCGGTCTCCACCTACCGGCTTCAGCTAAATCGCGACTTCACCTTTAGTCAGGCGGGCGATCTTGTAGACTATCTCTTCGAACTGGGAATCGGCGACTGCTACTTGTCGCCCATTTTCATGGCCGTACCCGGGAGTCTGCACGGCTACGACGTGACCAGCCACAGCCGCCTGAACCCCGAGATCGGGAGTCTCGACGATTTTCGTCAATTGAGCGCACGGCTCAAAGCGCACGGCATAGGGTTGATCGCGGATGTCGTTCCAAACCATATGGCGATTGGGCATCCCTCCAACGAATGGTGGTGGGACGTGTTGGAGAATGGGCCAGGCTCCCGATTTGCGCACTATTTCGATATCGATTGGCATCCCCCAAAGGTCGCCCTGGCGAACAAGGTGCTGTGTCCCATTCTCGGGGACCAATATGGGCGCGTCCTGGAGGATCGGCAGATCTCGGTCGAGTTTAGCAAACGAGGCAGTTTTTGCATCTCCGTTTACGATAAGTCACTACCGCTTTCCCCCCATTCCTGGTTGCTTCTCCTGCAGCCCGCCCTGATGGCTTTGACCCAACAGCTTGGCAAGGACAACGAAGACGTACGGGAGCTGGAGAGCATTTGCACGGCTCTCTCCCTGTTCGGAACCTCGGGAGAGACGGATGAGGCAGGGGCCGCGGCACGGCAACGGCAGACAGATATTCTGAGAAGCCGTCTTTCCGCACTGGTGGAGACCAGTGAAGCCACGCGCCGGGAGATTGAAGCCTCCCGCCAGAAGATCAATGGGACGAAGGGTGTTCCGCGCAGTTTCGACCGCCTGGAGGAACTGCTCGGCCAGCAGTATTATCGCCTATGTTACTGGCGAGTAGCTTCGGACGAGATCAATTACCGGCGCTTCTTCGACGTCAATGACCTGGCGGCGATTCGGGTGGAGGACCCGGAAGTGTTTGCCGCCGTTCACAAGCTGATATTCGAGTTAGTTCGGGAAGGCCGCGTGGACGGATTGAGGGTGGATCATCCCGACGGCCTCCTCGATCCTTCGGAGTACTTTCGGAGACTACAAGCCGGCTGCCGGTCCGCTACGGGCTCGCCCGAACCGTTCTTCATCGTCAGCGAGAAGATCCTGACGGGCGATGAAGCACTGCGTTCCGACTGGGAGATCGAGGGCACCACCGGCTATGATTTCCTGGGAGTTCTGAACGGACTATTTGTGGACCGGCGCGGCCACCGGGCCTTTCAACACCTCTACAAGGTTTTTACCGGCTGTACCTCCCCGGACGCCGATCTGGTCTACGGGTGCAAGAAGCTGATCCTTCAAACCTCGCTCGCGAGCGAGTTGAATCTCCTGACGAATAAGCTGGATCGGATTTCCGAACAGCATCGTTGGTCGCGCGACTTCACCCGCCAGAGCCTCGGTCACGCGTTGCGCGAGACCATCGCGTGCTTTCAGATCTACCGGACGTTTATCTCGGCACTGGACACCCGGGTGGACTCCGAGGATGAAAGGCACATTCGTTTGGCGGTGGGCCGCGCCAAGAGC
>PMTT01000494.1 GCA_003167275.1 Bryobacterales bacterium | reverse complement strand
CCGTGGGCCAGGTTGTAGAGGCTGTTCAAGGCGTTGCCCACCATCACGACGTCGGTGCAGACACTCTGCGGCACGGTATAGGCCGCGCTGATGTAGACCTGGGAGTCGTCGCAGGTGTTCATCACGTGCAGATTGTCGGACACAGGGTTGAGCGACACTCCGCCCACGGGTGTGCCATTCTGACTGATTCGCAGCCAGGGGTTGAAATCGCCATTGACTCCAGCGTTCGTCTCGAGTTCGAAGGGGATCTGGAGGGTGATGCCGGTTACGGGGCTGCAGGGGCTGAGGCAGTGGGTCTGGTAGGCGGCGTGGAGTTCCAGGCTGGTAGCGGTGGCAGCCTGGCCCTGAATCAGGTCGATGGAGATGCCATTCAGCGCATGCGGGAAGCCCGACGGGCCCGGAACTGGCGCCAGGTTGGAGTCGATCGCCGCGGTGATGCCGTGAACGTGGAGCACGATGAGCTGTCCCGGAGCGACGTCCAGGGAAGGCGACGGAACCTGATAGCCCCCGGCGTCCAATATGATGGCGTTGGGGCCTGCGGACTGCTGTTGCGCGTTCGAGAGCGCGGCGGCCAGCAGCGCCACGGTGCACCGAAGTATAGTGTTCATGAAAGAGACTCCTTCCTTACTTTTGGGGTCAGCGCTCCGGAATGAAACCTCCGGCCACACCCTATTCAATTCAATGACGCTCGGCCCTGGTAAAACGATTGGTACAATCCGGCGAGAAAATTCTACCGCCGGCCACCGCCGGATCGAGTTTCGGAGGAATTTGTCGGATTTCGCGTCACCCCCGTCACGTAGCGGTGTATGATGAATACGGATCCGGAGATCCGAATATGGATCGGACGGCCCGCGGCAGTGAAGTCGGCACGGTTTTCGAGGGCTGGAACATCGGCGCCGTCTCGGTGAAGAGGGTGCGTCTCAACCAGGATGGCGCCTTGGAGGCGGACATCCGCAGGCACGGCGGAGATCCGGCGCGCACGGTCCGGTCGATGCTGGAGCAAGGCGCCCGGATGCCCGCGGGCGCTATCGTGACCGGATCTCAATCCGTCTCGTTCCTCTCACTCCCTTACCTTCCGGAATCGATTTGCATCGAAGCTGCGCTGGGCCATCTGGGCCTGAGCCCGGACTTGGTTCTTTCTCTGGGTGGCGAGAGCTTCGTGGTCTACTGCATGGCCGGCGGCAGTGTGCGCCGCATGATGTCGGGTAACCGCTGCGCGGCGGGCAGCGGCGAGTTCCTGGTTCAGCAGTTCGGACGGATGAATCTGGATCTCGCATCGGGAGTAGCCGCCGCGCGGCAGGGCCGTCCGGTGGGACTGGCGTCCAGGTGCTCGGTCCATTGCAAGTCCGATGCTACCCACAAGCTGAACAAAGGGGAGTGCACACCTGCCGACATTGCCTGCTCCCTGCTCGCAGGACTGGCCGCCAAGGTCGCCGCGCTGATCGTCGCGGTGGGATGGCCGCACGGCCACATCCTGCTCGCGGGCGGGCTCGCCCAATGCGCACAGCTTGTTGAGGAGGTGTCGGCTCTGCTGCCGGGTGCGCGACTCGAAGTCCTGCCGGAAAGCGGTTATCTGGAAGCGGCCGGCGCTGCGGTGGCAGCCCGAGACGCCGGTCCGCAAGCGCTCCCCTCCCTCGACTCCTGGGTGAAGCCGGCGGATGCCGGGCGCTTCGCGCGTCGACCTCCGCTTGGCCAGTTTTTAGGTCGCGTGACCCGGGTCGCCGACCCAGGCGTGATTGCCCCAAAGGCGGGGATGCATTTCATCCTGGGGGTGGATGCCGGCTCAACCACCACCAAAGCGATTCTACTGGATCGGGATTCCAGCCGAATCGCGGCGAAGTGCTATCTGCGAACCCACGGTAATCCCGCGCAGGCAACTTTCGAGTGCATCACCGAACTGGAGCGGCAGGTGGCCGGCGTTCCGCACCGCGTGGTGCAGGCCGCGGTCACCGGATCGGGCCGCGAAATCGTATCGGTCTACCTGGATAATTGCATCGTCTTTAACGAGATTCTCGCCCACGCGCGCGCCGCTCGGGAGCTTGTGCCCGAAGTGGACACCCTCTTCGAAATTGGCGGGCAGGACGCCAAGTTCGTAGCGCTCGCCGGCGGCATTCCCGTGGACTATTCGATGAACGATGGCTGCTCCGCCGGGACTGGGAGCTTTCTGGAAGAAGCGGCGGCCTCGGATATGCAGGTCCCTATCGGTGAACTTGGTCCGCTGGCGTTGAGCAGCGCCAACCCCGTCGCGTTTGGGGAACGGTGCGCCGCATTCATCAATTCCGAAGTGCGTTCGGCCCTCCAGCAGGGAGTTCCGCGAGCGGATGTTCTGGCCGGCCTGGTATATGCAATTGTCGAAAACTACCTGTCGCGCGTGGTGGGTGCGCGCCAGGTGGGGCGAACGGTCCTGCTGCAAGGTGGCGTGGCCCTCAACCCCGCCGTGGCGCCGGCGGTCGCGGGCATCACGGGAGTGAACGTCGCGGTGCCGCCCTATCCCGAGCTCATGGGTTGTGAGGGTGCGGCCCGGATGGCGGGCGACCTTCTCTCCGCCGGGGCCGTTCCCGCGTGGGAGCGCGACCTCGGTTCGTTCCGCAAGGTGCGTTTGGAAACCAAAGCTCCGTTTATCTGCCCAACGTGCGAGAACCGTTGCGAGGTGCAGCGTTTTCTACTCGGCGAGCGAACCCTCGCGTTTGGCGGACTGTGTTCGAAATGGGAAATGGTGCGCCGGCCGAAAAACCTCCGTCATCCCGAAGGCCGCGACCTGGTTGCCTTGCGCAATGAGCTGATGTTCAAGGTCTTTCGGCCGGCGCCGCCAGATCGTCCCCGAGGGCGCATCGGGCTTCCACTGGCCCTGACCACCTACGAACTCTACCCTCTGTACGCCCGGTTCCTGAGCGGCCTGGGCTATGAAGTCGTGCTTTCACGGCGCGGCCACGGGTCGCGGCGGACCGCCGCCCCCATGTGCTTCCCCGCGGAACTCATGCACGCCGCGGTGGACGATCTGCTGGCCCAGGGCGTGGACTTCGTGTTTCTCCCCTACATGCGCGAGTTTCCCGCCGGCAGGGACGACGGGCACGGGTATCTGTGCCCGGTCACCCAGGACATGCCCGGCGTGATCAAGACGTTCTTCGAGACTGCCGCCGGCCGAATTCTAACCCCGGAAATGGGCCTGGCCCCGCACCTGGCAATCGTCACCCGCCAGGAGGTAGCCAGCCTGGGCGCGAAGCTTGGCCATACCGCTGAGCGCGCGAACGAAAGCTGGGCCGCGGCCATCGTGAATCAAGCCGCCTTCGAGCGGTGTTACCGGGAGGCGATGGAGGAAGCGCTCTCGGCGCTCCATGAGCCAGCGGTCATCCTCGCGGGACACCCCTATGCCGCCTATGCGGCCGAAGTCAACCTGTCGGTTCCGCGCAAAATCTCGACGCGCGGATTCACGGTCATTCCCGCCGACGGTCTGCCACAGGAATCCCGGCTTAACGAACATAACGTGTGGCACTACACGCAGAACGTGATCGCGGCCGCGGAGTATGCCAGGTGTCACGATGGCAGATACATCTGCAATCTCTCCTGCTTCTCGTGTGGTCCGGACGCGATCATCCAGCATCGGCTCCGGCGCGAGCTCGAAGGCCAGCCGTTCTGCTTCCTGGAGATCGACTCGCATACCGCGGACGCCGGTATTGAGACCCGCATCGGAGCCTTCCTGGATATCATTGAGGCGAGCCGCAGGCGCCACGCCGTGCCAGTGCCCGCCGCCCAAACGCGCACCCGCCCGGCACGTCTGGAATCGGATGGCAGCCGCACCTGGATTGTGACGGGAAATGGCCGGCGGTACCTGCCGGACGATCCCGAAGTGGTTCACGTCTCTCTCGCGGATGGCCCCCGGTTCCTGTCCGATCTCATGGCGGGCTTCTACGCCTCCATGGGATGGAGAGCCGTGTTTTCACCCAATACCAACGCGGAGGCGCTGCAATACGCCAAGCGCGTGTGCTCCGGACGGGAGTGCCTTCCCTTCCTGGCCATGGTGGGAAAAGCGGTGAGGTACCTGGAGACGCGTCCACCCGGCGAGGTCACGGTCTTTCAGCTTCTCGACCAGGAGGGTCCGTGCCAGATTGGAGCCTGGTACGACGCTGCGCCGATCATCTTCGAGCGCCTCGGCGAAGAAAACGCCGTGGTGGCCTGGCCGACACCCAAGAACAACTTCCTGGGCAAGGGTAACCGGTTTGGCGCCTTGAAAGTGGCCGCGTTCGTGGTGAGCGACATTGTGGCCGAGATGCGCTCCGCCCTGCGCTGCCTGGCGAAGGATGCGGGCACGGCCGAGTCCTTGCTTTGCGAAATGGAGAGCCGGCTGACCGCGGCGAGCCGCAGCGGCATATTGGCAACGGAGCGCGTATTGCGCCACTTCGCGCAACGGCTGGCGAGTCTACCGTTACGCGCGCCCGTGGAGCGGAGCGCCCGCGTGTTGCTCTTCGGCGGCGTCAACCGGATCTTCGTCGATGGACCCGTGAAGGACTTTTTCGAAGAACGGGGCATCCTCACCAAGACCACCGAGATGTCGGAATTCATCTGCTATCTCCAAGCCGAAGACATTGTGCGACTGGGCTTCTCCAACGGCCACTTGGCACCCGTGGAACAGTGCTCGATGCCAGTGCTGCTATCGGAACTGCTCTCCGCCGGCGACCGGACGGCCGCGGTGCGTGCCCTCACCGCGCGCGCCCGCATCGGATTCGTCGAGATGCTGGATCGGCGGTGGCGCCGGATTGCAGGTGAATCGGGACTG
>PMTT01000509.1 GCA_003167275.1 Bryobacterales bacterium | reverse complement strand
AAACCAGCGCGCCAGTTCGATCACGCCCGCGGTGCCGGAGGCGTTGTCGTCCGCGCCGGGGTGGACGGTGCCGGTCATGCTGGGCGCGAGCGAATACTGGCCGCCCAGGCCCAGATGGTCGTAATGCGCGCCGATGACCACATACTCATCGGTCTCGCCTGGCAGGTAGCCAACCACGTTGTGAACGGTCTTGACTACGCGCTGCAGGTCCAATTCCGCGGTCACGCGCAGCGAATCGGGAAAGGCAAACGATTCCGGCTTCAAATCCTTGTCGATCTCCGCCTCGATGGTCTCCAGCTTCTTGCCCTCGTCGGCGAACCAGGCCGCTACGCGCGCTTCCTTCACTTGCAGGAAAGCGATGCCCACGTCCTCGGGACCTTCCTCGGTGCCGAACTTTTCGAGTTGGTCGGCCTCGCCCGGGTGGTTCGCCACATCGTTGACCAGGATCACGCCCGCGGCCCCGTGAATCTTGGCATTGCTGGCCTTGCTGGTGAACTTGGAATGGCTGGTGTAATTGCGACCCGCGAACACACTGTGCTCATCGAATTCCTGCGGCTCATGGCGGAGCACCAGCACCAGCTTGCCTTTCACGTCCATGCCCGCGTAGTCGTCGTAGTGGTATTCTGGCGCGGTGATTCCGTAGCCCACAAACACCACGGCCCCTGCCAGCTTGGCGGAGGGCGAAAAATGGAAGGGCATGAAATCGTCCGGGCAGGAGAGCGAGGTGGCGCGGCTCTTCTCCGTGAAACGGAAGTGGTTCGACTTCCCCAACTGCGCGCTGGTGGTCACAGGAAATGCCTGGTAATAGCTCTTACCATCCACCTGCTTGAGTCCGAAGTCCTTGAATTTCCGGGCGATGAAGTCGGCCGCCTTTTCGAGCTCGGGCGAGCCGGTGGCACGGCCGCGCATTTCCGGCGACGCCAGGAACTTGACGTCGTCCAGGTAGAGCTTGGGGTCGATGGTCGCGGTAGCGCCGAGCGCAACGAGCGACGCGAGGCATAGGGCGGGCAGGAGTTTCATAGGGGGTACGGATCAATTCTTTTTCGGGGGCATCATCGGGAGGGTCTTTTGTTCGGGCATGCCTGGCAGTTTCAGTTCCAGCGTGCAGCCGCAATCCTCGCCGGCGTTCTTGGCGGTCTTCTGATATTCGATCTCGTTGTCGATGACAGAGCGGAGATTCGTCCAGTCGATGGTCTGTGCAATCCGCCGGCCGTTCACAAACAGGGTCGGGGTTCCGCTGATCTCCAGCGCTTTGCCCTCGGTGATGGCCTTCTCGACGTCTCCTACCGTGGCTTGGGAATCCATGCAGGCGGTGAGTTGCAGCGCATCCAGGTCCTTTTGCCCCTTGGCCCATTCCATGACCTTATCCTTCAGGTTTTCGGGCGTGATCTCGGCTTGGTGGGCGAAGATCCAGTCGTGATACTCCCAGAAGAGATCGGCCTTCTGCCGGTAGACGCACTGGCTGGCGATGGCCGCAGGCTTGGCCCAGGTGTGCATATCCAGCGGGAACGTCTTGAAGTAGAGCCGCACCTGCTTGGGATATGCCTGGAGCAGATTCTGGCGCAACATCGTGGCCTCCTGCGCGCAATAGGGGCACTGGAAATCGCTGAACTCCACCAGCACCACCGGCGCGCCGGGGGTCCCGACGTTGGGTGCCAGGTCGGTTTTCAGCCGGTCGAGATCGTGCTTGAAGGGGTTGTTCTCGATGTCATAGACGTTGGCCTGCAGGATCTTCTGACCGTCTTTGGAGACCAGGAATTTGAAGTCCTGCGCCTGTGCTCCCAGGGCTGCGCGCACCGCTACTTCCAGGTAGCCGGGCAGTTCGGTGGAAGGTTTCGGGTCGGCGACTTGCACGGTAATGCGCGAATCCAGAGCGAAGAGATGGCGGACGTAAGCTTCCAGAGTGGGCTTATCGAGGGCCGACGACTTCTTCGGGGCGTTCTGGGAGGGACTGGCCGCGGCAAACAGCATCGCGACCGCGATGGCAAGAGACAGCGATCTGAGCATGCACTTCCTATTGTAATGGAACCAGGCCGGCATCGGCGGCTATGTAAAACGGGGCGCCTGACGGAAGTTTACTTCATGACCGCCGTCAGACTATATACTCAAAAAAGCACCCAGGGAGCCCAGCAAGCATCGACGACCCAGGAGATCCGATGAGCGAGACCAAAACCGGCGATCCACGGGACAAGTTCCTCAACGCCTGCGTCTGGCATGGTTCCCTGGACGAAGCCGCGGCGATCCTGGCTGCGCACCCCGAGATCGCGAGCAGCGACGTCTATACCGCCGCGATCCTCGGCGACGATACCGCCGTACGACGCTTCCTGGAACTCGATCCGGGGAACGCCACGGCGAAGGGAGGCCCACGCGGCTGGGACGCCCTGACTTACCTCTGCTTCTCGAAGTACCTCCGGCTGGATCGCGCGCGTTCCGACGGATTCGTGCGGGCGGCCACGGCCCTGTTGGACGCCGGCGCGAGCGCCAACACCGGGTTCTACGAAGCCGGCCACGGCTCGACCCGGCGCACAGCGGATACCAGCGCGAGCAATGGGCCGCGCCGTACCGGGAGTTGCTGGCGCGGTTCGAAGCGATTCCCGGGGTTCGTTCTGCGTCCATCACCGGCTGCGTTCCGCTCGAAGGCTGCGGGGCAGGTAGCCGCTTCCTGAATGCGGAAGGACATGCGGAGCCGCCTGAGAATCGGCTGCGGACGGCGGTCGCCTTTGTCGCGCCCCGGTATTTCGAGACGCTTGGCATCCCGCTCCTGGCGGGACGCGATTTCAGCCTGCGGGATGTAGGGCGGCCGCGCGTGGCGATCGTCAGTCAGAGGATGGCGCGGCACTTTTTCCCCGGTGTCGATCCGATTGGGAAGCACGTCGCGGTGGACACCGACTTCCGGAATGGCGGTTGGTTCGGCGACAACCAGCCTTACGAAATCGTGGGCATTGTGGGGGACGTCAACACGATCCGAGATGCTCCGTGGGCCAGCATGTACTTCAACATGTTCCAGGAAAGCCGCTGGGGCTATCAGTTCGAGTTGCGGACGAGCGTCGATCCGGTGTCGGTGAGCGGCACGGTACTGCGGATGATCCGGGAAGTCCTGAAGACGGTCCCGGTGAGGCGCGTGACCACGATGGCCGACCAGGTAGACGCAAATATCGTTCCCGAGCGTCTCCTCGCCGCGCTGTCGGAATCCTTCGGCGGGCTGGCGGCTGCGCTTGCCGGCATAGGGCTCTACGGACTGCTGGCCTACTCCGTGGCGCGGCGGACCAACGAGATCGGAGTGCGGATGGCGCTGGGCGCGACGGCACGCGACGTGACCCGACTGGTGCTGCGGGACGCGCTGGGAATGGTGTGCGCCGGGCTCGTGATTGGCGCCGCGATGGTGCTCTGGAGCAGATCGCTGGCCACCGCTCTCATCCAGGACCTGAAACCGGAGAGCGCCGCGCCGCTGGCGTTCGGCGGCGCTGTGATCGTCGCGATCGCGCTCGCAGCTTCGTATATCCCGGCCATGCGCGCCGCTCGTGTCGACCCGATGGTGGCATTACGGCACGAGTAGAGTGCCCCGGAACCGAGCCGCGCGCGTCAGCAAGCGGTGCCAGAATCGCAACGAATCTTGCGCTCCAGGCACTGACCCTGCCAGATATCAAGCCTCAAGTGTGTCTTCATCGCCGTTTCGACCCCTGAGGTAGCGCAGAGCCCGCTCGACACAGGAGTCCAGCTTCGCATCCGTATCGATAACGACTTTGGGTCGGTCGATCGGCTCCCACGCCTCTCGGATTTGGCGATAAAGCTCCGGCGTTCGATTCTTGGCGGGGTGGGAGTTTTGCGCCACCGCTTCCGCCAGGCGTCCCAGCGCGGTCGGCTCCGCACAGATGCACTCCACGGTGGCCCAACTGGTCCGCACTTGCAAGCAGAATTCGATCACGCGCTCACGCTGGTATCGCCGCGATAACGTACGTCCATCCAACAGAACAGGGAGTTCGGCATCCTTACACAGCAGATACGCGGCAGTCTGCAGCATGATCTCCTGGCAGAAATCGTCCTGCGCCAGCGAGTACTCAACATGCGACGGCTCAAAGAGCGCCGCCCGGATCAAATCTTTGTCGAGGACCGCGCCCCGAAGCCGCTGTGCGAGCGCCCGCGCCAGCGTGCTCTTGCCCGTCCCGGGCAATCCCGCCATGATCACGATCATAGAATGTGACACGAGCTCATTCGGCTAATACTATCAGCTCGCCATGAGAATGAGGTTACCGGCGCGGTCGAGTAACCATCGTGGGGATTTCGCGGCTGAACCCGGCAACCGCTCCCTGAGAAGGCGAGAAAAAACATCAGCCACAGATGAACACCGATGAACACGGATAAGAAAACAAAAGAGCTATCGGTGTTCATCGGTGTTTATCTGTGGCAAGGTTTTGTTTTCTTCACAGCTTCTGACGGTCGCGGCTCATTTTGGGACAGGCGGTTCCCCCTGGTGTGTCCCGCGTAGCGCGCAGGATCGGCGATAAACGCCTCCTCCGCATCATCCGCGCTTCCTACAGGCCGATTTGGTTGCTTGAGGTTTTTATGGATGGGCAAGTTAATAAAGCATACCCTACCTCACCGGCCCAACCCTCGTGAGCTTCCAAGCCTGGCCGGAAAAGTTGTCGGCCTTCGCCATGAATGGGGTATTCGTTGCGCGAATCCCTCCGCCTTGCGCACGAACTCGCCGCTCTGCCACCCGCTCGGGCTCACCACCAGCGTCAGGCTCTCGCCTACGGTGTACGCCTGGTGTACCGCCTTCGCCGCCGTGACCCTCGACTTGCCCCACTGCCGGGTGCAGTTCAGAATCCCGCGTTGGCTCTCCGAGGCCAGCAGGCGCTCCTGCGCCGCGTCCGGCTCGAAGCCCAGCTTCTCCCTCACCCAGTCCGCTGCATCGTTCTATCCATGATCGTTCCCTCGCCCGGTTTCCGTGACAGGCACCGGCTCTCTTTGGCTTCCCAGCAGCCCTAAAGCAATCTGATAATTCACTCTGCTTTCACACTAGCATTCACTATGGCCAAATCGGGCCTGATTAGCCGAAAGAGGAAGGCCAGTCACAGGACTTGAAAATAGAAAATCGATTGAAAACAAAGCATAAACAAAGTAGTTCCGGTCCGCACAAAGAATTCCTGGATTTTTTTCGAAGTACTGTGAATGTGGAATATGAGTTCTACACGAA
>PMTT01000108.1 GCA_003167275.1 Bryobacterales bacterium | reverse complement strand
AAAAGGAGGAATGGCAATGGGATCCCAATCACTTGCCGTGCTATTCGGCATCGCGGCGTTGCTGGCGCCGATGGCGGCCGGGCAGACTGGCCCGGCCCAACAGGAACCGCGTTACGATCCAGGCAGTTCCGTGAATTTCTCGGCGACGGTCACGGACATCCGGGAAGTTCCTAAAGGCAGCCCGTTGAATGGCCTGCATCTGACCGTCATAGACACGGACAAGGACGCGACGGTCGAAGTCTATGTAGCTCCGGTGGCGTTTCTGAAGGAGTTGCAAGTCTCCTATGCCAAGGGCGACCGGCTCCAGATCACCGGGTCAAGAGTCAAATTCGGCAGCGGGACGATCGTGCTGGTGCGGGAAGTGCGCCGGGATGCGGACACGGCGTATTTCCGGGATGAGAGAGGTAAGCCCTACTGGAGTGGCGGCCCAACATAGCTCAACACAGGCAGGAATGCCCGTGCTACTCCGCTCAGAGTTCGCCTACTCGGGGCCAGCCGTCCTCCCAGACCAGGGTTGAGATTTGCAGGTACGGCCGGCCGGTAGTGCCGTGATAGGCGTGGAACACGAGGTAATCCCCGGCGGGTTCCTGGAGAACTGCTTCATGCCCGGGGCCGCGCCAGTTGGGCGTGGTCGCCTGAATCACCAGGCTACCGCCGCCCTCGGTCATGGGCTTCCCATCCTTGTCCACATAAGGCCCAAGCACATTACGGGAGCGGCCCACCACTACGTTATACGTGCTGTTCACCCCGCGGCAACACCGGTCGAAGGAGACGAACAGGTAGAAGTAGTCGCCGTGACGCACCAGGAAAGGAGCCTCAATGGAACCGCCGATGGGCTGCTCCCGCGGCCGGCTCGCCAGCGAGTATAGGGTCGAGTCCTTCGCCGAGAGCTTTCCCGTTGCGGGATCGACACGCCGCATCTTGATGCCGCCCCAGAAGCTGCCCCAGTTTAGCCAGACGTTGTTCTTGTCCTTGATGAACAGATTGGGATCGATGGCGTTCCAGTCGTCCTTGTCCTGGTGCGACCGGAGCACCAGACCCTCATCCACCCATTGGTATTGAGGGCTCTTGGGGTCGAGTGTCCGGTTGGTGGCCAGCCCGATCGCCGAGTTCCTGCTACCGAATGTGGAGACCGCATAGTAGAGATGATACTTGCCGTTGTAGAGCGAGATGTCGGGAGCCCACGCCCCGGTGGCCCCGGGGATCTCGGTGGTCGCCCATTCCGGGAGCTTCGGGAACACATAGCCCGCGAGAGTCCATTGCCGCAGGTCCTTGGACGTGCGGATCGGGATGACGCCCTGTCCGGGCCGGCCACCCGTGCAGAAGACGTAGTAGGTGTCGCCTTCCTTGATGATCACGGGGTCGTGGACGTTCTCCACATCGCCGGTGAGGGCCAGCACCTCCGGGTTCTTGGAGGCCGCGAGGGCGAAGAGTGCACTGACCAGCACAACTGCCGATTGACACGCCGCCAGTTTCCAGTGAGTCATGATTGCCTCTGTGGGGTATGCTTTAGCTTGGCCAGCACCCCATTTTTGGCGGGGCAAGCTAAAGCATACCGTACGGTTACGTAAGCTTCGTCTTCAGCATGGTGTAGGAATGCGGCGGGAAGCGGTATCGCAGCTTCCGACCATCCGATGCCACCGATCGCTCCACGGTCTTCACCGTGGTCTTCCCGAAGTCGTTTTCCGCCTTGATATCCGGGCCGTTGACTTCCGATACCGCCACGGGACCCGAGAACTGCTTGTCTTCCGTCTCGAATTCCGTTTCGATGGCCTGGTCGGGATGCCGATTCACCACGTTCACCACCAGCGAGCCATTGTCGTAACCGGCCGAAACATCCAGGTAGGGCACCTCGTCGAAGCGCGCGCACTTGTACTTGGGGCTATCCACGAACAGTTCGAGCGCCTTGCCCTTGGTGTTGTTGGCGAAGAGTTGCAGCGGATGGAAAATGGTCTGGAGGAAGAGCCCCTTGTCGTTGGAGAAGATCGGCGCGATTACGTTCACCAGTTGAGCCATGTTGGCGATCTTGACGATGTGGGCGTGGTTGACGAAGGAGTTCAGGAACGTCGCCACTACCAGGGCGTCTTCCAGGTTGTAATGTTCCTCCAGGATGCGGCGGCCCCGCTCCTGCGCGCCGCGGGCGCGATACCAGACGTTCCATTCGTCCCACGCGATGTAGATCCGGCGGTTGCCGGGCTGCCCCGAAAGCGCCGCGTCGATGATGCCCTCGGTAGTCTTGATGCGATGGTCCAGCTCCACGGAGCTGGCCATGAAATCGCCGAAATCGTTATTGCGGTTGCCCACGTACATGTGGATCGAGAGGTAGTCGGCATGCTGCCTGAGGTATTCGAGAACCGTCCGGTTCCAGGACGTCCAATCCGACCCGGGACCGAAGTTCGACGAACCTGCAGCAATCAGTTTGACCTTCGGGTCGGTCCACTTCATGAGCTTGGCGGCTTCCAGGGCGAACTTGCCGTACTCTTCGGCGCTGCGGTGGCCCATCTGCCAGG
>PMTT01000483.1 GCA_003167275.1 Bryobacterales bacterium | reverse complement strand
GTCGGCCTGTTCGCATCGCGCCGGATTTTGATTCCAGGGCGACAGCGGGTCCGGGGGAACCCGCGCGGACCAGGGGGTCCGCCCCACCATAGCCATGCGGCCACAATCTAATCCTGCTTCTTGGAGTGTGCCGGTGGGGCCGATTCCAGCTTTGGGAGGCCGAAATGCCCGCTGAGATCCGCCAGTGAATCCAGATCCACGGGGCCAACAATGTTCACGACGGTCAATTGTTTTGGCTCCGAGGCGATGATCGCCACACCGGTGATCTTCTTGTTTTCGTTGCGGACGTAGACATCCGCCGTCTCCCCATCCTCGGCGCTCTTGATGCCGATGATGCGGGACCACTCCGGCTCGCGAAGCTGGTTCCGGACGCTGTCGAGATCGGCATGCGACCAGGCGCCCTCGCTCTTAAAGGTAAGACTCTTAACATAGATCCCGGCGAGTCCGGAGATCAGTGATTTCACCTTGGCTTCGTCGGGATCTTTGCTGTCGAGAAACTTCGCCGCAAACTGAAGCGTGGAACCGTTCAGGGAAACGTCCACCGTATCGGAGGCCTTCGACTCCAGACGTTCCAGATTGAACTTGAACTGCTGCGCCGGAAGCGGCATGGCCAGCCACCCAACCAGCAGCAGCACTCCAACCGTTTTCATGGCCTGGCCTCTCTCATGTGCGTCTGAATGTGGTTGAGCTTGCCCGCGGTAATCCGCATGGCGAGCATCACCTGTTCCTTGGCCACCATGCCCTGATGCCTCCGCCACGCCACTCCGCTGCCACCGGCGATTACCAGCACGGCCGCGGCCACCGGAAGCCAGCGCGGCAAGGTAAACACCCGCCGGCGGCGTACGTCTGTGGCTGGCGTGGCTCCCTGAGCGGCTACCCGGGCGGCGACGCGCGCGGCGAAGTCGGGTGACGGCTCCTTCCGCTCCAGGGCTTGCGACAACTCTTTTTCCAACCAGTCCATTAATGGTCTCCCACGCCGCGTCGCTGCAACTTCTCCCGCAACAGCGCCAGCGAGCGTTGTAAATGGCTCTTGACCGTACCCAAGGGCATTTCCAGCAACTCGGCGATCTCCGCCGGATCCAGATCTTCCTGATACCGCATGATCATGACCGCCCGCGGCGTTTCCGGAAGAGTGGCGATCAAGCGCCGCAGCACCTCTCCCAGCATCGGATCGTGCGCCGGCGTATTCGCCGCCGGCTCGGCCACCAGCTCCAGGGCCACCTGCGGCCGCCGCTTGCGCCGCCGGGTCTCATCGATCGAGCGCTGCACCACCACCTTGCGCAGCCAGAAGACGGCATGCGCCGGCGACTTGATATCGGCCATGTGGCGATGCAGCGCCAGAAACACCTCCTGGGCCACTTCCTCCGCCAGGTCGCGGTCGTGCAGGAAATGGTACGACAGGCTGAAGACCATCGACTGATGCTCGCGCACCAGGTCGACGAAGTCACAACCGGTCTGTTCCACGCTCTCCAGTTCGATCACTTGTCTTCAATCGCGTACGCTACCTTGGTGGTCACATCGAACCGCCGGAAATCGATGTTCGTCATCGAGACGGAAATGGTCCGCTTATAGAAGAATACCGCTCGAACCTCGAATTCGCCGCCATTAGCTGACCGGGAACCAGACGCCATCGGCGAACTTCTGGTACGCCACGGAGAACCCCAGTCCTTTGATGTTGGTGCCCAGAAGGATCTTGACGGCCATCGGAATGTTGAACGCCAGGCTGGTGGTCACCAGCACGGGCTGGTACTCCTCGGCATCGATCAAGGCATCGCCTTTCCAGGAGCCCTCCTCTCCTTCGGACGGGTGGGGCTTCGGTTTAAAGCTCACCCGAAAGACCGGGCGTTCGCGGTACGTCTCGACGCCCTTCAGCTTGAAGTCGTACTTTTTCTGCTCTTTCCCCGTGAGAGGGAAGAGGTCAAGGGCGAGGCCGTCGCGCGAACCCTTGTCGTCGGTCAGATCCTCGGAAATGTCGTTGATGATGTCCCCATCGATATCGACACTCTTGTACTCGTATCCGGGGCGATCATAGCTGGTGTACTTGCCGTGGCTCTCGTATTTACCCTCGAAGTTGACCAATTGCTTGCGGATGTGGCCTTTCTTGGGGGTGATGGCGTACTCGCGCCGTTCTTCCCGCGCTACCTTGCCGTTGCCCCGGACCATCCGCAGCACCTGTTTCTGGGTGTAGATCCATTCCTTGCGCTGATCCTGGGATTTGGCTTGGTTCGACGCCACGCGCGACATAATCTCGCCGATCTCGGGGACTGGAGCGGGCCCTTGGGCAAGGGCGCATCCGCATGTCGCGGCCAGCAGCAGAATCTTCATTCGACCTCCACTATGAATGAATACGCCGGGGAGCGGCTGGAGAACGCATTCATGTGGGGGTCAGGCGACCCCGTCGGTTATTGGCCCGACGCGTGCGGACTGCCGGCTGCAACTGGCGCGGCTGGCTGGAAGCGGAGCAATTTGACCCGATATTCCGAGTAAGCGCCGCGGTGCAAGTCCCACACCCCGGTGATCCCTACTCCCTTTTCAAACCAAAGGCGAGTGGTGTCAGCCTCAAAGAGGTGTACCTCGACTCGAACTGCCTTCTCGGTTACGGACGGGGGCGTATACCCCACCCCCCTTCCCATACCAACGACCTTCGAGGGAACAAACCCTGGCAAGTCGACGCCGAATTTTTTCCCGGTGACCAGCGGAAAGCAGAAGGCCGGATGTGCGTGGCCATTCACGAGGCTGGCGCGAAACTCGGGGCTGAGCTGCTGTTCCTGTTCGTTCCACGAATAGGATGGGTCCAGAAAGTAGAGGCAGGAGTTACGAAGCAGAAAGTGGGACTCGCCGTAACGGGAGAGCCAGCTTCCGGGCGTTTCGCCCTCCACCTCGATGTGGCGGAACACCAGGGTTCCCTCCGCCATGGCCCGCATTCCGACGATAGTCTCTTCGGTTTGCCAGCGGAGTATGCGAGGGTCCCTCACATTGCCGTCGCGGGACGAGTGCTCGTAGGTCCACCGGTTCCCCACCGCCATGGGAAGCCAGTCGGAAACCGCCTCTTGCCCGGACAAGGGGGCGCTGAAGGCCAGAACGCCAATAAAAACAACAAACTTCATCGCATCACCCATGTCTTTAGTATACCTCGTTCGATTCCGTACAGATTTGGGCAGGGCTTAGCCTTAAGGGGGTGCTTCACCATTTTGGGGAATTCCTCACCAGTCAACACCGCTCCCTCACGGTCGCGGCTCGGTAATGTACCCACCCGCTTTGCGATATGATTTGCCTTAATGCGAAAACTTCTGATTCCCTTCGGCCTTGCCCTCCTGATCCTCCAGGCCCAGCCGGCCAACCAGTTCGCGCTGACCATCGACAACATCATGCGCGGCTCGGGGCTGGTGGGCTATGAGCCTTCGCAGGTCCGTTGGTCCGGCGACAGCCAGTTCATCTACTTTCAGTGGAAGCAGGCCACCGACAAAGAGGACGCGCCCTTCGACACCTACATCGTCGGCCGTGACGGCTCCGGGCCCCGGAAGCTCTCCGATGACGAGGTCAAGCAGGCGCCCCCCGCGTTCGGCGACACCACCAAAGACAAGCGACTGATTACCTACACGCGCGACGGCGACCTGTTCATCTATGACAACGGCACCGGGAAGACGCAGCAGCTTACCAAGACGACCGACGCCGAAGTGAATCCGCGCTTCCTGCCCGACGGCAAACGGATCTCCTTCACGCGGGCCAACAACCTGTACGTGATGTCGCTGGACAGCGGCCTGCTGGTGCAGATGACCGACGTGCGCGCCGCAGCCGCAGCGGCCCCCGCCGGCGCCGTTGCGGGAGCGGGAGGCGGCTTCGGACAGGGGCAAGGTCAAGGTCAGGGGCGCGGAGGGCGGGGCGGGGGAGCGCCGCCAACTGCCACCGCCGAGGCGCCCAAGGGCACCGATAGCCAGGAATACCTCAAGAAGGAGCAGAAAGAGCTGCTGGACACGATCCGCGAACGGGCAGCGCGCCGCGAGGAAGAGGACGCCCGCCGGAAGAAGGAGAATCCCCGCAAGCCGTTCACCTTGCAGGCCCGCCAGAACGTGACTGCTTTGCAGCTTTCGCCCGATGAGAAGTTCGTCATCGCCACCGTGGTGGAGAGTGCCGGAACCGCCAAGAACACCGTCGTCCCGAACTACGTCACGGAGTCTGCCTACACGGAAGACATCCAGGGCCGCTCCAACGTCGGGGATACGCAGTCGCGTTCGCGGGTGGCGTTGATCGACGTTGCGACCGGCGACGTGAAATGGGTGGATCACGGGCAGAGACTGACTCCTCCCGATATCTCCACGCAACGCATGGGAATCACCGGAGACGCCGCCACCATGACGGCCAGGCCGCCCAGCCCGCAGGAACGCGACGTGCAGCTTTTCCAGCCTGTCTGGTCCGAGGACGGGACTAAAGCGGTGATCCTGGCGCGGTCCGCGGACAACAAGGACCGCTGGATTCTTGCCCTGGACCCCGCCACCGGGAAGACGCGCATCCTGAACACCGACCACGACAGCGCGTGGGTGGATGGCCCCGGCGCGAACACCCTGGGCTGGATGAAGAACGACCGCGAAGTGTTTTTCCAGTCCGAGCGCACCGGCTACTCACACCTGTACGCGGTCCCTTTCGATGGCCACCCGGCGCGCGCCCTCACCTCGGGTAACTGGGAGGTCCTCAACGTCCGCCAGTCGAAGGACAAGTCACATTTCTATCTGACGGCCAGTAAGGAGACTCCTTACGAGCAGCATTTATACGAGATGAGCGGGGAGGGCGGCTCTCTGACTCGTCTGACGGCCGCGCCGGGCAAGCACGCGGCGATTCTTTCGCCCGACGAGCGATGGATCGCCGACGTCTACTCTTACACTAACAAGCCCCCCGAGTTACACTTGCAGGAGAACCGTGCGCAGGCTGAGAGTAAGAAGCTGACCAGTTCGCCCGCGCCGGAGTTCTGGCAGTACAAGTGGCTGGATGTGCCTATCGTGACCTTCACGGCCCGCGACGGGGTCAAAGTGCCGGCACGTCTGTTCAGGCCCGCCAACGCTCGCAGAGGCGGGCGGGGCGTGGTGTTCGTCCACGGTTCGGGTTATCTGCAGAATGTGGATCATAAGTGGTCCACTTACTTTCATGAGTATATGTTCCACCACATATTGATGGAGCGCGGCTTCACGGTGATCGACGTGGACTACCGTGGCTCGGCCGGATATGGGCGCGACTGGCGCACCGCAGTTTACCAACACATGGGCGGCAAGGATCTGGACGATATCGTGGATGCCGCGAAATATCTGGCATCGGAACAGGGCGTGGACCCCAAGAAGATCGGCCTCTACGGCGGGAGCTACGGCGGATTCATCACCTTGATGGCGATGTTTACGCAGCCCGATACTTTCGCGGCAGGGGCGGCTCTCAGGCCGGTCTCGGACTGGGCGCTCTATAACCACGGATATACATCGGACATCCTGAATTTGCCTCAGACCGATCCTGAGGCGTATCGCAAGTCATCGCCCATCTACTTTGCGCAGGGGCTGAAGGGCGCGCTGCTGATTTGCCACGGGATGGTGGACACGAATGTGGAGTTCGAGGATACCGTGCGGCTGACGCAGAAGCTGATCGAGCTGCGCAAGGAGAACTGGTCGCTGGCGGTCTATCCGGTGGAGAATCACGGCTTCGTCGAGCCCACCAGTTGGGCGGACGAGTACAAACGGATTCTGGCGCTGTTTGAGAGGAATCTGTAGAGGCTTTGTGGGGCAGGCAATCTTGCCTGGCAATCTTGCCTGCAGCCGCCTTTTCAGGCGGCTTTCCCCCGGGCAGAGTCTCGCACTCGGCAACGGCCGGCTGAAAGCCGGCTGCAGCCAGGATTGGCTGCCCCACAACAGGTCCTACCCCGCCGTCTTTACGCCTGCTGCACTAACATCCAGAAGCTCGTGCATCTTAGCCTGAAACTCCTTTGCCGTGAAAGGCTTGGACAGCAGGGCGTGGCCTCTTTCCACGACGTATTTCTGTACCACCATGGTATTGTCGTACCCCGACATGTACAGCACTTTCAAGTCGGGCTGCAGGGCGGTCAGACGATCTGCCAGCATGGGGCCGCTCATGCCGGGCTGCACAACGTCAGTAATCAGTAATTCAAAGGGCCCTCTGTGGTTTTTGAACAGAGTCATGGCGTGTTCTCCGCTGTCGGCTGTGATTACGGAGTGGCCGGACTGGCTCGCCATCGCAGCGACGAGCTTTCGGATCTCGGGCTCATCGTCGACCACGAGAATCGTTTTGTTAGTGTCCTCTTCAGACATGGCACCCTGATTCTAACGGCAGGTTAACCGCGCGGCAACCAAGCTGTCATAGGGAAGTGTGCGGCTTCATACCGTATCTGGGCGGTCGAGGTAACAGATCATCCCCGCCAGGAGGACGCCGAGAGCGCTCAACCCGGCACCCCAATATACAGATCCGGGCTGGTACTGGAACTCGATCTGGTGGTGACCCGCCGCTACCGGCACCGCGCGCACCACGCCCGCGGACTCCTGGATGCGAACCCGCTTGCCGTCCACCCAGGCACGCCACCCCGGGAACCACGGGTCTCCAGCCACTACTCGTCCGGCGCACCCCAGGTCGGCCTCGATGGCCATGGCATTCGGTGCCCGGCTTGCCACGCGCAGATGGTCGTCAGTGCCGCATGGGGTATCGTGCTCCGCCCGAAGCGGTTCCTGGATACCCGGATTGCGGTAGACCTTGAGCCCGGTACGCGACTGAAACACCTCGACTTGTTGGGGATTGGCGGGCTTGCGGCCAACGTAGAACTGGACTCCGAACCAGCGGGGCGTCCGCTGGTCTCCCAGGATGGTGAGGATGTTGGCCGGCATGGACGCCACGTAGCCGCCAAACTGCTCGATGCCGTAAAAGTCCCCGAAGTTGACGGGAACCTCATCCTCGTCAATCTGCACGCGAAACCAGCCTGGCTGGCGGTGAAGAAACCCCGCGATATCGGCTTCCTCGGCGACTGGTTTGAGGAGCGAGTCGGGCTGATTCTGGCGCTGGATGGGGAGCGGAACGGTCGTGGATTCAATGAAGAACAGGGCTAAGACGGCCGCGGGGAGGCCCCACGACCAGGCATATCTCCGCCGAGGCCACCATTGAAGTACGGCTGCCAGCGCCAGCGCGACGGCGCCGATGATCCAGGTCGGGTGAGCGGTGGGCGCGCGATGCACCAAGGCCAGCGCGCCGTAGATGGCGAAGACAGAGAGTGCAAAGCCGCCCAGCCAACTGACCGTGGTCTTGGTAGGATAGGCGTCCTCGCCTGACTGGGGCTGGCCCGAAGCTGACACCGAGGCGGGGGAGGAGTCTTCGCTGGTCTCGGCTCCCTTGGAATGGTTGGGCAAGCTAAAGCATACCCTACGGAAGGCGTCCAGGCCCAGGGCCGCCAGGGCGGCGATCCCGGCCTGACTGATGACCACGGCCATCGCGGGATAGCGGGCCTTTTCGACCATCGGGATGAGCAGGTAAGCGATGCGGTGTACCGGAGAGTCCGCGCCGAGAGCCAGCAGGAGGCCGCCCAGCGCTACTGTCGCCATCAGCCGAACCCGGCGCGAACGCCATCCCAGGTAGATGGCGGTAAGAGCGAGTGAGAGTGCCACGATCCCCACGAATGGATTGGCGTGGACCGTCAGGCCGGGGATCACCATCCCGGGAATGCCGCGTGCGTGGAGCGAGTACTCGGCGTGGACACTGTAGGGGATTCTGTCTTTCCAATGTTGGGGCTCCGGGGTGCCGGCCCAGCGGACGGCGCGGCGTCCGTATTCGATCGCGGGGAGCATTTGGACCGCAGAGACCAGGAAGCACACCGCGAGGAAGATGAGGGCATGGACGATGCGCTGCCAGTAGAGTGGCCACGTCGGGCGGCTCGTCGGCCCGGACGATAACTGGGCATCCAGGTCACGCACGGTATCAGCAGGCCGATTGACAATCGGCCGTAGGTTGGCAACCTGCCCCACAACACCCTGCCTCACATTCACAGTGTGAGGGGACACCACATACCACAGCCACAGGCCGCCCAATAGCACGGCGGTGTAGATGGGGATATTGTGGTGGCCGCTGAGGAACGCCAGCCCCATCGCCACACCGCAGAGCGCGGCGCTTGCGCGCGGGCGATGGCCGCGAAACACCCGCGCGAAGAACAGCAATACCACCGGGATCCACAAGGCACTCATCAGGAATTGCGGCGTCCCGGAATGGCCCATGAAGCCGGCGAAAGCCCAGACGGACGCTCCCACGAGCGATGCCCCGATGCCGGCTTTCAGGTCGCGGCATAGTGCGTAGCAGAAGATCACCGCGGCCCAGTGGATCAGCACCCAGTACCAGTGCAAGACGCCAAGAGGGATGTGGCCGTCTTGCAAGGGCATCGCGAAGAGAAGCCAGTTCAGCGGGTTGGCCAGGCCGGGCTGCACCTGGCCGATGAGGGACTGCCCGCCGATCTGATACGGGTCCCATAAGGGCAATCGCCCGGCGTGGATCTCGCGCGCCTCGAAGTCCAGCCAGGGGCGGACCTGGAGCGCCTGGTCGGGGTTTTCCAACCAGGTATCCCCTGTGGAGAGTGTCAACTGGCGGTAAAAACCCACGGTCAGCGCCAGCAGGAACGCGAGCGCCACTACCGTGCGCCAACGTGCGTTCAATCCAGCTCCGCGGGCGCGAGTTTCGGCGTGAGCAATTGGAAGATGGCCAGTGCAATCAGATAACAGGAGCCAGCCAGCATGAACATCAGGAAATAACTGTGAGTCAAGGTGAGGGAGAAGCCAGCAAACTGTTGCACGAGTGCGCCGCCGATGGCCCCGGCAGTCCCGCCGATTCCCACGACGGAGCCGACCGCGGCTCGCGGGAACATATCCGAAGCGGTCGTGAAGAGATTGGCCGACCAGCCCTGGTGGGCCGCCAGCGCGACGCTCACCAGGCCCACCACCAGCCACATGCTGTGGGAGAATGGCGCGTAGAGCACCGGCGCCACGGCCAATGCGCAGAATAGCATCGCCGCCTTGCGGCTCCGATTGACGGGCCAACCTCGATCGATCAGGGTAGAAGAGAGCCAGCCGCCCCCCACGCTGCCCACGCTGGCAGCGTTGTAACACACTAACGTGGGCAGGATGAGCTGATCCAAGGTCAGGTGGAAGGTTTCCTGAAGATACTTCGGGAGCCAGAACATGTAGAACCACCAGATGCCGTCGGTCATGAACTTGGCCACCGAGAAGGCCCAGGTTTGGCGAAGCGGCAGCAGGCGCGCCCACGGGTATGTCGAGGCCTTGTCCGGCGGGTCGCTCTGGATCAGCCTTAGTTCGCTCGCCGAAATGCCGGGATGGTTCTCGGGCTTACGATAGACCAGGAGCCAGAAAGCCAACCAGACGAAACCAAGCGCGCCGGTGGCGACAAAGGACCCTTGCCATCCCCAGTGTGCGGTCAGGAAGGGCACGGCCAGAATCGCGGCAGTGGCCCCCAGGTTGGCCCCGGAGTTGAAGACTCCGGTGGCGAGGGCCCGTTCCTTCTTGGGGAACCATTCCGCCACGGTCTTGATGCAAGCCGGAAAATTGGAGGCCTCACCGAGCCCGAGCAACGCCCGCGCGATTCCGAACGTGAACGCCGTAGTGGCAGCCGCGTGAGACATCGCGGCGAGGCTCCAAAGGGTGACCGCCACCGAAAAACCCAGACGCGTGCCGAACTTGTCGAGCAGCCGCCCGGCCCCTAGCAGGCCAACGCCATAAGCGATGGCAAATGCCGTGGTGATGTTGCTGTATTGGATGTTGTTCCACCCGATGCTGGTCTCGAGAGTTTTCGCCAGCAGGCTGAGCACCTGGCGATCCACGTAGTTGATGGTGGTGGCGAAGAAGAGGAGGGCGCAGACGATCCAACGGAGGTTTGACGTCGCGGGCCTGGGGACGGCAAGGGTGCTCATTTAAGAATTTAGATTATAGCGAGCATTGGAAGGGAGTGGGCGGGGTTTCGCGTGGTGGTGGAGTGCTCAGGTTGCTGAGGGGTAGCGCTGCTCAAGCCAAACCGCCATCCGCTGCATTACATCCACATCCGCCACGTCCCGGAGAATTCTGGGCAACAGAAGACGGGCGAGACCAGGGGTGTCGTCAGGGCGTGGGATTCCTGGCGCTTCCGCGGCAAGGACGACATGCTCGTGAAAGTCCTCCCGTGATGCCTGGTAAGGGCTGAATCCGGTTTCGACGCTGAATTGCTTCAGCAGGCCGCGCGCGATCTCATACATCCGCGTGATTTCAAGATCGGGCACGAGCACATTCCGAACCGCATTATCGAGCTTCGCGAGAAAATCCCGATGGCTGGCGAGCTCGTAGTGGATGAATTCAAATTGGCGGATATCGACCGGCGCGTCTTTTGGAGCGTCTTGAGTCAGGAAAATGATTGGCTTGTCCGCGGCGGTTGCGATTCCCAGTTCGAAGAATACGTTTGCATTGGATCCGGTGATATCGGCGATCAGGAATGACGCAGCCGAAATCTGCCCGGAGATCTTAGTCATCAATTCCTTGGTAAGAACATTGCTGTCACCACGCTCCACACGGATCCTGTACTTCTCTTCCAGGTATCTTTTCAAATAAAGAAAGAAATAGTTCAGCTCGGGCCGGAACGGCATCACAACGAAACAGAGCGTTTCGCTCAAAACGTCAAAGCCCTCCGCAAATTCCGCCGCGCCAGCATGCTCTTAATCAAGCCTCTTAATTCTGCCATTCCATGGCGGAAGTCCTCGGGGTCGTAAAAGACCCAATCAAACCCGGCGAGATCGGCAGGATAAGCCGTGGATTTCGTGCTAATCAATGGAATGGTCAGCTTTCGCAGGGCGTGAGCAAAACCCAGCTCGTACATTACGTTTGGATTCTGGTTGCTGACATCCGCGATAACCAGATCGGCCTCACGAATTGCCTGGCGGGCGCTCTGGGTCCGTTTTTCCGCTCGATCCATTTCATTGTCTTGCCGGATCACTCTGTACCCGGCCTCTTCCATCGCGCGCCCGACCGTATCGATTACGTGCTGACCGTCAGGACCAAAGGGGGCAATCACGAATACCGATGGTTCCATCGCCTTCAGTTTACCGCATCGCTTGCGGCGACCCGTCCGAGTGCTCCCGCAACTCTCTGATGCCGCCGGTATACCAGCCATGCCGACAGGATCACCGCGGCCGTTCCTGCTGCCAGCTTTCCTTCGAAGAGCCAGACATTCGTGATTTCGGCGGTCGGCACTACCGAGCAGACGATCGCCAGCACCGTGATGGCCCAGCCGGAGATGGCGCTCAGCCGCTTGCCGGCCTTCCAGGCGCTGCCGAAGATGTAGACGTACGGCAGGAATCCGGTGATCACCATCAGCGAAACCAGCTCGTCGTAGGCCGCCCGCATGGTGTCGCCGAGTTGGTAGACCGCGAGCAGGAAGGTCGCGACCACGCCTAACGCCAGGATGGCTACATGCGGCGTACCCCAACGGGGATGCACTTTACCGAATGCCTTGGGCAGCAGGCGATCCACACCGGCGGCAAACGGGAGGCGCGAAACGGAAGCGCCCAGGCCGCCGATCTGTCCCACCCCGCTCGCCAGGACCAGCAGCGCGATGAGCGGCAGGAGCCATCCAATGCCCAGAAGCAAGCCGGCCGCGTCACCGGCGTCCGCAAACCCGTTCAACTCGCCGATCTTCGACGGGGGAAGAATCACCAGCAGCGCCACCGTTCCGGCCGCGTAGAAGACCGTCGCAAAGGCCGACGCGATCCAGGCGGCACGGGGCAGGGTGCGCAGGGGATCGCGTATCTCACCTCCCATCGAACCGGCCGCCTCCATGCCGGACATGCCATAGGCGATGGTGGCCCAGAAACTGACCGTGCCCCACTCCCACTTCGGCATGATATCGATGGGGGTGGCGGAGCCGCGCCGGGTCCACACGACTGCCGCGATCGCGACCAGCAGCGCGCCGAGGATCCAGGTCGAGGCGCCACCCAAGTTTTGGGTCCACTTACCGACCTTGAGCCCGACCAGGTTGGAAGTAAGTGCGATCCAGATTGCTGCCAGCCCGACTGCCAGAAGATACAGGCGATTGTCACTGAGGCGTGCGTACGATGCGCCTAACATCGAAAACCCCGCCTTCATGTAGAACAGGGCGGCCGTGGGGAACCAGCTCGCGATCCCCATCCAGTACATCCAGAAGCAGAGAAAACCGTGCCAGGGTCCGAAATCGCCGCGGGTCCAGAGATACAGGCCGCCGGCTCCCGGGTACTTGACGGAGAGAGCCGCCACCGACACCGCCAGGGGCACCACGAAGAAGACCGCCGCCAGCAGCCACAGAGTGACGGAGCCCGGACCGGCGTGCGCCGCGGCGGGGATCCAGCGCGCGCCCACGATGCAGGCGACGCAGAACAGGGTGAGGTCGCGGAGCCCGAGCTCGCGCCTCAGCGTGGGTTCAGCCAAGGAGTGTTTCTTTCCGCAGTTCCTCGCCGATACGGCGCAGCCCCTCGGTCAGGAATTCGGGCTTGCCGCCCAGCCAGATGCGGAGGAAACCTTCCAGACCAAGTTGGACTCCGGGCACAATCAGCACGCTCTGCTTCACCCGGATGCGCTCGCACAACTGGTAGCTGGGCGTGGCGGAGTTGTAGCGCATCAGGCACAGGGCGCCGGCCCGCGGTTCCCGGAACGTCAGGAAGCCGCCGAAGCTGTCCAC
>PMTT01000327.1:9872-13556 GCA_003167275.1 Bryobacterales bacterium | reverse complement strand
CACGATGCGTATCGTCCCGCTTCCTACAGCCGCTTCGCCGGTGGGCTGGACGCGGACGGTTGGCCGGTGGCGTGGACCACGCGCATCGCTTGTGCCCCCGTCGGCGGCCTGCGCGACGGGCTTGCCCGTACAGGCGTGGAAGGCGTTTCCACCATACCCTATGCGATCCCCCATATTCTGGTGGACTATCACGCCGTGGATCCGGGCATCCCGGTCAGCTACTGGCGTTCGGTGGGCTACTCGCAGAACATATTCTTCACCGAGTCGTTCGTCGACGAACTGGCCGCGGCCGGCGGCAAGGATCCTGTGGAGTTGCGGCGCCGTCTGCTGGCGAACTCGCCGCGGCTTCTGGCGGCGCTCGATCTGGCTGCCGAAAAGGCAGGGTGGGGCAAGCCGCTGCCCGCCGGAAGAGGACGCGGCGTGTCCGTGTCGAACAACATCGGCAGCAACACGGTGCAGATCGCCGAGGTCTCGGTGGAGCGCGGCAAGGTCAAGGTGCATCGTGTGGTTTGCGCGGTGGATTGTGGGCAGGTGGTGAATCCCTGGGGCGTGGAGCAGCAGATTCAGAGCGGCATCGTTTTCGGCCTGTCGGCGGCGTTAAAAGGTGGGATCACAATCGCCGACGGGCGCGTGGAGCAGGGGAACTTCGACCGCTACGACGTCCTGCGGATCGACGAGATGCCGAAGGTGGAGGTNNTGCCCGTGCGCGGGGCGGACCTGGGGTGACGGAGCGAGTCCGGCTCAAACTCTATTTCCGAACCATGACCGTGTGTGCGCCTACGGTGTAGGCAATATATCCTGTGCCTGCCGGTGCAGCGATCTCTTTGGGGTGCCTGGCCATAGCCGGCACGTCGAACGAGCGCCGGCCATCGGGGGTCGATCCCCCGGCGTGGATCGACAGTTTGGAGCCATCCACCGCCGCGACATCCTTCAATCGGAAGGCCGGTTTTTTCTTGCCGCCATCCACGATCTCGCCAGTCAGCACCGTGTTCGCGGCCACCGCGGTGGGTCCTTCCGTGGGAAAAGCCCCGACCGTGGTAAAGCGGATCGTCCTGCCCGGTTCGGCGTCTGCGGGGATGTCCTCGGCCAGCCGGATGCTGAATGGCATGTTAGTGGCAACGGTGATGGATTGAGTCGCCGGCGGTGCGGTTGGCTTCTCGGCTGCCGGTGGAGTCGCTGGATGTGCGTTGGTCGCCGGAGTACCGGCTTGAGGCGTTGGGGGTGCGGGCGCGGTGGCGGAGGTGTCGGCTGGCGGCGGGGTAGCTGGCGCCGGAGCGGCCGTCTGCCTGTTGGTTGCGGACGTGATAGGACTTGGCTTAGAAGGTGCGGCGGGTTTGACCGTGCGCATCGCTGCAAGGATCTCCTCCGGAACGCCAGCCTCGGTGAGCCGGATGATCTCGGCCGGATTCGAGAGGTCAAATCGCGTCGGCATGGAACGGATTTGCTGCAAGATGATCGAAGTAGCAACCTTGTTCTTGACCATCGCTACAATCCAATCATTGGTGAGTACGCTGCCGTCCGCAGGTATAGGGACGGACTGATTGCCGGAGGCTGCCGCAGGGGGTNNCGCCAGCACCGCACCCGCCACGCCAACGACTATAGGTAGAGAGGAGCGGCGGTTGCCGGGCGGCGGAGCCAACACGGAGTCGGGCTTGCGCTGGAGGGCCACCAGGGCCGCGCGTACCTCTTGCATGCTCTGCCATCGCGCCATAGGATTCTTGCACAGGCACTGGCGGACGATTTGATCCAGAAGCGGTGGCACATTGGTGGTAGCCGAGACTGGCCGCACCTCGTCACGCAAAATCGACGAGAGCGTGGACAGGGTGGTATCGCCTTTGAAGGCCTTCCGTCCGGTGACCATCTCGTAGAGAACGACCCCGAACGAAAAAATATCCGAGCGTGCATCGACGGCCTTTCCTTCGGCCTGCTCGGGCGACATGTAGCTGACGGTTCCCAGGATGGAGCCTTCGATCGTGATGGGGCTGGCGCCCAGGGTCGCGGTGGCATCTCCGAGCCCGGTCGTGAGGGTTGCCCGGGAGAGTTTGGCCAAGCCGAAGTCGAGAATCTTGACGAGGCCGGATTGCGTGACCATGACGTTCGCGGGCTTGAGGTCGCGATGCACAATTCCCGCAGCGTGCGCCGCACTCAGGGCATCGGCCATTTGGATGGCATAGCCCAGGACTTCGGTTACGGACAGACCGCCGGGTGGGATCAGGTCCGCCAAGTCCTTCCCAGGGATGTGTTCCATCACGATGAATTCGCTGTCACCTTCAACGAGGACGTCGTGAATGGTGATGATATTCGGATGGTTCAGGGCGGAGGCAGCTTGCGCTTCCTGCAGAAACCGGCGGCGGCGTTCGTCGTTCGCGGCATGCGATTCCGAGAGGACCTTGATCGCGACGGTGCGGGAGAGCCGCGTGTCCTGCGCGCGATAGACGTCGCCCATGCCTCCCGCGCCCAGTTTCTCAATGAGTTGATAATGCGAGATCGTACGCCCGACCATGGTTTACCCTAACTGCCGCGCCAACATGATCGTGGTCATCGGCGTAACTGTATTATCCAAGACGATTCAAATAGTGTGCCATGGAGCGGAGCAGTGTGCCCACCCCCGGGTCAGAAATCGTACGGTTTCGTACTGTTCTTGAGATTCAGTGCAGGTTTCATAAATACGGTCCTTGGCGGGGAAGTCCGCACCCACGGCCGCGGCTCGGTTTACCCGCGCTATACTCAGGGCGCGGCATGTCGCATCGCATCCAGATCTTCGTCACCGGCGGCACCTTTGACAAAGAGTACAACGAACTGACCGGGGAGCTGTTTTTCCAAAACACGCACATCGCCGATATGCTCCGCTTGGGACGGTGCCACCTGGACGTCCAGATCGCATCGCTGATGATGATCGACAGCCTGCAGATGACGGACGCCGATCGCCATCTGATTCTGGGGCGCTGCCTGGCCGCCGGTCCCGACCGGATCGTCATCACCCACGGGACGGATACCATGGAACAGACCGCCGAGGTCCTCGGCAGGGCCGTGGCCGGCAAGACGATTGTGCTGACCGGGGCCATGGTGCCCTACACCTTCGGCAGTTCGGACGGAATGTTCAATCTGGGGACGGCGCTGGCCTTCGTGCAGACGCTGGAGCCGGGCGTTTATGTCGCCATGAACGGGCGCTGCTTTCCCTGGCACTCGGTCACCAAGAACCGTGAACGCGGCGTCTTCGAGGCCGTGCCGGGGCTGCGGGAGCCGTCCTGCTAAAGCTCAAAGGCTCAGACTGGAACCGGGCAGCGCCGTGTGGTACTGTCACACCAGGGAGGTGCATCATGTACTGCCCCGAATGTGGAGTCGAGTATCGGGCGGGGTTCACCGAGTGCGCGGATTGCCATGTCCCCCTGGTCGAAAAACTGCCGGACCCGGCGGAAGTCCCGAGTCCCGATCTGGAGTTGGTGAAGGTGCTGGAAGGCAACAACGCGATCGTTGAGGCTGTTGCCAAGATGTCGTTAGAACAAGCCGGCATCCCGTTCTATGTAGCAGGCGAGGAGATCGCCGCATCGATGGTGGCTGTCGATCCGCACATTCACCGATGGTGGGAAATCCAGGTAGCGCGGGATCACGAAGCGGACGCACGAGCTCTCCTGGACGCGGCGATCGCCAAAGAGGATCTTGCCTTGGATGTGGATCAGGAGC
>PMTT01000327.1:9468-9850 GCA_003167275.1 Bryobacterales bacterium | reverse complement strand
TGATCGAGAGGAACATGCCAAACCTGAACCACTCTTTATTGCAAGGTGGGTTGATAGAGTACACACGCAGCCGACGAAAGCAGTGGAAAGTGGTGGTCTGTCCGGAACTGCGGATTCGGGTCCGCGAGGGCTGGTACCCGATTCCCGATATATGCCTCTACGAACTGCCCGCGCCAAAGGAGCAAGTTCCTTCGAGAATGCCACTTCTGTGGATTGAAATCCTGTCCGACGACGACCGCATGATCGACGTCTGGGATCGAGCCCGTCAGGTGGTGGAATGCGGTACGCCCTATGTGTGGATAATCGATCCGAACACACTGGAAAGCGAACTGAGAACGGCGTCCGGAAAGAGCTTCATCGCCAACCAGACCCTGACGATCCC
>PMTT01000327.1:0-9433 GCA_003167275.1 Bryobacterales bacterium | reverse complement strand
GAAATCTTGTCACTCTCCGGCAGAGTGTGCTAATAATAGTCATCGGAACCCAGCAAATCCCTGTCATGGGTTCGAATCGTAAACCCAAGCTTAATTTATCTATCAATTGGAGGTGTGTTCCATGAAAATTCGTCCGCTCTACGATCGGATTGTGGTCAAACGGATCGAGCAGCAGGAGCAGATGCACGGCGGCCTGTACATTCCGGACTCGGCCAAAGAGAAGCCCCAGGAGGGTGAAGTTGCCGCGGTCGGAAAAGGCAAGCGCCTCGAAGACGGCAAAGTCGTTCCGCTGGATGTTCAGGTGGGCGACCGGATCCTGTTCGGCAAATACTCCGGCAGCGACATCAAGCTGGATGGCGAAGAGTACTTGATCATGCGTGAAGACGAGGTCCTCGGAATCCTCGACGCAAAGCCCGAAGTGGCAAAGAAAGCATCCTAAGGAGTTGAAAGAAGATGGCGAAACAGATTGTATATTCGGAAGCTTCCCGTCAGGCGATTTTGCGCGGCGTTAACCAGCTCGCGGACGCCGTAAAGGTAACCCTCGGACCCAAGGGACGTAATGTGGTCCTCGAGAAGAAGTTCGGCGGGCCGACCATCACCAAAGACGGTGTGACGGTCGCCAAGGAAATCGAGTTGAAGGACCCGTTGGAAAACATGGGCGCGCAGATGGTGCGTGAGGTCGCTTCGAAGACCTCCGATGTGGCCGGCGACGGCACCACCACGGCTACGATCCTGGCGCAGGCGATCTACCGCGAGGGCGTGAAGGCGGTTGCCGCCGGTGCCAACCCGATGGCTCTCAAGCGCGGCATCGAGAAGGCCGTGGAAGTGGCCACGGACGAGGTAAAGAAGCTCTCCAAGCCCGTGACCGGCGATATGATTGCCCAGGTCGGAACGATTTCGGCCAACAGCGACAAGACCATCGGCGGCATCATTGCGGACGCGATGAAGAAGGTCGGCAAGGATGGCGTGATCACGGTCGAAGAGTCCAAGACCATGGTCACGGAGCTGGATACCGTGGAAGGTATGCAGTTCGACCGCGGCTATCTCTCCCCCTACTTCGTGACCGATGCGGAGCGGATGGAAGCCGTTCTCGAGGATCCTTATATCCTGATCCACGAGAAGAAAATCAGCAACATGAAGGACCTGCTGCCGCTGCTCGAGCAGATCGCCCGCTCCGGCAAGCCGCTGCTGATCATCGCCGAGGAAGTGGAAGGCGAAGCGCTGGCCACCCTAGTGGTGAACAAGCTGCGCGGCACCCTGAACGCCTGCGCCGTGAAGGCTCCGGGCTTCGGCGATCGCCGCAAGGCCATGCTGGACGACATCGCGGTCCTGACCGGCGGCAAGTCGATCATGGAAGAAACCGGCATCAAGCTCGAAGGCGTCCGTCTGGATGACCTCGGGCGCGCCAAGCGCGTTACGGTCGACAAGGACAACACCACGATCGTGGACGGCGCCGGCACCCAGAAGGGCATCGAAGGGCGCATCAAGCAACTGCGCGCCCAGATCGATGAGACCACCTCGGATTACGACCGCGAGAAGCTGCAGGAGCGGCTGGCGAAGCTGGCCGGCGGCGTGGCAGTGATCAAGGTCGGGGCAGCCACCGAGACCGAGATGAAGGAAAAGAAGGCTCGCGTGGAAGACGCTTTGCACGCCACTCGCGCCGCGGTCGAGGAAGGCATCGTCCCTGGCGGCGGCGTGGCTCTGCTGCGCGCCTCCAAGGCGCTGAAGGGCTTCGTGGTGGATGGCGACGAGCAGATCGGCGTCACCATTGTGAAGCGCGCCTGCGAGGAGCCTCTCCGGCAGATCGTATCGAACTCCGGGACCGAGGGCGCCATCGTGGTGGACAAGGTTCGGGAGAACGAGAATCCGAACTTCGGTTACAACGCGGCTACCGACACCTATGAAGACCTGGTCGAGGCCGGTGTGATCGATCCGACCAAGGTGACCCGGACGGCGCTGCAGAACGCCGCTTCGATCGCCTCGCTGATGTTGACGACGGAAGCGATGATCGCCGAGATTCCGGAGAAGAAGCCGTCTCCGGCGGGCGGTCCCGGCGGACACGGGCCGGAGATGGACTACTAAGCAGTAGGACAGACGATCGTTTTTTGTCGTCTGTCAGCCGGCGGCAGTCGGCACTTTGATGGCACACAAGCCGCGCTTTCCGGGTGACCGGGCAGCGCGGCTTTCTTATTTGCCGATTCTGTTATGATCATGTCGATGGGCACCACAACGACGGCGTTGATGACGTTCGAAGAGTTCGAGGAACTGCCCGATCAGCCCGGAAAACTGGAACTGCTCGAAGGAGAGCTGATCGAATTGCCCATACCCGAATCGAAGCATACCAGGACCGGTGTGCATATCTATAAAAAAATGGAACAGGCTCTTCTAGAAGCGAAGGGCCGCGGGCTGGCCACTGACCTGGGGGAGGCGTTCCCCGAGATCGGCTATAAGCTTTCCGGTAGGAGCTATGTTCGGCCCGACGTGAGCGTAACGCATGCCGGGCAAGCCGAAGCCAGGTTTTTTGAAGGATCTCCCGCTATCGCGATCGAGATCGTCTCTCCAAACAATACGGCCCTCGGTCTAGACAAGAAGGTCCGGCTTTATTTCCAGTTCGGTGCCCGTGAAGTCTGGGTCGTTTACCCGATCACAAAGCACGTGATGGTGTATTTTGTGGGAGGCGTCCGCGACTTCGATGAGCATCAGTTGCTGACCACCCCCTTACTCCCCGGCTTCGAACTCAGCGTCCGGGCGATGCTCGCGTTCTAACCCTTCCGGCGCGGCGCCACCGCCATCCCCGACCAAGTCTCATCCACCGCGCAAACCTTGTAGTCGATCAGCCCCACGTCCCGGCACATCTCGCGAATCCTGGGCATAGTCAGGTTGCTCGCGAGGCCGCCCGATTTCTTCGGCCAGAACAGCCACAGAGTGACTTTCTCCTTGCCCATCGCCCGAGCCAGCATCGGCAACTCGCGTCCAAGCGCGGTGGCCGATTTTACTAACGCCAGGATGACATCGGCGCCCTGGGTTCCCGTCTGCAGACGCACCCCCTCCGGCAACGGAGCGAGTCTGGTTTCAAACCCTTCCGGCGCGTGAAGCAGAGCGATGACCGCCCCCTCCTGAATCTTCAATTTCTGAACCAATGGAGTGCCCGACCCATCCGGCACTACCGGCTCGGCCGGCGCCTGGCTGATGGCCCGGCTCAGGGCGGGGCCGATCCGCAGCAAATCGGCGAAGATGGCGTCGGGAAGGAGTTCGCGAACCCGCTCCGTTTTCTCCGGGTCGCCCTGGATGAATACCAGCGGAATCATGCGGGTGGATTTCCGCTCGCGTAGGAGCGCACCCATCGTGCGTCCATAAGACGGCATGCTCATGAGGTCGATAACGATGGCGGCGGGCGGGGTTTCCGTGATGCTCCGGAAACCCCCGGCGCCACGGCAAGGGTAGGGTGAAGCTTCGAAGCCCTCGCGCCGGATGCGGTCGCACAAGGGCCCAGCCTCAACGGGATCCCAATGAATCACCAGGATTGGCGGCATCTGAACAGCGCAAAGTAGCGCTCCGCACTACGCCCGAGTGGCGTTGGTGGGGGCTAGGCGGCTGCGGATCTGATTCATCACATCCGATGCCAGGAAGGGCTTTCGCAGGACGGGGAAGTTGTGCTCTTCGCAGAGCGCCTCTTCCTCCGGGGGGAGGATGGTTCCGGTCATGACGATGACCAGCATCTCGGGCACAGCCTGCAGGAACTCGACCCCCAATTCGACTCCGTTGCCGTCGGGGAGCATGTAGTCCAGCAGGGCGGCGTTGGGTTTGTTGGCAAGCACCAGGCGTTTGGCCTCGGTGGCCGATTCCGCGGTGAGCAGCGTCCAGCCGTCGTTGGCCATCAGCCGCTCCAGGAAGTGCAGCAGGTCGCGGTTGTCGTCCACCAGCAGCACCGTAGGATTCGCGGGCACCAGCGCGGTTTGCGACTCCACGGTTCGGAGGGTCAACTTCTCTCCGCCCTCCGCGACTTCCACCCATACACATCCCCCCGGACTCACCTGATTGGTGGCCACCATGGTAGCTAGCGGCTGCGTGAGATGGCGATGGATGGTGCGGTTCAATTCGCGCGCGCCGTACTCCGAGCTGGTGCCTTTCTGGAGCAGGAACTGGCGTGCGTCGGGGGGCACATCCAGGGTGAAAGAACGATTGCCAAGCCGGGTATTTACATGGTTTTGCAGATCGGCGATCTGCTTGTCCAGGATCGCGGAAAGCGATTCTGGGGTGAGCGGCTGGTAGGTGATGATGCAGTCGAGGCGGTTGACGAACTCGGGCGAAAAGCGCTTGCGGACGGCCCCCAGCCCGATGGCCTGGAGTTTACCCGTGAGATCGGAACGTTCGGCGGTCTTGACGGACTGAAAGCCGAACTCCGGACTGATCTCGCGCAGCATTTCCCGCGCACCCAGGTTGCTGGTGAGGAACACCAGGCTCCGTTCGAAATTGACCGTGGAGTTGTCGCCCAGGCGCAGAAGCCCCTTGTCGAGAACGCCCAGGAGCAGGCGGGTCATGGATGGGGCGGCCTTTTCGATCTCGTCGAAGAGCACGAGCGAGAGATTGCACTTCTCGCTGGTGACCGCATTGAGCTTCTGCTGGGTCAGCATGGGCTGAGTCTCACGATGGCCCAGGTAGCCTGGAGGCGCGCCGATCAATTTGGCGACCTCGTGCTCCATCTGAAACTCGCCGCAATCCACTTTGAGTACGTTTTTCTCGCTGCCGTGCAGCACTTCGGCGAGTGCCTCGACGGTTTTGGTTTTGCCCGTACCCGTTGGTCCCAGCAATAGGAAGATGCCCACGGGACGGCCCTCGGGAGCCAGGCCCGCCTGAAACATCTGAATGTAAGGAACAATGACATGCGTGGCCGCCGGTTGGCCCACCACTTTTTGCGAAAGAACTGCAGTTAAATCCTCGGCGGGATCCGTAGCCGGCTTCTTTGCGCGGTTTTGCGAATTTTTAGGCTTATCCACCCCACCCTCCGACTTGATTATACCGGTGGCAGTGTTCTTAACCCGGGTCCGCCGTCTTGGTTCGGGACGGTCTGGTTCTTTCATGGCGTGACTTTTTCCTATTAATTACAGCAATTTACCAACAACGGCGAGGAAACGCAAAATAAATCGCGTTCGCTTGTGACCGCCTGCAGGGCACCTCTGTCTTTTAACATGAACTGCCGGGCATTCTGTGTAAAATTCCGCACCGGACAGCACGAAACATCTGGAATATTGGATGGAAGAGGCGCAGTCTACCTGTGCCGGAACGTGATTCTACCTTTGGTCAGATCGTAGGGAGATAATTCCAAGGTTACTTTGTCACCCGCCAGGACGCGGATCCGATTACGACGCAATCGGCCTGCCAAATGAGCCAGGACGACGCGCTCGTGTTCGAGTTGCACGCTAAACAGCCCGCTGGGGAACTTTTCCAACACCGTACCGGTAACTTCTATGCTGTCCTCTTTGCTCATAAACCTCCAGGTTCAGGTTAGCGGACCGAACCGGAGCGTCGGGGCCCCGGTCCGGTCCGCGGAATCGTCTAGCCTGCCGTGACGTTGGTCGCTTGCAGACCCTTGGGGCCCTTGGTAACTTCAAATTCCACTCTGGCGCCTTCATCGAGGCTGCGATAGCCCTCTGTCTGAATGGCCGAGAAATGCACGAAGACGTCCTCTCCGTTCTCCCTCTGGATAAAACCGTAGCCCTTGGCTGCGTTAAACCACTTCACTGTACCTTTTTCTTTCATCTGCCTATATTCCTTCTTCTTCAACTGAACTGAAATGCACCCAACTCGCGTCGGCCGCCTGAAAGCGAAAAAGGGGAGTGCGGATGGACTCACGCAACCCCCCTTTTTGATCACGAAGCGGAAAACAAGAGTCAAATGCCCCTCCATTATACAACAGGAGGGCCGTCCGGAAAATCAGGATCGGGCTGAGGGTGCCAGTGCTCGTCCCCTTTCCCATTCTCTATTCTTGCGCCCCTCGCGCCATCCTGAGCACCCGGCGAAAAACAGGGGCTCCATACAGAGGCCGCTCGCATAACCGATGCGTTTTTTCGGCGACCTCTCCGAAAGGGTCTTCCCGAATGGCCATAATCAAAGGCACCCAATCAGGCATGCGGCCGCGGGCGAGAATATCCTCGATCGCCGCCACCGTAAGTTCCTTATGGGTCAGATGCCGGTGTTTCATATCTTCAGCCCCGGCAATTTTGACGGCGGGATGGTTTGCCCTTTGGCGCGCGCATCGCGCCAGGCGTCAATACTGGTTTGCACACGTTGGTTTGCCGGGGAGACCTCCGCTTGCAACGCTTCCACGCAAGCATTCAAGAGCCCATCCGACACTGTGCCGCACACCTCGGCCACGTGGCGCCACCGATCGAAGGGGGGCTGCACCCCCTTGTATTCCGCAAGATCGACGGTATCGAGATCGTAGGGCGGCGGCGCGGCGAGTTGCATCACGAGCTGCGTACGCACCGCCCAAGGGTCATCGTTCTTTTGCGGATAACATTCATCCATGCGCCAAAGCGCTTCGACGGCGCCCGCAATCCCCACGTGCGCAGCCAGCGCCGCTAAATCCAGATAATCCCGCGTGGCGTTGCGGTCGAGGCACAAGAACGCCTTGATGCGCAAAACCTCCGGCAAGGTCGGCAAGGTCACCCCGACACCGCCCACCTGCATCACCGTGGTTTCCAGCGGCAGCGACCGGCGCAACTGGCGCACACCAGTCTCAACCCCATCCAGAGAACCGAGGATGACGACCGGCCGGTTGATGCGGGCCGTCTCCCAGCCAGCCACCGCCTCCAGCTCAGTCAAAACCGTGTCGAACCGCTGGCGAAGATCGCGAACGACTTGATCATGGTCGAACGAGAAACCATGCTTGGCATAAAGCGCCGCGGCGGTGCCACCCACCAGCACCGCTTCCGGCAACACCTTTTGAAGATGGCACAGCGATGCAAGCACGGCCTCCCATGACTCTCTTTCCGCATCGGGCTGTTCGCTGCTTACCCTCATAACGCCAATATCAAGGTGGGGCATGCTTTAGCTTGCCCAGTCAAAAGCATTGTCTCACCCTTGGGGGCCACCGCAGACGGCTCGGTGTATTCATGAAACCGATTTCAGCGTAGTACACTCATAGAACGAAGTGGGCCCGCGCCAGTCCCAATAAGGAGAAAGCTCCATGACATCTTGCGCCGTTCAGGTCCAGCAACGATAGTGTGCCGTTAGCTGTAATGCGCCGCCAGGCGAGCAAGGCTGCGGAAAAGTAGCCGGAAAGTTTACATAACGCTGGGATTATCGGAAGTCGGTTTCGCTGAAACGATGGGGGTTGTAAAAGATTCTTGGGCTCCCGTTGTCGTCCAACGCTATTCTTACGGCTTGTAAGCTATCAAAAGCGCTTATTCGGGGGATCGCAGCGGCGCGGTCTCGTACCTTTCGGCAGACTTCAGATCGACAGACGATTTTGGCCCGTTTTTGGTCCCCTTTACGCTTTCTACAGTGAGAGACTTGGCGGCTCGGGAGCCAGATGCTCTTGTACGGAACCAATTTCATGGAGGACGACATGCTCAACACAGAACTAACACCCGCGACTAGCGATCGGGTTTTGCGGTCCCTGGCTTTGCGCACACAGGAGGCGGGAAGCGACGCCTTCGTTCCCGCGCCGGCCCAGAATGATAACGGCGATGAAGCCGACTTTGCGGACAAATCGGGCACATACACAAAGGGCATCTTGCAAAAGGACGTCGGCTTAGTGGATCTGGGCGCGTACGCGTCGTTCAAAAATGCCTTGGCGAGCGGCAACCCGGCGGATTTCGAGAAAATCACCACGGGCGGTCCGAGAACCCAAAATGGGCCGCAGGGCGGATTGGCATTTTACCTGGATTGCCTGGACGCCAGCCAGATTTCCGTGCCCACCGCGCCCAAGGTGATCAGCGAGGAATACGCTACGGAACTGGTGGAACTATACTGGGCCTCGCTTCTGCGGGATACCGCCTTCACCGAGTATGCCGTAACCAAGGTGGCGCAGGACGCGGCGACTGAATTGACCGGGATGGTGACCTACGCCGGGCCCCGCGATCCTAAGACCAAACTGGTCACGCCGAGCCTGCTGTTTCGCGGTCCGTTCGCGGGTGAAACGGATGGCCCCTACATTTCGCAGTTCCTGCTCCAGAAGACTGCCTTCGGGGCGCTGGATATCGACCAGAAGTATAGGACCAACGATGACACAAATTTCGTGCTGGACGAGATGGATTTCCAAAAGGTCCAGAACGGCATCGACACCGGAAAAACCCTGAACACGCTGAAGGATGGGCATGGCCTTCCTGATCCGCGGTATCTGCACGATGGGCGTGGCCTGGCCGCCTATACGCACGAGGATGTGTGGGCGAAATGCCGCTCACCGTCAACGGCGAACTGCACAAGCTCGCCAGCAACATCAGCTTCGGCCACGGCATCCACGCCGGTATCCATTGGCGGAGCGATACCCTTACGTCTATGCAGTTAGGGGAGGCCGTGGCGCTGAGCCTTTTGCGCGACCGCGCGCGGACGTACAACGAGCAGTTCAGCATATCGATCACGAAGTTGGATGGCAGCACTGCCGCTCGGCATTTGCGCTGGCTCGCGCTTCCCGGGGTGCGCGCCGATCACCGCAAGATCGCATCCCTGCGCGATCGCCATCTCCATCCGGACTTCGAACAGCGTTCTTTGCGCTCCCTGCTTACGCCTCCGGGACGGTCGAAGCTCCGCCGAACAGGGCCACGCCTTCATGGCAATGGAGCACCCCGGTGGCGACCGGCTCACCGTCAATCTCTACGAAGTATGCGAACACCCCATCGACCCACACAGAGACCCGGCTGAAGCCGAGCAGCGACTCCGTGAACTCGGGTTGCCCGGCCCAGCCGCGCGCTGACGTCTGCGCCCAGAACTCCTCCTCGCCCGGAACCATGAGTCGCGCCCGGAGCCGGGAGTCGGGCGGGACGGGCGAATCGCCTGGGGAGAGTGCCCGGTAAAGCACATTGGTGAATTCGATGGGCCGAGAACCCCGCCGGCTCAACAGATCGGCGACCGGAAGGCCGGCAAGCGGGCTCACTTCATGCCGGACCGGAGTACCGCGCTCCTGAAAAAAAGCCTCCAGAAACTCCAGCCCGGCGGCCGTGGCGTCGCTGAACAGGCCCAGGCCAAAGGTCTGGGTAACCGGCGACGCGGGACCGTCGAACGTGGCATAGACACCGCCAGCTTCGATCCACTGCGCCCCTGTGCCGGGTGACACCCGCCTGCGCGCTTCCACGAAACGGGCTCCCGCCACCGCTTCCGGCCGTTCGAGCCGCCGGGCGAGCTCAAGGTCCGCGAAGATCCTCCACCCACTACCGGCCTGTGCCATGGCAGCCCAGATGAAGCCCGGAGACTACACCGCGAGCGCCTGGCC
>PMTT01000695.1 GCA_003167275.1 Bryobacterales bacterium | reverse complement strand
CCCTTCCACCTGCCCGGAATCGACTGCGGCTACGCACCCGTCGACCCGCAGACCACCTTCAAGCGATGCCCCTACTGTTTTCCAGATGAGTGCTAACCGATGACCACACAGCAGGCAAGAATGCCCGTGTTACCAGCCTTCCCACACGTAGGCCGAAAAACGCCGCATGATGTGGAAACCCACCCGCTCGTAGAGTTGGACCGCGTCGCTGTTCGCGGCAGTCACCGTCAGGCTCGCGGAGTGGCAACCCATGTCGCGCAGGGCGATCAGGGACTGCCGCAGCAACGCGTGGCCAATGCCCGTACCGCGCACCCTTGGCGAAACGCAGATCTGGGTGATGTGGCCGCATTCCGGCGCCACCAGGCTGGCGAGCGAGATCCCGCACAGGTGGCCGTTGGACGCTTCAAACGCCGCGAAGGAGGCCGGTCGGAAGAACGTGCCGCAGCCGGGATATTGCACGATGTTGTACAGGAACCGGCGCGCGCCGGCCGCAGTGCGGTATTGGTCGTTGATCGAGCTATCGATGTGGCCCGCATACGCGTCCGCGATCAAGTGCGCCGCCGCATCCTGGTAGTGGTCGGCCCACTTCTCCATGTACATGGGCCGACGCACCCGTCCTTCCGCCAGCGACCGGCGCAAATCCACCCGCATGAAGTTACGCTCGAAGCTGCTCAGGTAATCGGGCCGGGGGACCGGGCGGTCGGGTGCGAAACGCAGCATCATGAGCTGCGATTCGATGCGGCTGATCGGCGGGCAGGACATGATGGTCTGCAGCGCCGAATCCAGCAGCCGGTTCTCCCGGTCGGGGGTGCGCATCTCGCGGCGCACGTAGAGGTCGCCGACCAGCCCCTTGTTATCTTCGAGGACGTAGTACAGGTACCCTACCACCTGTCCGTCTTCGACGAGAGCGCTGCCGTTCAGCGCCCGAAGATCCACGAAGCGGCGCACCAGGTCCGCCGACTTTTCGAACTCCCACTCCAGTTCGGTCCGCCAGGAGGCAGTCTCCTCCTGCAGCAGGGATTCCAGGTCCCGCGCGGCGAGCCGCCGCAGGTCGATAATCTCAGACCGCGCCGGGGCGGGATATAGCCTGGCAGCCATCGAAGTGCCTGTTATTGTACCCCGTACATGGCCGCGTAGCTCAATTGCTGCCTCACAAAATCGCGGGGATATGAGATCGTCACCGANNTAGGTGGGAACGTTGAGCTTGTCATAGCGGGCCATCACCTCGTCTCGCAGGGCGGGGTGGAAGTGCACTCCGTACCGGTCCACCAGGGCTTTGATGGCCGCGTAGTCACCCTCGCCCTTGATGCGCATCAACTCGGCCAGCAGCATGCCCACGCCCTGGTGCATCTTGTCGAAATCCTTCAGCGACAGGTAGGTCTTCCCATTGCGCTGGATCTTCTCGATAGCGCCTGTCTTGTCCATGATGTAACTGACGATGAGCTGGCGATTGCGCTGGTGGTCCTCTTCGATGGTGTCGCCGTGCGGAATCCGCTGGAGTTGGGTCAGGACCGTCCGCACAGCGTTGTAGTACATCGCCTGTCCCACCTGGGGACTGGAAACCAGGCCCAACTGCTGGAGCTTGGGATCGAAGATGCTCCACAGCGCCATCAGGTCGGCGCGGGCCTCTTCGAGGGTAGAGAAGTACTCCTTCAGATAGGGTTCGGAACCGCCCGCCAGCTTGGGATTGAGCTTACCGGAGCCGTGCCCGATCACCTCGTGGAGGGCCGTCATCATGTCGGAGGCTTCTTCGCCATACTTCTTGCATAGGTCGATTTCCGACTGGGATGCGGAGAACTCTTCGAGCGGCCCATCGCCCGTGCCCAGACGCAGGGTCCGGGAACTGCCAGTGAACAGAAAGCTCTTGCTGCCGTACTTCTCGCGGATTTCGTTTTCGTTCGGCAGGTTGTCGCCCACCGTATTCACGTGAAAATCGCCGGTCTCGATCACCGTCTCGACCGCCTTGGCCAGCGGCGGCTTCACCCCCTGCTTCTTGTACTGCGGGGCCCAGGGCGCGTGGTCTTCGAAATACTGGGCGTTGCCCGCCAGCTTGACCATCAGTTGGTTCAACTTCTGGTCGGTGATGGTGACGAAGCTCTGGGAGGTGCCCTTAGCGGCACGCGCATCGCGGTAGACCTCGATGAACCCGTTCGCGAAATCGATGGGCGGGTTGTTCTGCACCCAGGCAGCACCGAAGCGGATCCAGTCCGCCGGGTCTCCGGTCTGGTAATAGCGGACCAGCGAGGCGAGCACCTCGTCCTGCCCCGGCTCGGCATAGGCGCGGGCTTTGCTGAGGGCGTCGTCAGCCTTCTTGAGGAATTCGGCGTACATCCCGGGCGGGACTTTGCCGTCGGCGGTTCCTGCGCGGTAGATCTCCTCCACCACCTTGCCGTCCTTGGCCTTCACCAGGCGCGAGTTCAAGGGGTGCGCATCGTGGAAGTTGGTGAGGTCCGCCATGCTGACGCCGGAATAGAAATTGTTGGCGCTGGCCTGCAGGATGTCGAGCTTTCCCTGCGGGCTCTTGGCGGTGATCATAGGCTGGAAGTTGGGGTCGAACAGCGACGCGCGCAAGGCTTCCAGTTCGCGGTCGAGATCGGCCTGGTTGCCGATGGCGCTGGTGCCATAGGGCGTGCCTTTGAACCCGCCGTTCCGCAACGCCGATGAGGCAGCCGCCTTGAGTTCCTCGAAGGTGAACTCGGGCAGAAACTTCTGCGCCGTCATCTCGCTGTGATTGCCGCGATTGGACCAGAAGAGCTTGGTGAAGTCGGCGATCTTCCGCCGGGCGGGCGAATCCGGAGACGCCGGATGCCGCATGATTTCCTCCAGCAGCCGTTTCTGCCGAAGGCCGAAGGCGGAGTTCTGATCGTAGTTGATGGGGTCGATGGCGATGGACGCCTGGGTGAGCCAATAGGTGAGGGCCTGTTCCCGCGGCGAGAGTTTCTGGAAGCTCTCCGCTTCAAGTTGAACAAATCCGGTGGTCCCGACGCGATCCACCAGCACGCGGTTGTCTGCGGCAACCGCGGCATAGGAAAAAACGAAGAACAGCAAGACGCGCAAATGCACACCTCTTTCCTATATGTTAGCCCGATGTCCGATGTGGGGCAGGTTGTCAACCTGCGGCCGATTGGCAATCGGCCTGCTGGCGCCGTGCGTACCTTCGAGCCCAAGCTGACCAATATTGAGCTAACCCGCGCGCCTGAGCGCCGGCGCGTTTTCGATCGTGATCCGCGGAAACGCGTTCGGAAGCGGAACGGGCAAGCCCTGCTCTTCCAACAGGCTCACATGTTCCGCCATGCCCCACTTGGCCTTGTACAGACAGTCTTCGACGGAATGACCGACTCCAGTAAACCCTTCGAGATCAGGAGAGTAGAAGGAAAAGAAATCGGGTTCCTCGGTGGCCTCGATCACGAGCGAGTAGCGCAAGTCAATCATCGTTCCTCACGGCTGGATCCCAGCCGCCTTCAAGATGGCGTGGCATGTGCCCGACGCGGATCAGTCTGTTGTGTCCGGCCCTCCAGTTTACCCCCATTCCGGTGCGAGCGTGCCTCCAGGTGCTCACCTCTTACGCCTGATTCAACGCGGAAAACGGACGGTGCGGCTTGCCCTTGTGCCGTCCCGGAAATTCGCCGACGGAGTAGTACGGCTTCACTATCGAGTACTATCGGCCACCCGGCTTGGCGGGATGGTGAAAAAAGTACACTAAGGTACGACGCCTGAGTGGCTGCGGTCGGCCAACCGCCCTGCAAATGCTGCCGAAAGTGATCTTGCACACATTGGCGGGAGGACTGCCATAATCACTGTTATGCAAGGCTGGATACTAGCATTCATAGGTGCCTCCACGTTGTTCGCCGCCGACGACCAGCGTTTAGGCTTGGCTCTCAAGGCGCAGTCGGAGTTCACCCGCGTCGAACTGGCGTCGGCCGCACCGGACTTGCGCGACACCCTGGCCTGCGTGCAGACCCAGGCGTCTTTGCTCCCGCTCGCCTCGCCCGACGACTTGGCTCTGGTCCAATACCACAAGGGCTTCTGCACCTTAGCTGGCGCCACGATCACGCACAACGCCACCGAGTTCAAGGACGCCGCAGCGGAGTTCGACAAGGCCATCGAGGAATGGCCCACCCGCCCTCGTCACGGTGAAAAGAACAAGCCGCCCGAACCGATCCCGTCGGGCCTGTACGTGCTCGCCTCCGTCGCTCGGCTGAACGCCGGCTGGGACGACTCCAGTCTCGATCAGGCGGAGCCTCAGATCGCTGCCTTCGTGGAAAAGCCGGTTTGCACGTCCAGCGTCATGTCTGAGTCCTTCTGCCAGGATGTCTTACAGACCGGCCGCCAGTGGCTCGGCTGGATGGCGTTGCGCCACGAACGCCTGGATGACGCCGCGCGGCTCTTCGCCGGAACGGCGGGAACCGGCTGGCCGGAATGGGTGGCGGGACGCAAGGCGTTCCTGGATCGCAGGTACCCGAATGCCGCCAGCCAATACCGCCAAGCGATCGACCTCCAGAAAATGGGGGCGAGCTCCATGGCTGGCCGTCTGGGTCCGCAGCCCGACCTGACAGTGGAGTTCACCGAACTCGGCGGCGCCCACCTTCTGGCCGGCAACCGCCCGGCGGCCATCGCCGCATTGGACGAGGCGGTGAAGGCCGACCCGTCCAATGCCCGAGCGCTCTACCTGCGGGCACGCGCCAAGGAACTGGCCCGCCAAACCGACGGGGCACTGGCCGATTACAGCCTCGCCAGCCGCACCGCATTCGCCAATGCCAAGGACCTTGCCTCCGGGGAAGCCCACCTGTACCGCGGTATTCTGCTCTATCGCCGCAAAGACTACAGCCACGCGGAGGACGAATTCGCCAGCGCCCTGAATTTCGAGATCTCCGCCGGAATGCGGGCCGACGCTTCGGCATGGCGGCACCTGGCCGCTGTGACGAGTGGATCGTGCGCCGCGTCGCGGCAGAACCTGGAGCGTTTGCTCTCCGCGGTCTCCCCGTATTTTCCGAAGGACGAAGCCCGCACCGCCTTGGCCGCCTGCCCACCCACCGCGCCGTCAGGCTCGCCCGGGAACGCTCCTGTGAACTGACTGGCGAATGAACGGCGAATCCTGCCGCGCGGTGTGATACAGTGCAGGATAAGATGGCAAAAAGTATCAACAAAGTGATCCTGATTGGGCGTCTCGGCAAGGATGCCGAGACCAAGTTTACGCCGACGGGCATATCCCTCTCGAAGTTCTCGTTAGCCACGAATCGGAGCACCAAGGACCGGCAGAGCGGTGAATGGAAAGACATTACCGATTGGCACAACATCGTTGCGTGGAAGACCGAAAGTGTGGCCAACTACCTGCTGAAGGGCAAACAGATCTACCTGGAGGGCCGGATCGAAACCCGGAGTTACGAGGACAAAGAAGGGCAGAAGAAGTACATCACCGAGATCGTCTGCGAAGGAATGAACATCATGCTCCTCGGCGGTGGCGGTGAGGGTGGTGGCAGCCGTACCGAAGTTCCCGACCCCGTCCCCGATTACGACCGCCCGGTTTCCATGCCCCGATCGGCTCGTCCGCAACCCGCGGCCGCTCCTCCCGCGGAGGAGTTCAACCAAGGCATCACCGACGACGACGTTCCGTTCTAAGGCTGCGCCGGACCGCATCGAACTATGGGCTTCGTACCAATCCAACTCAACGAGTACGTCCGCAAGCACCTGAAAGCCAATCCGGGTGAGAAGAAGGGCGAGTTTACCAGGCAGCTCAAAGACGCGCTGGCCCGATACCAGGCAGGCGCCACGTGCGACTGTGGGGAACCAATCTGGGTGATCGGCTCCTCGGTATTGGGAGACACCTGTTTCACGTGCGCCACCTTGGAAGCTGAGCCGTCGGGCGACTACGAAATAGCCGAGGCGTGCCATAAAATGGCGCGCATCTTGCCGGAACCGTGCTCACGCAAGTGCGAGGCGCCTCTCGATTCCGACACGGACGACCGGGACGTTCCCTTCTGACGTGGCACTGGCTCGTGTGCACTGTGCTACCAATGGTCATCGAGGGTATCCATGCGGAAATCCACACTCGCCGCCCTGCCGATCATGCTTTGCACGGCGGCCATCGTCTTCGCCCAGGCCGCCGCGCCTCAACAAGCTCCGCCGCAACCGGCACAACCTGTAAACCAAGGGCCACCTCGCGCCCCGGCCCCGCCGCCCTACAACTGCGATCCGGTGAATCCCAATGCCACTCCGGAGGCCCGCGCCCTCCTGAAAACCCTGTGCGCCGTCTCGGGCAAGGGCATCCTGTCCGGCCAGCACAATTTCCCCAATCAACGCTCCCAGGACACCGATAAGGTGAATGCGCTTACCGGCAAATTCCCCGCCATCTGGGGCTCGGATTTCGGCTTCACGGACGGCGAGGACAAGGACTCCGTCCTGCACCGCGACCTCATGATCGAGGAGGCCAAGAAGCAGTCCGCCGCCGGGTCCATCATCTACCTGTGCTGGCATATGCTTCGGCCCACCGAGGACGAACCAGGGAAGCCGGGCACGAGCTGGCGCGGCAGCGTGCAGGCCAAACTCACCGACGAGCAGTGGGCCGAACTAATCACCTCCGACACGCCCCTGCACCAGCGATGGGAGAAGTACATGGACCGCGCGGCCGAGTATCTGAAGCAGCTTCAAGCCGCGCACATCGCGGTCCTCTGGCGCCCGATGCACGAGAATAACGGCGGCTTCTTCTGGTGGGGCGGTCGTCCCGGTCCGTCCGGCACCGCCCAACTCTACCGCGAGGTCTACTCCCGCATGGTCAACGTCCATCACCTCGACAACCTGATTTGGGTATGGAACCAGAACGGCCCCGCCCCCGCTGGTGAGTTCGCCAATTTCTTCCCCGGCCAGAAGTTCGTCGATGTGGTCAGCTACGACAACTACCGCCAGTTGAGCGAGCGCTACTACCACGAAATCATGGCCTTGGCCGACGGCAAGCCCGTGGCGCTCGGTGAAGTCGGAGCTCCGCCTTCGGCCGAAGTTCTGAAGTCCCAACCGAAGTGGGCTTTCTTCATGGTGTGGGGCGGCATGGTGAACGAACGGATCCAGCCCACTTACAGCGACCCCTACACCATCAATCGAGGCGACCCCATACCCAAGAATTGAAGACGTAGCGCCGGAAGCCACCCGTAGTTTCCCAGGTTGTTCTTGGTGTTCTTGTCTTGCTTGGCGATCTTGGCGGTACTTGGCGCCTTGGCGAGAAATCTTCTCTCTCCCCCTCCGTCGAGGTACATTGTCAACAGATGCCACCCCACACTCTTCGGGCGGTGATTGTCGACGATGAAGAACTGGCACGCGGCTTTCTCCGCGAACTGCTCCAAGCGCATCCGGAGATCGAGATCGTGGCGGAATGCGCTAACGGCTTCGAGGCGGTCAAGGCGATCGCCGAAACCACTCCGGACCTCCTCTTCCTGGATGTACAGATGCCCAAGCTGGATGGCTTCGAGGTGCTGGAGTTGATAGACCAAACCCTGCAGACTCCGCCCGTGGTGATCTTCGTCACCGCCTACGACCAATACGCCATGCGGGCCTTCGATGCGCATGCCGTGGACTATCTCCTGAAGCCCTTCAGCGCCGAGCGTTTCGGGAAGGCTTTGGAGCGTGCGAAATCGCGCCTGGGAGAACGTCGCATCCCCGTGGAGCTGGCCGCCGGGCGGGCTCCGGCCGAGCGGCCTCAACGCATCGTCGTGAAGGACGGCACCCGCGTCCACGTCATCCCGCTCGACAAGCTCGACTACGTGGAAGCGCAGGACGATTATGTGGCTTTGCACAGCGGCGGCCGGAGCCACCTCAAGCAGCAGTCCATCGCCAGTCTGGAAGCCACACTCGACCCGGCGCGCTTCGTGCGCATCCACCGCTCGGCCATCGTGAACCTGGAGCGCGTCGCCCGGATCGAGCCGTACGGGAAGGAGAGCCGGATCGCGATCCTCAACGATGGCACACGTCTGTCGGTGAGCCGCTCGGGCTACGCGCGGCTACTGGAAGCCATGGGCGATTCGCAGGGGAACCGCAACGTCACACGGTAGACCGCGCCCTGGGGACCCGCGTCGAAAACAGCATCCTCGCCAAACCGGACCTGAAGCCGGCGGCGCACGTGCGCGAGGCCAAGCCCCAGGCTTCCGCCGGCCTGCACCTCGGGATCGAAGCCGTTTTCGAGCGTGATCGAGACGCTCCCGCCGGTGAGGCTGGCCGACAGCCGGATGGAACCGCCCTCCACCAGGCCCGCAATCCCGTGCTTCACGGCGTTCTCCACCAGGGGCTGCAACAGCAGCGGCGGAACCGCGCACTCTTCGCAAGTCAGCCCGATCTCCTCCTCCACCCGCAGGCGCTCGCCGAAGCGTACCTGCTCCACCTCCAGGTAGCGGCGCGCCAGCGCCAGTTCCTCCCGCAACGGAATGCTCTCGCGGTGGCCCACCCCCAGGCTGTTCCGCAGGAAGTCCGCCAGCCGGATACACATCTCGCGGGCACGCGCCCCATCCTGGGTAGCCAGCGCGCTGATGGAGTGGAGGCTATTGAACAGAAAGTGCGGATTGAGTTGCAGGCGCAGCACCTGTAACTCCGCCTCGCGGGCCAGCGTTCGCGCCTCCTCGGCACGCCGTTCCGCCTCGCGCGACGCCTCCATTGCCAGCGCCGCATAGTGCGACCCCACGGAGAGCAGGTAGAGCAGCACTCCCATGCCGAACAGCAGCGGCCATTGCGGGGCTGTTTTCTCCAGCGCGGATGCGGCCAGCCGGGTGCTCCCCACCAGCAGGAGTCCTCCCGCTACCGAAGCGGCCGCGTACGTGAAGACCAGGTTCGCCAGGTTGGAGAGCCTCGGTGGTTGGACCCGGGCGATGTACCACGGCGACAGACAAGCAAATGCGTAGACCACGCATGCGGGAGAAAGTACCCCGGCGGCATCCGGCCACGACATCCCGGAGCCCCACATCACCAGCGACAACAGCGCCAGCACGGGCGTCCACGCCAGGAGGTACAGCAGCAGTCGCCGGCGAGTGGCCAGGATGGGATGCATGGCCGGTCAGTTCTTCACTTCGACGCCGCCGAACGTCGCCACGCCTTTCACAATGAGCTGTTTCACTCCGGGGCCATGCGCGGGCTCGGGTTGAATGGAGTTATCGGCATAGCCCCCGAAGATCCCGACGCCTTCGACCACGGCGCTCCAGTCGCGTGGGATCTTGAGCTCGACGCCGCCGAAGATGGCGTTGATCTCCAATACCGAGGAATCGCCCGTCATACCAGCCTGCCGGAGGTCGAGTTCGACGCCGCCGAAGACAGCCACCACCTCGCCGCCCCGGAACTCCTGGCTCGTCACGACGCGTTTAGCGCCCGCAAAGACCGCGTCGATCTTCACAGTCCCGGAGCCCACCACCCGAGTGCCCGTCGGATCGGGGAATTTCAGATGCCATTCGGTGGTCCTCTGGACGAGCATCAACAGGCCGAGCCCGACCAGGAAGAGCGGCCAGATTTCGCGCATCCCGATGTCGATGTATCCCAGGGTGCGAGCCATGAAGATGGCGCCGAAGCCCGCCACAATACCGCCGAAGACCCGCCCGCCGGCGTAAGTGGAGTCGACCAGCTTCACGATGCCGAACGCGATCAGGATCGCGGGCCAGTAGCTGAACCAAGTGCGGACATAGATGATGTGGAGGTTGTTGAGGAAGAAGAGCGCTCCAACCCCAACCAGAATCAGGCCGGGGATTACCCCAGAATTCGACCGAAACGAAACTCCACCACGTACCCGGTGGCGACGGTAGTCATCAAACTGTTCCATGACCACAGCGTAAGGCCTGCCGGCGCGCAACGCCCGCGGAGATCGGCGAACACCGGACCAGATACCGGCGAACGCCGGATTCGGCCGGGCGTGGGGCATGCCACGCTAGCCATTGCCCATCCCTCGGACGCCGGCGCCGACGCGTCGCATCCAGGCTCACTCCTCCCCGTCCCATCGGCGCCCGCGCCACAGTTGGTCTAGAACGTGCTCAAGCAGGGCCAGGTTGCCAGGTTCGACGCCTGCATCGTCGAGAACCCTCTGGACGAGCCCGGGCTCCGCACACTCGCGCCCACCAGCGTGAGGGGCCGTTCGATCATGGCTCGCAGCCCTTCCGAACGTATCCGCTGGACCGCATACTGATTGCGTGCTACACGGGTCGGTAAGTCCGGGTGGTCCCAGCAACGCGCATAGAAATCGGCCCGCGCGGTGCGGCGAGGGTCGAACGCATACAGGACACGATATGGGCGCCCCTCATGTTGAATGCGGAGCTCGCATATGCGTGTGACGCGACGTCGCGACCCCGGAAGAATGGGGCATTTTAAGCGTCGGGCCAACCTCCTGCAAGATGCTGACTGTGAAGTCGACGCTCTTCTGCTCCGCGGCGGACAAGCCGTTCCACCACAACTCGAATTCGTCGGAGAACTCGACGTCCCATGCCACCGTTCGGTATGTCATAAACGACATTATGCCGTCAACGGCATATGCTTGGGCATTTTCCCGAAGTCCGGCTGGTAAAGGTCCGGGCAGCTAACGACTGGGGCCGGATGCTGAGTGTGGAGCGCGGACCGGACCCATGGAAGCGGGCGATGTAGGACGTTGAAGCCGGCGAGTACCTGGGCCAATTGTGGCAATGGCCAGAGCCGCCTGAAAGGCGGCTGCAGCCAGGATTGGCTGCCCCACTGGTGTATCACGAGAATCAGTTGAGAAAAACGGCGGGCAGAAGCTACTCACTTGCGAAGGGGCTTCTATGGATAAACGCGTTTTGCGCTATGAAGCGTTAGAACTGGCGGTGAACGTTCTGGTGGCCATCAGCATTTTGGGTGGCTGTGGATGTGTGTTCCTTGGCTTCATGGCGCTCAGTGATCCCGGAACGATCGAAGGCGGTATCACTCGCATTGTCGTCGGGATCCTGGTGGCTCTTGCAGGTATGGTTCTCAAAGGCTTCACTCGTCTGGCCGTGAACCTGGCGTACTACCGTCACGGGCGGCCGGCGCCGGCGAACGTGACCTTGTACGAACCGCGTGAAGTGTAGGGAGAACTGAATTGCAAGCCCAACATCGGGACGCCTTCCAAGTGCTCGATTGGATCATGTCCCGCCATGTGCATGAGTGTCCGGATGCCGCCGGCCGCCCGGTGGGAGAGGGCCGTTCGGCCGCTTTTCAGGATGTGCAAACGGAAAATGCGGGCCTGTCCGGACCCCGGTAGCCGACATCAACATGCGAGGCCGATGAAGGCGACGGCCCTTCAGGAAATTCCGCCCCGGCCAGATGTCCTCACGATGCGTGCCTGGCTCAGCCAGCGCTATCGCATCGGGCACGGCACGCCGACGGGGTTGCGGCTTTGCCACCTTACTACGTAGTTTCGCTGATTTGCAGCACTAGTTCGGCATCCGTGTAATTGGGGACATCGGCCAGGAGCTCCGGACCATGTTCCGCCAATCCTTGCTGGAACCCTTCGAGGGTCTCGAAGTAGAGCCGCCCGATGCACAGGAACGCGGGTGGAGATCCCGGCGCCCCACCGCTCAAGCCTTTATCGATTTCGTAGCGCGTCATTCCGAGATCCTTCAGTCGGGCGAGCGCTATGGGCATATGTTTTTGCGCGTAATAGTCGTGATCGAATCGCTTGCCTGCGGCGTTCGCGTACAGAACGGATACACAAATCATCGGTAGGATTTCTCTCCTTTTGGAAGTTGGGGGCCTGTTTCCGGCGGTCCATGGACCCCCGGATTCCGATCAGTATACACTGTGGCGGAGACTCTCGATAGTCCGGAATACTGCCGCGCAAAATGGCCTGGCTCAATTCAGACTTACCACTCCGGCCCGAGCCAGCAGTTGGAAGTACCGGAGAAGCGCGTCGCCGCTCACGTCCCCGTATGCGGCCGCCAGCACGCCGCGGATCTCCGCGACACTACGGGCGCCGTTCACGAGGTTCAGCGCCTCATAGGCCAGCGTCCCATCGAGCGTCGGCTTGGGCGCGTCCGGCACATGGTCCCGAATATAGTCGTAGTAGTAGACTTCCAGATTCCCGATCACCTGCGGATTCCGCCGCGGGACGGTGGCGCTCAAAGGATCGCGGACGGCCGGAGCCTCACCGCGGAACTCGCGCAGCACCGCGGCGGCCTCGCGATCGGTCACGTGCCTGATGAGCCCATCGATGGTCTGGCGCACGCCGGGCGCGAGCTGCGCGATCGATTCCAGGGCGCCCTGTTCCTGCGCTACCGACTGCCGGATCAGGTTGTAGGCCTGCGCGAGATCGGGCTCGGCTAAGGCACGGCGCAACGCTTCACCCTGACGCTGTGCGCCGCGGGCGAACACCTCGCCTGCCAACAGGCGCGCCTCGGCGTCACCGGCATTCGCCAGAAAATAGCCCGACGCCGCGCCAATTACCGACACGCGCTGGAGCTTGGTGGCATCCATGTTGGCGGGCACATCGCCATTGGTGTGGATGAAAACGTCCGGCCAGTCGTTCAGGTATATGGTGGGAACGCGGAAGCTCCCCTCCTGATACACGTCGTGGTCGCTGCCCATGGTGAAGGGGTGGAAGTCCGCCAGGAGCATGTCCTTCGAGCCTTCGGGTGAAATGTTGCCGTCGGAAAAATCGCCATCCATGGCGGCGCGACGGGCGCCTTCGATGACGTATTCGCCAAAGACCGCCGCCACATCGTTGACGTAGCTCGGGAGCGAGGCGGGCGTGCGGGTCAGGTGAAAGATGGCCTTCGTGACCTTCGTGTCGCCGCCGACCATGTCCATGTGAATGGCCGCCCGCATCTTGGGAATCTCGTCGGAATGGCGGGCGAGGTAGCACATGGTGCCGGCGATTTCCGGCGCCCACAGGAAGCGGACGGTGCGCCGCGGACGCGGCAGTTTCCCATCGTGGACGAGCCTGGCCAGCAGGCGGGCATCCTCCAGAATGGTGGCGGCGCCGCTGGCGTCGTCATTCGCACCGGGCTTTTGGTGGCAGAGATGCGAGCTGTAGACGATCTCTCCGGCCTGCGGATCGGCGCCGCGGAGGATGGCGGTCACCACCTCGAAGTTGGATGGTTTCATGTGCGCTTCCACCCTGGCCCGCAGGCGGATGGTCTCGCCGCGGGCCAGCCGCGCCTGCAACTCCCGAGACTGGCGCAAGGAGATCATGAAGGCGAAGCGGTTGCCGGTATTGTAGGGCGAGAGGTGGCCCCATCGAACCAGGTCGGGATAGTCGCCGCTCCAGCCGGTGGTCTGGTTGGGCTGGTAGCTCAACACCCCGGCGGCGCCGCGCAGTTCGACGGCTTCGCGATGCACATCGGCAACATCGCCGCCGGCCAGAACGATGCGCCCCTTCACGTCCTTATTGGTGTAGTCGCGCGCGGCGGTTCCGGGGCCGACATCGACCAGGTCCGCAGTGACGTCCGCGGTATTGCTGTAGTCTGCCAGCGCCACCGGCATTTTGGAAAAGTCGGCGAGGACGAGTTGCCGCGGGGAGATCTCGGTGAGGATGGCGGTGGTGGCTTCCCAGCCGAAATAGGAGCGGAAGGAGTTGTAGGTGGTCTTGCCATCGGCCGGAAAGGACTCGATGTGAACGTCGTCGAGGCCATACTCGCGGGCTTTCGACGCGATGTATTCGGCGGCGTCATGGAAGCCGGGGGAGGCATGGACGCGATGCGACCGGGCGAGGGCGATGACGGTGTCCTTGGCGAGACTCCCGGACGCTTCGGCAGCGATCGCCGACAACTGGGCATCGGGCAGAAGGGAGGTTTTGGGACGCTCCGCGGCAATTGCCAGAGCTGCGATCGAAGTGGCCAGGATCAGGCTGAGTGGTGGGGTGCGCACAATGTTGACTATTGTAAGGCAGGGTGGGCCTCCGAGTGGGTGCGGGGAAAGATCGATGCGCCATTTTGGTCAGCGACAATCTTTCCATGATTCCACGCGGCTGGCAGGGAACATCAACGACCCAGTGTTCTCGCACTGGAGAGAACTTGGCGGTTGAATTCGGGGGTTGTGGTGACTGCCACCATAATTCGGAATTCGGGGGTTGCGGTGACTGCCACCGAAATTCGAGGTGTACTATGGTTTCGGACGCAAGCGATGATTCATCGAACTATCGGTCGTGCGGGGGTGGTCCTGGCTATCGCGGTGATTGGTGTGCGGGGCCAGACGCCCAGTCCCAGGAGGGACGGGATGACGGATTCGCAGGCGCTGGCGGAACGGGCGAAGATCGCGGCCGCGGCGCAGAACGGGTTCGGGATGAAACTGCTGGCGGATGAGGCGAGCCATCAGATTCATAAGAACGTCTTCCTGTCGCCGCTGAGCATCTTCCTGGCGCTGGCTATGACGGAGAACGGCGCGGCCGGCAAGACGCGCGCCGCCATGCGGGACACCCTCGCGATTCCCGCCAAGTTGAGCGAAGACGAGTTCCAGGGAGCGGCAGCGGCGCTGTCGCAATCGCTGAGGTCGCGGAAGGACATTGAACTCTCCATCGCCAATGCGTTGTGGGCGGACCGGAGCTTCCGGCTGGCGGACGGCTTCGTCAAGAGGGCTCGCGACTACTATGACGCGGATGCGACCTCGCTCGATTTTCACAGTCCGGAAGCGGCCGATACCATCAACGCCTGGGTCAAGGAGCATACGCGGGGGAAGATCCCGGACATCGTGACGCCGGCGATCGTTCGTGCCGCGGTGGCGATCCTGACCAATGCGGTTTACTTTCGAGGCCGCTGGCGCGAGCCGTTTTCCAAGAGCCAGACCGAAGACGGCATCTTCCACACGGTGGATGGCAGGCAGCAGAAGGCGCCCATGATGCACAACGCCAAGCTCTCAGGCGCTTATCGGAGTGGCGACGGCTTTGAGGCCGCCCGGCTGCCTTACCAGTCGTCTGGCATGGCGATGTACGCCATTCTGCCGGCGCAGGGGGCGAGACCGGAACAGGCGATGGCCAAGGTGTCGATTGGGAGCCTGATCCACGGCTTCGATGCTGCGGAACTGGATCTGCGGCTGCCGCGGTTCACGCTGGATTACAGCACCAAGCTGAAGGATCCCCTGGAGCGGATGGGAATGGGGATTGCGTTCCAGTCGCCCGGAGCGGATTTTGGGCCGATGGGTTCGTCGCAGCTCTTCATTGGCCAGGTGCTTCACAAGACGCGGCTGGAAGTGGATGAGGAGGGCACGGTGGCGGCGGCGGCTACGGCAGTCGTGATGAGGCCCGGCGCCATGCCGATGAGGCGCGAGACGAAGACGCTGGTCTTCGACCGGCCGTTTGGGGTGCTGTTGTGCGATGAATCGACGGAAGCGGTTTTGTTCGCGGGCGTGGTGTACGAGGTGAAGTGAGGCGGGGATGCAGAGGAAAGACAGAAGAAGAGACAGACGACAAAAAACGATCGTCTGTCCTACCGCAGGCGGCCTAGCAGGCCTGGAGCGCGGAATCCTTCTAAGAGCCAAATCGCTCCCCGAGGGCGGCTGGCGGACGTGGCAAAGGATTTCGAATCTGGTGAGAGGCTGAAGCCGCTCAGCTCGGCGGACACCGGTAGGGGCAGTTCCCCAATCTGCTTTTCGGCGAGAGTAGCCACGTCGAGCGACACAATCCAGCGGCGGCGGTCGGCCGATTGCTTGATGCCGAAGAGAGACTTCCCGTCGCTGCTCCAGCCGAACACCTGCCAGGGTTCTTTGCTCAGGACGCGGTTCTCCTTGCCATCGTCGGAGACAAGCGTGAGCCCGTCGACGGTCATACACGCGATCCAATGGCCGGCCGCGCGGTTCCATTTGGGGTGCGCCGGCAGCACGCCCTGCCGCAGCACCACCGGTTGTGCGCCGCCTCCGGATTGAGCCTTCACCAACGTCCAGGTTCCGTCGATGTTCTGCAAGTAGGCGATCCACGTGCTGTCGGCGTTCCAGGTGGGGGAACGCTGGTCGCTGGCGTCGGTGGAGAGACGCAACGGCTTGCCTCCCGCCAGGCTCGAAACGTAGAAGGCATGTCCGTTGTCGCCCACCACGGAGTACGCGATCCGCCTGCCGTCCGGGGAAAAGGCGGGCTCGCCGAAGGAGGCGATCCAGGTTTGGTCAAAGTCTTTCTCGGTGACGAGCGGGCGCTCCCAACCCTCCCGCGGGCTGGTCAACCAGATCTGCGAGGTGCCGGTCCGGTCGGTGGAGTAGACCAATTGATCGCCGGAGGGTGACCACATGGGGTCCAATTCGTTCCGCGGCGTGGCGAGCAGCGGCGTGACGGGTGAACCGTCGAGGGGCACGGCGATCAGGTCGAAGTCGCTCTCCTCGGCGTTGAAGGCGATGGTCGAGCCGTCGGGCGAGGCGGACGCGTCCAGGGCGTTGCGGGTGAGCATGGAGAGTGGCCGCATGATGCCGCGTTTGGTGTCGATGGTCTGGAGGTCCGCGCCCATGGAGCCGGGCACCACGCCGCCGAAAACGATGTGGCGGCCGTCCGGCATCCAACTGAACGGGTAGGTGCCCTGCACCAGCGAAAACGGCTCGCGCGGAGTGCCTTCGGGGAAGGGCAGGACCCACAATTCCGAACGGCCGTCCCAGCGGGCAAGCCAGGCGCCCAACGCCTTGCCATTGGGGGTGAACGCGAGGTAGCCGAACTGGTATCTGGCTTTTTCCGAAGCGAACGGGCCGGCGGTGTAGCGGCGGGGAGCCCCGCCTCCCAGCGTGGAAAACCAGAGCGAGAGCGGCTCCTTTCCGGTGGCGTCCGCGCGGAGGAACGCCAGCGTCTTTCCGTCGCGGGCAATCGCGGCAGCGGAAGCGTTCTCCAGTACGGCCTCGGCGGCTCCGCCGGTTGCGCCGACCGAGCGCAGAGCCAGGCTGACAGACGACGAAAAACGATCGTCTGTCCCACTGCCGGCGGTGAAGTAGAAGATCTTGTTGCCGTCGGGGCTCCAGAAGGGCCTTGCGCAATCGGTGGTGGAGTTGGTCACCTGGGCGGACATGGGGGACTTCAGGTCGCGCACGAATACCTGGCGGATACCCTTCACTTCGGCGGTGTAAGCGATGCTCCGGCCGTCGGCGGACCAGACTGGGGACGACTCGTTGGCGCCGGAGCTGACGAGCGGGCGCACGTGGTAGGAGCGCATATCGACGAGGGAGTCCGGAAGGAGCAGCAGTTCCGTCGCGAGATAGCCCGCCGCCAGCCCGGCCAGGCCCAATACCACGGGCCACAGGGACTTGCGCTTGCGGGCGGGCGGCGCGGCCACGACGAAGGCCTTGGAACTGGACATTTCGTCGAGACGCTTGTGGATGGTCTGCAGCTCGCGGTGGAGGTCGGAGGTTGAAGTATAGCGGTCGTCGCGGCTCTTGGCCATGCAGCGCTCGATGCACCAGCGCACGGGCGGCGGAACGGCAGGATTGACTTCCGCAATGGACGGGGCCTCCTCCTGGGTGATGGCCATCATGGTCATTACGGCGCTGGCACGCGAAAAAGGCGCCTTGCCGGTGATCATTTCGTAGAGCACCAGGCCAAAGGAAAACTGGTCGGAGCGGTGATCCAAGTCGCTGCCCTCGACCTGTTCGGGGCTCATATAAGTGGCGGTGCCCACCAGGAAGCCGGGCGCGGTGGCAGGGTCGTTGGGAGCGCCGGCGGCGGCAGCGCGCATTCGCTTGGCGAGGCCGAAGTCGAGGATCTTGGCGTGGCCGTCCTTGGTCACCATCAGGTTGGCGGGTTTGAGATCGCGATGAACGATCCCGGCATGATGCGCGCCGGCCAGCCCGGCGGCCACCTGGACGGCGATATCCAGCACTTTGCGCAGGGGCATGGGCCCGCGCGCGATGATGGTGCGGAGGGGCTCTCCCTCGATCAACTCGGAGACGATGTAGGAAACCCCTCGGTCGCGGCCGACATCGTGGATGGTGAGAAGGTTGGGATGATTGAGGGCGCTGGCGGCGCGGGCTTCCAGGGCGAAGCGGCGTTGCAGGTCGGTGTCGGAAGCGGCTTCGTCGAGGAGCACCTTGATGGCGACGTCGCGCTCCAGCCTCTCGTCGCGGGCGCGGTAGACTTCCCCCATGCCGCCGGCGCCGAGGAGCGCGATGATCCGGTACGGTCCCAACTGACTGCCGGGGTTCAGAGCCATGGGATCATTGTAGAGCAAGGTCAGGGAAGTGTACGGTTAACTACAGGTAACACGGGGACGCATGGGCACGAATGCCGATCGGATTATCGAGATGCTGAAGGCCGCCGGGGTCGAACGACTCTTCGGCATGCCGGGCGGGGGCAGTAATGCGGACCTGATCGAGGCGGCGGGGAACGCGGGGCTGCCGTTTACATTGGCCCATACTGAAACGGCGTCGGCGTTCATGGCTTCGGCGCAGGCGGAGATCACGGGGAAGCCCGGAGCTTGTCTGGCGACTCTCGGGCCGGGCGCGGCGTCGCTGATGAACGGGCTCGCCAACGCGCACCTGGATCGGGTTCCGTTGTTGGTGCTCACCGATTGTCTCGGCGAGAGGGACGACGGGGGCATGCGGCACCAGGCATTGCGGCATGGGGAGATGTTTTCAGCGGTGGTGAAGTGGAGTGCGCGGGTTCGAGCTGGCGAGATCGATGAGACGCTCGAACGGGCTTTGGAGGAGGTGCTGAGTCTGCCGGCGGGGGCTGTGCATTTGGATTTGTCGGGGGATATGACATCGGCGAGTGGGGGCGGCATTGGGGCTGACGGCGGAGGTACTACGCACTTCGATACGCACCGAGAGATCGAAAGCCACCCCCGAGTAGCGGGCTTGGTGTCCGCGCCACGCGGGGAGATCCGTGATATTCTTCGCGAGGCTCGGTGGCCGGTGTTTCTGGTTGGATTGGGGGCTCGGAGCGCGGGGGTCGCGTCTGCTATTCGCGGCGTTTGCGAAAGGATGGGGATTCCTGCGCTGGTCACTTACAAGGCTAAGGGTGTGGTGCCCGACCGGCATCCGTGGTTTGGCGGCGTCTTTACTAATGCGGCATTGGAAGGCAACGTTCTCGATCGCGCCGACCTGTTCGTGGCGGTTGGACTGGACCCTGTGGAACTGCTGCCCCGGCCTTGGAGGTTTGCGCGGCCGCTCGTGTCTATTAGTGCCTGGCCCATCGAGCCGAGCCAGATGCCCGCCGGACTGGAACTGGTGGGCGACGTGGTTTCGCTGCTCGACGGCGTCGCGGACTGTCTGAAAGGGAGCCAGTGGGACATGGGCGAGCTGCGGCGCCTGATGGAGGAACAGAGGGAGAAGATGCGACCGGCGCCGGCCTTCGGCCGGGTGACAGACGACGAAAAACGATCGTCTGTCCTACTGCTGCCGCATCGCGTCGTGGAGATTGTGGCGGAGGCTTATGCCGGTGCGCGGGCTACGGTCGACGCGGGCGCCCACATGTTCCCCGTGATGGCGCTTTGGCCGGCGGAGAAACCTTCGGGCTTGCTGATCTCGAATGGGCTCTCCACTATGGGGTTTGCTCTGCCGGCCGCCATCGGCGCGGCTCTGTTGGACCCGTCCAAGCCCGTGGTGGTGTTCACCGGCGATGGCGGACTGATGATGTGTACGGGCGAATTGCGGACGGCTGCGCGGGAGAATCTACCGCTGCGGGTCATCGTCTTTCAGGACAATGCACTGAGCCTCATCAAGGTCAAACAGGAGCAACGCGGGTATCGGACCGATGGCGTTTCGATCGGCGAGATCGACTGGGGACTGGTGGCGAGCGGTTTTGGAGTCAAAGGCTGCCGTGCGGTCAATGAGAACGAACTGAGATCCAGTCTGCGTGAGACGGCGGACCACCCAGGTCCTGTTTTGATTGCGGCCAGGATTTCCGAGGATGCGTATGGGGCTACGATTCGAGCGCTGCGGGGATGAGGAGAACGGGTTGAGGGGAGAGGGCAAATGAACGACCGGCAAGCGAACAAGCATAGCCCGCAAGCGGGCTTGACAGGCGAAACCGCCTGTCCCACCTCTGAAGGTGCACTGACGCGAAAGCTGGCTGAAGTGCTGGCTGCGGCTACCTATGGCGATCTGCCAGCGGACGCGATCATCGACACCCAACGCTCGGTGCTCGACTGGCTGGGATCTGCCTTGGCCGGGTCTGTGGCGCCGGCGGCGCGGATGGCCCAGCGGGTGGTGGCCGCGCTCGGGATCTCGCGAGAGGCCACGGTCTTCGGAGCCGGGCGTTCCTCGGCTGCCGGAGCGGCATTGGCCAATGGGGTGGCGTCGCACATCCTGGAACTGGACGACATCCACAAGGGCTCCACGGTACACGCCGCTGCGCCCATCATCCCGGCGGCGCTGGCGGTGGCGGAGCGGGAGCATGCGGATGGGAAGCGCTTTCTGCTGGCCGTGGCCGTGGGGTATGAGGCTGCGCTGCGGATTGGCGAAGCGGTGAACCCGAGCCACTACCGCTTCTGGCATCCCACCGGCACGGCTGCGACGTTCGGAGCGGCGGCCGCGGCGGGCTCGCTGCTGAAGTTGAACGCGGCCCAGATGCTGGATGCCCTGGGAAGCGCCGGCACGCAGGCGGCCGGACTGTGGGAATTCAATGCCGATGGCGCGATGAGCAAGCACCTGCATCCTGGGAAGGCCGCGTTTAACGGAATCCTTGCGGCCGATCTGGCGCGCGAAGGCTTCACCGGCGCAAGCCGCATCCTGGAAGGCGATCGTGGATTTTTCCAGGCGATGAGCGAGTCGCACGATGCTTCGCGGATCACGGACGGCTTGGGGACCCGGTGGAAGATCAGCGAGAATTGCTACAAGCTGCACGCCTGCTGCGGGCATACACACAGCGCTATCGATCTGGCCTTGGAGTTCCGCCGGGAAAGAGGGTGGACGGCGGCAGACGTCTTGGAACAGGTAGCGGATATCCGTGTCGAGACCTACGGGCCAGGCTATGAGATCGTCAGGAATTCGGCGCCGGCTACGCCGTACCAGGCGAAGTTCAGCATGGCGTATTGCGTGGCCTGCGCGCTCTGTGGGGTATGCTTTAGCTTGCCCTGGAGTTTCGGGCAAGCTAAAGCATACCCTACGGTGCGCGTCACGGTGGCGGACGATCTCACCGCCAAGTACCCTGCCGCCTGGCCGGCACGGCTCACTGTCACGCTCCGGGACGGCACGGTCATCACCCGATCGGCAGACTTCCCGCGCGGCAATCCCGAGAACCCCGTTTCCACGGCCGAACTCGAGGAGAAATTCCTGTCGCTGGTGGGACCGGTATTCGGACCCGCGATCGCACACCGCGCCCTGGGCGCCTGCACGTCGATCGAGGACTGCGCCGATATGGCGGAAGCCTTCTCAAGGATCCTATGAAAGATATCAACCCGCGCTCTACCGAGTTTCCGGAATACCGCCAGGCCGTGCGCGAACTGTGCCGCCAGTTCGACAGCCAGTACTGGTGGAAAGTGGAAGAGGAGTCGGCCTATCCCGAAGCGTTTGTCAAGGCTCTCACGGATGCCGGATGGCTCGCGGCGCTGATCCCCGCGGAGTATGGCGGTGGAGGATTGAGCGTCACCGAAGCGTCGGTCATCCTGGAGGAGATCAACCGCTCGGGCGCCAATTCGGGCGCTTGCCACGCCCAGATGTACATCATGGGGACGCTGCTGCGGCACGGGTCGGACCGGCAGAAACAGGAATACCTGCCTAAGATTGCGTCGGGGGATTTGCGCCTGCAATCCTTCGCCGTGACCGAGCCCACCACCGGCACCGACACCACCAAGATCAAGACCTTCGCGGAGAGGCAGGGCGACCGGTACATCGTGAATGGCCAGAAGGTCTGGATTTCGCGCGTGCAGCACTCCGACCTGATGCTGCTGCTGGCGCGCACCACGCCGCTGCCCGAGGTGAAGCGCAAGGGCGATGGGCTTTCGGTCTTTCTGGTGGATCTCCGCGGCGCGCGACAGAAGGGCATGACCTTGCGCCCCATTCGCAATATGGTCAATCATGAAACCAACGAGGTGTTCTTCGATAACTTCGAAATCCCCGCCGCGAATCTGATTGGCGAAGAGGGCAAGGGTTTCCGCTACATCCTGGACGGGATGAACGCGGAGCGCATCCTGATCGCGGCGGAGTGCATTGGCGATGGCTATTGGTTTATCGACAAGGCGCGGAACTACGCACGGGAGCGGATCGTCTTCGACCGGCCCATCGGGCAGAACCAGGGCGTGCAGTTTCCGGTCGCGCGGGCCTACGCGAACGTGCGGGCCGCCGACCTGATGCGCTACGAGGCGGCACGGCTATTCGACGCGGGGCAGCCATGCGGAGCGGAGGCCAACATCGCCAAGTTGCTCGCGGCCGACGCTTCCTGGGAGGCCGCCAACGTGTGCCTGCAAACCCACGGGGGCTTCGGCTTCGCCGTGGAGTACGACGTGGAACGGAAATTCCGCGAGACGCGCCTGTACCAGGTGGCGCCGGTCTCGACCAACCTGATCCTGTCGTTCCTGGGCGAGCACGTGCTGGAAATGCCTCGCTCGTTCTGACGGGTAGTATGAACCCATTATTGTTTTTCAATCGCCGCTCGGCTATCGTGTTGAAAACCTCGCTGTTGCTGGGAATAGGAAGGGGACTGTCATGCGGCGATTCGACGTAACATTTGGAAGGATGGGGGTGTTTTTGACTGTGTTGACCTTGGGGATGCTCATGCCCACGCGCATGGCATTCGCTCAGGGTTGAGTGATCTCACGCTCCGGTCTGGAGTCAAATGGTGCGGAAGGCGGGGGCTACCTGCAGCCGGGTGACTGGACTTCGGCGATTGGTGTGCGTCACGTCTTTTCCCACGTGCATTTCAGCGGTCCGACGGAGAACTTCTCCCGGGCGCAACTGGGTACCGAGGTTCAGTCAAAAACCAACATCGACACTCTCACTGCCACTTACCAGCTCACGCCCAGGATCAGCCTGACGGGGACTGTTCCGTTTGTGTACGCCAGCAGGCGCCAGGAGTCTCAATACGCAACCCTGCACACGTCCGGGCTTGGCGATATCAGTCTCGGGGCGCAGTATTGGCTGCGCAGTCCGAAGAGTGAAAAAGCAGGCACGAACAATGCCCAGGCCGGACTGAGCCTGCTGATTCCGTCAGGGAACGACCGCCAGAGTAATGTTGTGGCAACGTCGTATGGCGCAGCGTCATCGACGCAATACCCCGATTATTCGGTCCAGCCAGGGGCAGGCACCTGGGGCATGATCATGTCGTGGCAGGCTTTCCAGAACCTGGGGAACAACACCATCGCGTTCGTCGATGGCAACTATGTTATGACTCAGGGCGGCTACCATAGCTTCTGGACTTCCCATGGAGGAACGACGAACAGTGCTCCCTCTCCTACTCCAGGCATGACTCAGTTCGATGCGATTCAGGACCAATACATGCTCGAGGTTGGGGCCTCTCATCCTGCTCCTGGGATCAAGGGGCTGAGTCTGACTTTATCCATCCGCGGCGAGGGGGTGCCCGCGCACAATCTGATCGGGAACGATTTGGGATTTCGCCGGCCCGGCTTCGGTGTTGCGCTGACACCAGGTGTCATCTATACGCGGGGACACCATATGCTCCAGTTCAGTGTAGGCAAGGTCATGATCCGCGATCGGACAAAGAGCGTTGCCGAAGAGATCAACGGTGTGCACGAAGGGGACGCTGCCTTTGCGAATTACGTGTGGATGGCAGGTTACACCCTGAGAATGCCGGGAAAGAGAAATACCGTCGAAGACCTGACACAGAGTGACTCAGGCCGACTATCGAGGGCAAACGCCTCGCACCCATCGATTGCCGGCGCCCCTCAGGAAGGGTCGCTGCAGACGGCTTCCGATACCTTCAAACCATTCAGTTTAAAGACGCTGGACGGGAAAAAGAAGACGCTCAAGGACTTCTCTAACAAGGTTACGCTGGTGAGTTTTTTCTTCCCCCGTTGCCCGTACTGCAACGTGGAGCTCCCCCTGATCCAGAAGATCTACGACAAATTCAAGGACAGGGGGCTCTCCGCCGTTTGGGTGAACATCCTGCCCGAAGAGGAGGGTCTAATCGCAGGCTGGCAAATGGCCAAGAATCTAACGGTCCCGGTATTGGTTGGAGGATCGCAGGTATCCTTGCAAAGGGATTACCACATCGACTCGACCCCATCCACTTACCTGCTGGATGAAAACGGCCGCGTCCTGTTTCGCGAGGATGGCTACAAGCCTGGTGATGAGAAAACCCTCGAGGCCAAAATCGAGGTGGCGCTGGACGTGGTCCCCGCAGTCACCGCTTCCGCGTCGCTACCGACGTGCCCGGTGCGCCCCGAGGATCTCCAGCCTTCAACCCCCGCGCCGCGGATTGTCGATGCGAGGCCGAGGGAATAATCGGCGCTCGAAACCGCACCTACAGCGGGCGCTTTGTTGTGCGTTCGACAGGCACCCTCACGAGTTCCCAGCATCTCACCCATGCCCTGCCACCGACAAGCGATTCATCGGCGGCCAGTCAGTTCACGGAGCGTCGCGTCGGACGTGCCTGAAGGGTTGTCCGCGACGCTGCCGTCGGGTCCAAGGTGGAGGAGCGGGCCAGTTTATTGGCCGCCGATGCTCGCGAGGGTCTTATCGAGCTTGTCCAACTGGTCCTGGAGGCCATCCATTTTCGCCTGCTCGGCCCGCAGGGCGCTGTCGGCTTCGGCCTCGCGGGACCGGCAATTCTGTTCGTCGCTGGAAGACCGGGCGATGTTTCCTTTTAGCTGAGCGACAGCATCTTCCAGATTCCTCTTCTCCTTGGGATCCTGGATGTTGAGCAGCTTAGGTTCGGTCTGCTCGACCAGAATGGTCAACCTCCTCTGCTCCTGCTGGGCGATGTCGCAGCGGTTACGGGCCTCGTCCACCCGCTGGGTTGCCCGACTCACCAACTGGGCTTGGGCCTGGAGCCGATACATCACGATCTGCGCCCGCTGAATGGTGACCGCGGTCGTACGCAGGTCTTGTCTTAACAGGCGTATCTCGTTGAGCAACGCCTGATTGATCTGGGTGTCCGTGGGGCTGGTCTGGCAGAAAGCGGCCGGGGTGAGAAGGAGCCAAGTAAAAAGGAAAGCAGGTGCGCGGCGCATGGATCGGCCTCCACTGGCTATTATCCAACAGTCCTGTGTTCAGGCCAGCGCACCGGAAGCAGATGAGATCCGGCGCATGCTGTCGTCAGCGGCCCTCCGCAACGGAGACGCGCGAAAACAGGCGCTTCAGCCCTGGAACTTCGGGCGGGGCATCAAGAGCTTTGACAAACGCTTTCCAGGCCTTGGGCGGCAATACGAAATGATTCTGATCGCACAAGTCCATTTCAGCCGGAGTATAGGTCGAATCTTGGATTAGCCGCAACGTTCGAGCTCCTTTTCGACGATCCTCCGGAGTACCGGAAGGTCGTCTTTCGCGGTGTTCCAGACTATTTCATCAGAGACTCGGTCGTAGGAGTGCCGCAGGAAGTTGCCCATGCCACGATATCCCTTCCAGTCAATTCCCGGATGCGCTTCGGGATCATCCATTTCCAACCTCATGACTGCCTCAGTCACGATCTGCATCTTGCGCTCCACAGCCGCTTTTGTCTTTTCGTCCCGCTCGTAGGCTGTGAAGTCCATATTCCCGACGAACTCGTCGATCTGGTCAATATTCTTCAGAATGTCGCGTAGATGTCTTTCGGGGGCACTAAAAGGCAATGACCGCCTCCCGCAGAACCTGTTCCTTAACCGATTCTCTCAGCCATTCGGGCGAGGACAGATCGACTCTTGTTCCCAGCAAATCGGCAAGGTGGCTTTCGAGCCTTCCCATCGTCAGCAGGGTGTAGCGCTTCGTCATGTCGAAATCGGCCAGGAGATCGACATCGGAAGCGGGGGAGTTATCCCCTCGGGCTACCGATCCAAACACTCGAAGGCGCACGATCCCGGCGGCCTTCAGTTCGGCCTCATGCGCCCGTAGCTTGTCGATGACTTCGTCCCTGTTCATCCGTTGTCCTGTACCCGAATTGGGCCGAACGCCGGTCACCCCTACCCAATCCCAGCCTTCTCCGCCCGTGGCGAGCGCCAGGATCGCAGGACTTCAATAATGGTCGGCAGCAGCGACACAACAATAATCAACAGGATCACCTTGTCGAAATAATGCCGGACGATCGGCCAGGAGCCTACCCAATATCCCAACATGCTCATGAAGAATATCCAGCCGATGCCTCCGCACACGCTGAATGGGAGGAACTTGAAGTACGGCATCTGTCCCACGCCGGCGATAAACGCCGCGAAGGTCCGGACGATCGGCACGAAGCGGGCGTAGACAATGGTCTTGCCGCCGTAGCGCTCATAGAACTTCCGCGTGCGCGTGACGTATTCCTGCTTGAACAGAAGCGAATCGGGGCGACTGAAGATGCGGGGGCCGGTTTTCCGGCCCAGGAGGTATGCGGTGGAATCGCCCAGTATGGCGGCGGACATCAGCAGCGCGTTGACCAGCAGGATATCGAGATGGCCTGCGCGGGCCACCACCCCTACGGTAAACAGCAGCGAGTCGCCCGGAAGAAAGAAGCCTACCAGCAGCCCCGTCTCCGAGTAAACGATGGCGAACAAGGTGGCATATCCCAGCCACCCGGAAAGCAACGTGCTCAGCAGGTCGATGAGCCGTTCCGGGTCGGTCAGCGTCCGATAGAAGTCCAGGAGAGTGTGCAGCATCCTGGCTAGCTGGGACGGTAATTAGCCAACAGGCGATCGATTACATCGCGGTGGTACTTGATTTTCCCCTGCTTGACGAGCGCGTTGCGCAGACCCTCATCGAACAATGTGTTCCGCTCGCGCCCCTTTTGGCCTTTGATCCCGTCGCGGATCGTGACGCGCTGCTCGGCCAGCTTCGACATGTCCGCTGGCGCATGGGCAAGCACTTTTCCCACCAGGGTATTACCGCCGCCGGCTACCGGACCGAACACCGTGCCATCAGGACGGCTGAAAGCATCCGCCACATAGCTGGCCGGGCCGATCCCTTCCACGTTCCCATCCCGCGCGAATTCGTCCGACGTCTTGATCTCCAATCCCATAGCCTTGGCGGCCTTGGCAAGATCGCCACCCATCGAGTTGGCTTTCTCCGCCAGTTCGGTGGCGTGCTTTTGCACGGCCAAGGTCAGGCGGTTTTGGACGATCGCATCCTTGACATTGTTCTGTACTTCCTCAAAGGTGTTGGGCCGCGGAGGGACGACGTCGGTCACCACGGCGATCGCCAGTTTGCTGCCTCCCAGGGCGACCGGTTGAGATACTTCACCCTTCTTTAACCCCGTGATGGCCTGATCGAGATCGGGGCTGGGACCGACTCCCACGATAGGCTTACCCGGCTCGACGTCATTAGCCTGTACGAGTTCCATGTTCAGTGCGGCTGCGACTAACTCCGGGTGCAGGGGATCCTTTTGAAGCATGGCCTGGGCCTTGTCCGAGATCTTCTGCATCATGTTGCTGGCCTGTTCCTTCTTGTATTGGGAGGCCAGCTCGGCCTTTACTTCTTCGAAGGGCTTCAAGCGCCCATCTTCCTTCTCCAGCACCTGGATGATGTGGTACCCGTAATCCACCTTCACGAGATCGCTGGTCTGGCCCGGTTTGAGGGAAAAGGCCACCCGATCGAACTCCGGAGAGGAGAACTGGCCGTGGGTCAGCCAATCCGGCATCGTGCCGCCGTTAGCGGCGGAACTGGGGTCCTCGGAGTTGGCCTTGGCCAACGCGGCGAAATCCCCGCCCGCCTTGATCTGCTTGAGAAGTCCTTCTGCCTTGGTCTTGACTTGGGCGTCTTCGGCTGCCTTGCCTTGGGTCTTGAGCAGGATCTGCCGGATTTTGACGCGGTCGGGGATGCGATAGGTTTCCTGGTTCTGTGCGTACTTACGGCGCAGATCGACATCGGTCGGGTTGACGGCGGCTTCCAGCTTCGTCTGATCGGCGATCAGCACCGCCAGGTTCCGTCTCTCAGGCGTGGTGTAAAGGTACTTGTTGGCCTTGAAGTAGTCCTGCATGTCCTGCGCGTTGGGCTGGACTTCGGCTTTATATTTGTCGGAGGGGATCTTGACGTACTCGATCTTGACCTTTTCGTTCTTCTTGCGGTATTCCTGCTCGATTTCGAACGGTGTGACGATCGTGCCTTCGAGCGCCACGTCACGCATGCGAGTTCCGAGCAGCTCCCGCTTCATTTCGGCTTCGAATTCGGCGATGGATACGTTCTGCTGTGCCAAGAAGCCGGCGTACATATCGGTGCCGACAAACTTGCCATCCGGAAACAGGGAGGGGATCATCTGGCGAATACCATCCGCCACCTGCGCGTCGGTCACTACAAATCCGAGCCGCTCAGCCTCATAGGCGATGGCTCGCTCGGTTACCATCTGATCCACGATCTGGGGAATGAACGTCGGCAGGATCTGGGGAGGCAACTGGCGTCCCTTTACGGTGTTCTGGATTTGCTTTTGAACCTCGGGCAAGGTCAGGGTGTCGTTGCCGATCTCGGCAACCACCACGTCCGAGGTACTGGCGCCGGAGGTGTAGTTCGGCACCAGGTACGTGAGCATCGAAATTGCCACCATCAGCAAGAGTGCGCCCAAAAGGATGCGGACGGCTTTATCACGGCTGCGAAACAGATCAAACATTTCTCTGAGAACTCCTGTGTTCTAAGGGGAAATTTCATTATAACAGCCGCGAGAGCGACGTGCTTCAGTGGCGTTTTAGGGGTGCGTAACTGTTTTTGGGGACGGCGGCCAGGATTGGCTGCTTCATCCTACAAACACCCGAAGGTCAGGGGACTGTCAGCTTGAAGGTACGGCGCACCGTTTCGTCGGCCGATTCGAAGAGGGGGCGCTTCGATGACGGCATCGCCACGTCCACCACCACCAGGTACTTCTGGGCGACACCCACGTACAGTCTGGCCACCTCCGGCTCGGAAATGGCCTTGGCCTCACCCATGACGGCCGTTGTGCTGGCGGCCACATTGCCGAGTTGGACCGGCTCAACGGTGGTGTTCTGGTATTTGGCGTATCCCTGCAAAGTGCCGTTGATCGAGCGTTTCAGCCAGTCGGCAGCCCATTCCGTCTGCCAGATCTGGCCGCTCGGAGGCAGGTAGACGGTCACCCGGATGCCTTCCGAGAGCCATCCGTCCAGGTCTGAGTGCTCGGCAACCTTAGCGAAGACGGCCGCGCGGACCATATGGCAAGCCGCATTGTCCAGCGTGGTGTCGCTCTCAGACCGGAGAAACACCCAATCGGCGGGAACGTCCACTTGAAACAGGCCGCTCTTGTCAGCGTAGGTCGTGAATCCACTTTGCGCGGACGGTTGGGCCACCGGCGGGTCGGACGCCGGCGGCTGGGACCGGCTCGGCTGAGACTGGCTTGGCGCTGACTGGCTCGTCTGCGATCCCGTGGACGTCGTATCGGGCGCCGGCGAACGGTGAGCCAGGGAAAACAGCACGCTCGCCACCAGGAGCACCCCGATCCCAATACCGATGCCGATACCGACACGGCTGCTGCTGGACTGGGTTGGCTGGACGGGAATCGGCAGAGGCATGCTGCCGGCCTGAGGACCGGGTGGCGACACCACTGGATTGACGTT
>PMTT01000723.1 GCA_003167275.1 Bryobacterales bacterium | reverse complement strand
CACCGTAGGGGAAAGACGCAAATTTACTTGACAAAGTTACAGGTGCATGTATACTACCTTACCAAGAAGGTCCAAATTATCCGATTCGCTCGACCAGCCAAGTTCGACACTGAACCCATGGGGTGAATCTGCCGCCCTCTGTGGGAACGAGCACCGGAGAGACTGCCCGCCGGGCACTGGATTTTCTAGCAGCCTTTGAAAAGGAGATTAGCATGCCGCGTAGCTGCTTAGCCGCTCTCGTATTGACCCTTTGTCTGCTGCCGTCTTCAGTATCGGCGCAGGTCACGACTGGCAACGTAACAGGACGAGTCATCGACCAATCGGGAAGCGTCATTCCCGGCGCGGAGGTGGTCCTCATCAGCGAGGTGCATGGAACCAGGAGCGCCACCATCACCGCCAGCGGAAGCGGGGACTACGTGTTCCCGGATATCACGCCCGACACATACACCGTCGAGGTCACCGCCCCGGCATTCAAAAAGTACCTGGAAAGAGGAATCGTGGTTACCGGCGGAGATCGCGTGGGTGTCCCGACCATTACTCTTGTGGTAGGCGGAGCTACCGAAACGGTTTCCGTAACCGCCGAAGCGACGCTCGTACAAACCCAGAGCGGTGAGCGCTCTTTCGCTATCGAAAACACGCAGATCGAAAACCTGCCGATCGGCCACGGGAACTTCATGAATGCGGTGGCCTTTACTCCGGGCGTGAATGGCACGACGCGGCTGGGCTCCCCGCAAGACCAGAACAACATCATGATGGACGGCATCTCAGCCATGGACACGGGCAACAACGGCCAGATGCTGAACCTCAACATCGAGTCGGTCGGTGAAGTGAAAGTCCTCACGCAGGGCTATCAGGCGGAATACGGCAGATCGAGCGGATTGCAGATTACCGCCGTGACCAAGAGCGGCACGAATTCACTGCACGGATCGGCCTACGGTATCTTCACGAACTCGGACTGGAATTCAAGGTCGTGGGCGAATCAGAAGAACGGCCTCGCACAGCCGTATTCCTACACTAGCATTTACGGCTACAGCATAGGGGGGCCGGTGGTGATCCCGAAAGTGTACAACGGGCGCAATAAACTGTTCTTTTTCTACGCGCACCAGTTCCAGCCATCGACGATAATCGCCGGCAGCAATGTTCTCCTGCGCGTGCCGACGGCGCTCGAGCGGGCAGGCGACTATTCCCAGACCCTCGACAATAACGGTAAGCTGATCGCTCCGATCATCGACAACACGACGGGGAAGCCTTTCCCGAACTCGGTGATTCCGGCCTCCCGTCTCTATGCTCCAGGCGTGGCGGTGCTCAACCAATACCCGCTGCCGACTCTCACGCAAGCGCCGGGGACGAGCTTCAACTATTCGCAAGCGCCGGTCGGGTACGATCAGTTGGAGCAGCAGCCAGTTGTCAAAATCGACTACAATTTGTCATCGAGACTGCGGTTCTTTGGCGTGTTATCCGAGGATCGGCTACGCCCGGTGGTGCAGACGGGCTCGATTCCCGGCTTCAACGATGTCTACACCCCGTATCCCTATATCATCCACAAGGCTATCACGGCCGACTGGACAGTTTCGCCGACGACGGTCGTTGAGGTGACCTACGGTAGCATCGAGAACCAGTTGACGGGCGGCGGGTCCGGCGGCATCCCCGTGGACAAGGCGTCCAACCGCAATAACACTCTCAGCGCCTTCCCGAACCTATACCCGGATGCGGGCGTGTTGAATACAAGTTATTACGCCTACCAGGTCATGCAGGCCGAGAAGCCGCCGATCTGGGACGGCAAGTCGATTAACCTGGTGCCGCAATTCACCTGGGGCAGCTTAATCGGAAACGCCCCGCCGAATATAGCGTACCCCGGCTGGCTGAACATCAACCAAACGCATGACTACTCAGCCAGCCTGACGAAGGTCAAAGGGCGGCACACCATCAAGGCCGGGGCCTACCTCAACCACAGTTATAAGGCGCAGAACGCCGGCTTCAACGCGTCCTTCGCGGGTAACGTGGATTTCAGCAATAACACGAATAACACCCTCGATAGCGGGTTCGGTTACTCCAACGCGGCTCTGGGAGTCTTCAATTCGTACTCGCAGGCTTCGAAATACATCGAAGGCAGCATGCTCTACAATCAGTTGGAATTTTACGTCCAGGACAACTGGAAAGTGAGCAACCGCCTGACCCTGGATTATGGGATGCGGTTCGTACATCAGCAGCCCCAGTACGATCAGTTCAATCAGGAGTCGAACTTCTTCCCCGATAAATTTACCGCTGCAACCGCGCAGGTACTCTACGTAGCAGGGTGCAGCAATGGCGCGACGACGTGTTCGGGCAACATCCGCAACGCAATGAATCCGCTCACCGGGGCGATTATCCCGGGGGGGACCGCCGCGAACTCGTCGGTGTTGATCGGGACTCCGGTTCCGGGCATTGGCAGTGCGCTGGACGGGATCGTTCAGGCGGGTAATGGGATCGCGAATACGAACTACGTCTGGCCGAAGCTGGTATACGCACCGCGGTTCGGGTTTGCGTACGACGTGAACGGGAAATCCGACTTTGTGATCCGTGGCGGCTTTGGCCTGTTCTACGACCGCCCCGACGGGAACACGGTATTCTCGAGTCCAGCCAATCCACCGATCGCGACGACTCAGAACCTGCTCCAGTCGCAGTTGCAGACGCTCGGTACGGCGGGGCTGAGTCCATTGCCGGTGGCGTCGCTGAACACCTTCGAATACAACGCGAAGATACCGTCGACCTTCCTGTGGAATATCGGCGTCCAGAAATCGCTGCCGTTGCAGATGGTCCTCGATGTGTCGTATGTGGGCAACCACGCGTATAACCGCCTGGGGGCGCAGCAGGGAGGTACGACACAACTGATAAACCAGGTGCCCTTAGGCACAGCCTATCTGCCGCAGTATCAGGACCCGACGCTCGGCGCGCCGTCGGTTCCGGGCGCGTCGGCCTACACGACGAATCTGCTCCGGCCGTACCAGGGCCTCGGCGCGATCTCGCAGAATACGACGGAATTCTATGACACGTATCACTCGATCCAGGTAAGCGTCACCCGGCGGTACAGGAACGGGTTGTCTCTCGGGGCAAACTATACCCGTGGGATCTCACTCAAGGGCAACACCGGGATCACTCAACACTACACGTATACGAACGGCGTGCTCTCACTCTGGTCCAATGAGGCGGCCTACGAGAAACTGTTTAGTACGCTGGATCCCACACCGAATTTCCTGAAAGCCAATGCCACCTGGAGCATCCCGGGCATCACAGGCAGAGGCGCTTTCCTTCACCAGCTCACGGGCGACTGGCAGATTTCCGGCATTCTCACGGCGGCATCGGGGGCGGCCTATAGTCTCGGTTACTCCTACCAAAGCGGCGGAGGCAGTGTCAACATAACCGGTTCTCCGGACTTTGGCGGCAGGGTGGTTCTGGGCAACGGCCTCGGCAGCGGATGTACGGGCAACCAGTTTAACCAGTTCAATACTGCGGCTGTAACGGGGCCGACCTACGGCAGCGTGGGCATGGAGTCGGGCATCAATTACGTGCGCGGCTGCCCCACCGAGATCGTTGACTCGGCCATCGTGCGAAAGTTCCACTTCTGGAAATTCAGAGAGTCCAAAACGTTCGAGTTCCGGGCGGACATCTTCAACGCACTAAACTCCGCGGCCATCACCGCTCGCCAGGGAACGGCTACCTTCAACAACCCGACGAGCATGACCCTGCAGAACCCCGAGTACAGTTCCACCGGCAGCATACTCTCGGGCAAATCGCTGCCGCAGAACGCCGGCTTCGGCGCGGCAACGGGCGCCGTCACGGCGCGCAATCTTCAGTTGGAGGTCCGCATAGCCTTCTAAGTTGGATCTCGATCTGTACTCTGGGGGAGGAGGCGTCATGCTTCAACATGACGCCTCCTCCCCTTTGGCTTCGAACAGATCGCCCGTCCCGAATCAGTTGAACCAGCCAACCCGGGTTTCACGTGAAACAAGCCCCTGTTTCACGTGTTAACGCGCCTGCGGAACTGCCTTTGCCGGGTTCATATTTCCCCGAGTTTTCGTCTCAGGAACCGGCGTTCCGGCTCGGAGCAAGGGCATTCCAGGGCCGATCGAAAACAAGCCGCGGCCTCCCCGGGACGTCCCACTTCCTGCAACAGGTGCCCCCGCACCGCCAGTAACAGGTGGTAGTCCCCCAACTTTTGATTGCTGTCCAGCGACTCGATCTCGGCCAGCGCCTGCCCGGGACCATGCACCTTCGCTACGGCCACGGCTCGATTCAACGCCACCACCGGCGACCGGTTGATCGCGAGCAGTTGATCGTACAGGCGCAGGATCACCGGCCAATCCACCGATTGAGGATCGGTGGCGCGCGCATGTGTGGCCGCTATCGCCGCCTGAACGTGGAATTCCGAGACGTCGTCGCCCACCATGGATCGATCGAAGTAATGGAACCCGAGGCCGATCAAATCACGGTCCCAGAGGCTGCGATCCTGGAATTCCAACTGGACCAGGTCGCCGGCGTTGTCCACGCGAGCGGGCAGGCGCGCGGCCTGCAGCGCCATCAACGCCACCAGGGCATCCACCCTCGGTGTCGAGATCGACGAGGATGCCACCAGGCATCCCAGACGCAAAGCCTCCATGCAAAGATCCTGCCGGATGAGGGCCTCGCCTTCGTGCGCGGCGTACCCCTCGTTGAACATGAAGTAGAGGACGTCGAGCACGGAGGCCAGGCGGTCCTGCAACTCGGAGCCACGGGGCATTTCGAAGGTCAGCGGGCCGTCGCGGACCTGGCGCTTGGCGCGCACCAGCCTCTGCGCGATGGCGCTCTCCTCCGCCAGAAAGGCGCGCGCAATCTCCCGCACGCTGAAGCCGCCTACAGTCTTCAGGCTCAAGGCCACGCTGGCATCCCGTGTCAGCGCCGGATGGCAGCACAGGATGATCATGCGTAGTTCGTCGTCACGAAGCTGCTCCTCGGTGTCAGGATCCTCCGGCAAGGCTGTAGCCGAGCGCGATAGCTCGGCCACCATACCCTCGGTCTTTTCGCCCAGCAGCTTGTTCCGCCGGATGGCGTCGATGGCCACATTATGGGCCGTGCGGAAGAGCCAGGCGACCGCGTTCTCCGGCACGCCCCCATACGGCCATGTCTCAAGCGCCCGGAGCATGGCTTCCTGCACCGCGTCCTCCGCCAGATTGAGGTGTGCCGGACCGAGCAGGCGGGCGAAGTGTGCCACCATGCGGCCGGCCTGCCGCCGGAACAGATGCTCCAGCAGAGGCGCGGCCGCGGTTGCGGAGGGAGCTCTCACGGCTCCCAGATTTGGCGGACTTCTACGGTGCCGCCGTACTCCAGCGTCGGATGGTCGAGTGTGCGCGCGACGGCTTCCTCGTAGTTGGCCGCTTCGATGATGTAGAAGCCTCCGAGGACCTCTTTGCTTTCGCTGTAGGGACCATCCGTGGCGCGCACGTTGCCCCCTACGGAGCGCATCACGCGCCCGTTGTCAGGCCCCAATCTCTGTCCGCCCACGGTGAATGGCTTGTGCATCCAGGCCATGAACTTCTCCAATGCCTTTTGCATTTCATCCGGGCTGAGGTTTGTCCAGCCGGAGGGATCGCTATGTAATAGCAGCAGGTATTTCGACATCGTCTTTGCTCCTTATTTTACGCGAGTGTATCGCGTGCTTTCTGTCATCCGAATAACGAATCGGGGAAGGGAGAATCGACAATCGGTTAGAGAGAATCGGGAATGCCTGTGCTGACGTGCCCACTCCTGTGAAGTTCTCGCCCAGTTTTCCACAGGCCTCCTGCATGTTCTAATAGAAGTTCTCTGGTGTTCTTGTACCTAAAATATATGCTCCGTCTGTCTCGCTTTGCGTTATTTGTTGGCGCCGCTTCCTTCCTGGCGGCGGCGGGGCGCCCTGCAGGTTCGGACCCCGCCGTCGCGAAAGCCAAGGCGGCGTTGGCGCGGCTGCCGCTTCGCTTCGAGGCGAACCAGGGCCAACTGGGCCCGGCGGTTCGCTACTCCGCCCACGCCGGCGGCTACAACCTGTTCCTCACGGAGCACGGTCCTTCGCTCGCGATTCCCACAGCCGGCCAACCGGCCCTTCCCGCGGGGCAGGGGAAAGTTGTGCGGCGTTCCCAGCGGGTCGATATCTCCCTGCTGAACTCCAACCGGGCGCCGGAAATCGAGCCGCTCGACCGCTTCCAGGCCCGCACCGATTTCTTCCTGGGTAATCGGGCCAACTGGCGCGCCAATGTTCCCAGCTATGCGCGCGTGCGCTATCGCGCGGTCTATCCGGGCGTGGACGTCATCTATTACGGCAACCAGAATCAACTGGAATACGATTTCGTCCTGCAGCCCGGCGCGGACCCGAACGCGATCCGCATGAAGTTCAGCGGGGCCGGACATCTGAGCCTCTCGCCCGAAGGAGATCTGGTTCTGGAATCCGGTGACGCCAAAATCGTGCAGAAGAAGCCCGTCATCTATCAGGACGATCCTCAGACTTCCGTCCGCCGCCAGGTGGATGGGCATTATACGCTTCTGGGACGCAATACTGTCGGCCTTCGCCTGGACCACTATGACCGCACCCGGACGCTGGTGGTCGACCCAACACTGACCTACGTCTCGTATGTAGGAGGCACCGGTATCGACCAGGTCAACGCCGTGAAATTGGCGCCCAGCGGGCTCCTCTATCTCGCCATGCAAACCGATACGTCCGCGTTGCCCGCTGACGGCTACGACAGCAATATCACCGGCCTGACCGACATTTGGGTGGGNNGTGGATTCCGCGGGGGTCATCTATCTGACGGGCAGCACTACGTCCACGGATTTTCCGGTGACCGCCAATGCCTTCCAGCCTACCGGAGCCGGCGCCACCATCGATGCGTTCGTGGTGAAACTGGATCCCTCGCAGTCCGGGACGGCCGCGCTGGTGTACTCCAGCTTTCTGGGCGGACTCACCGGTGACGACATCGGCAACGGAATCGCGGTGGATTCGAACGGGCTGATTTACATCGTCGGCACCACCAAGTCCTCCGACTTCCCGGTGACCGCCAGCGCCTACGCGGGGGTGATCTTCGGCGATCAGGATGCCTTCATTACCCAGGTAGACCCCAACGCCGGCGCAGTGTTGTACTCCACGTACATCGGCGGCGAGGATCTGGACTATGGCAAGGCCATCCTGGTGGGGCCGACCGGCCTGGTCTACTTTGCGGCATCCACCTTGTCTCAGCAATTCCCAATGGCGGGGTATAGCTACAGTGGTTCGTCCTTCGGCTTTCAGGACGTCATTATCGGGGTAATGGACCTGACCCAATCGGGAACGCCTTCGCTGGTCTACTCCACGTACCTGGGTGGTTCTGGGAACGACGAAGTCAACGCGATCGCGTTCGACCCCAACGGCAATATCCTGGTGACGGGCTACACCTTGTCGCCGGACTTCCCGGTTACCCCGGACGCCATGCAGAGCCTCTACGCGGGCAATGCCGACACGTTCGTATCGGTGGTGAACCCGAATAATCCATTTACCGGCGGACTCGTGTATTCCACCTTCCTCGGAGGGTCTCACACCGAAGTGGGCTACGGAATCGGTGCGGACAGTGCGGG
>PMTT01000697.1 GCA_003167275.1 Bryobacterales bacterium | reverse complement strand
TGATTAAGAAGCGATTGAGACGCAAAGCTCGAAGTCCCGCCAATCCAGACGATATAGTCTTGGAAAGGGTTCGCTGATTAAGAAGCGATTGAGACATGGACCTGACTGAAATAAACAGAGCAGAGATAAAGCTGTCTTCACCGTTCTCCCGATCAGACGGGGCGCGGGGCGACACGCCTCGGTCCCGGTCCACTACATTTCTATAATAAATTTCTGAGGACCTTCACTTCAGCGTACTCTACCCAACCAATTCGAACCTCCCATCTCGAAGCAGGTAATACTTCCGCCCTCGCCACAAGATGGTATTTCCGAAGAATCCGCCGATCCACACCAGGAAACTCGCGATGTCCTGCAACGGCACCAGCCACCACAGTCGGCGCACCAGCGGGTCGCCGAGCGCGTGCGACGCTGTGGCCCATACGGCAGCGGCGCGGAAGATCGCAGTCACAGCCACCACGGGCCACCACGCCGGCGCAACCGCCCACAGGAGCAGCGCCAACGGCAGCGGGTTGGTGAAAACCTGCCCGACATAGCCCCAGGGACGCGACCGGCGCGTGCTTCGGCTCCACCTCAACCGGTGCTTCAGATTCGCTGCGAAGGCCTGCGCTCCGATCCGGTGCTCGATCGCGTACGACGACAGAATCACGCCATANNACGGCGTCGAAACCGCCGATCCTCAGCAAGGTCTCGCGGCGCGCGGCGATGGTGGGGCCGAGCGCAAACTTCATCCCGTCGAGCATGCGCGCCACCAGCACCCCGCCGATGAATTCGGTATTCAGACCCACCGCCTCCAGGGTCGACCAGAGGCTGTGGCCAGGCACGGCGCGGTAAGGGCAGGTGGCCAGCCCGAGGTGGGGATCCTGGAATTCCGCGGCGATGGTCGAGAGCATCGCGGGCGTCACGCGGACATCACTATCCGACATCACAACCAGGTCGTGGCTCGCGGCCGCGAGCATGCGGTCCAGACTGAAGACTTTGGCGTTTGCATAGGGCGGCTCGCCGGTCACGATCAGGCGCGAGGGGATGGCGGGGTAGGCGGCCCGCAGGCGCTCGGCCACCGCGATGGCCGGGTCCTTGAAGTTGCGAACGGCAAAAAGGATCTCAAAGGCCGGATATCGTTGTTCGAAGAACGTGCGGAGGTTGTCTTCGAGGCCCTCGTCGACACCTGCCAGAGGCTTCAAAATGCTGATCGGCGGGGCTGCTTCCAGTTTGGCCGGCCGCACCGCGCGGTACCGCACGGCTGCGATGATGGTGAGGACGCAATAGACCAGCGAGCCGGCGAGGAGCGCCGACAAGACGGCCAGCAGAAGCAGGACGAGCACTCATACACTGTAACAAGCGACATGAAGAACATCATCATAGGCACCGCCGGCCACATCGACCACGGCAAGACCGCGCTGGTCAAGGCGCTGACCGGCATCGACGCGGACCGGCTGGAAGAGGAAAAGCGGCGCGGCATCACCATCGACCTGGGGTTCGCCCACCTCCAGTTGACCGCCGCGCTGCGGCTGGGCTTCGTCGACGTGCCGGGGCACGAGCGCTTCATCAAGAACATGCTGGCGGGCGTGGGCGGAATCGACCTGGTGCTGTTCGTCATCGCGGCGGACGAATCCATCAAGCCCCAGACGCGCGAACACTTCGATATCTGCCGGCTGCTGGGGATTCCGCGCGGNNTGGTGGCGGGCTCGTTCCTGGAAGGGGCTCCGGCCGTGGCGGTGAGCTCGGTGACGGGGGCGGGGCTCGACGAACTGCGCAAGGCGCTGGCGAAAGTCGCGGCGGCGGTGCCGGAAAAGAACGCGGCGGGCCATTTCCGGTTGCCGGTCGACCGGGTCTTCTCGGTGAAGGGGTTCGGCACGGTCGCGACCGGTACGTTGATCTCGGGGTCCATCCACAAGGAGCAGGAGGTGGAACTCTACCCCGCCGGACGGCGGCTGCGGGTTCGGGGCGTCGAAGTCCACGGGTCCAAAGCGGAGCGCGCGGTGGCCGGGCAGCGCACGGCCCTGAACCTGGCGGACATCGAGCCCGCCGAGTTGACGCGGGGCGATGTACTCTCCGAACCGGGGCGGTTCCGAGCGGTGAAACAGGTGGATTGCCGGCTCGACCTGCTGCGGTCGGCGAAACCGCTGAAGCATCGGGCGCCGGTGCACTTCCATTCGGGTACGGCGGAGATCGAAGCGGAAGTCCGGCTCTTGGGGGGCGCCACGGTGCTGCCGGCCGGGGGCACGGCCTATGCGCGGATCGTGCTACGCGAGCCGGCGCTGCTGCTGCCGGGGGACCGATTTATCATCCGCAAGTTCTCCCCGGTGGTGACGATTGGCGGTGGCGTGGTGGTGGACCTGGGAGAGCGCCGCTATCGGAAAGGCGTGGATGTGGGGGCGCGTCTGGACGTGCTGGCTTCGCGGGACGCCGCGGGGCGGGTGGGCCTGCTGGTTCGGGAGTCGGAATTCGGCGTGGGGATGGCGGAGCTGGTGGCGCGCACGGGCCTGCTGGAGCGCGAGATCGCGAGCGGGGCGGCGGGGTTGGTGAGCATTCCGCAGTCGCATCCGTGGTACGTGGACCGCGCCTGGTTCCAATCGGCGCGCGACAAGCTGGTGAAGGCCGTGCGGCTGTTCCACACGAAGCAGCCGCTGCTGCCGGGCATCGCCAAGCAGGACCTGCGCAGCCGGGAGCTGCCGGGTGCGCCACCGTTCGTGATGGATGCCCTGCTCGGCGAGGCAAAGGAACTGGTGGTGGAAGGTGAGACGGTGCGGTCGCGGGGGCACCAGGTGGTATTGAAGGAGGAGGAAGAGCAGGCGCGCGCGGCCATCGAGCGGGCCTTCGAAGAGGCGGGCCTCGCGACCCCGGCGATGGCCGAGGTGTTGGCGAAATCGGCGGTGGAGGCGGGGCGGGCGCGGCGGCTGCTCGAGATCCTGCTGCGCGAAAAGCGGCTGGTGCGGATCAGCGAGGATCTGGTGTTTCACCAGACGGCTCTCGCCAGGCTGCGGGAGATGCTGGCGGGGCGGAGGGCGGAGCGCTTCAACGTGGGGGCGTTCAAGGAATGGACGGGGATTTCGCGCAAGTACGCGATCCCGCTGCTGGAGTTCCTGGATCGCGAGCGGGTTACGCGCAGGGACGGGGATGAGCGGGTGGTGCTGTAGGACAGACGATCGTTTTTTGTCGTCTGTCGGCCGGCGTGAGCCGGTAAAGGTCGCGGGCTGGAACAAGGATACACCGCCCGCTGTGGGAATAGCCCGCCCCACATTTTGGTGGGCAAGCTAAAGCATACCCTACGCGGGCCGACAGACGACGAAAAACGATCGTCTCTGCTACTTATAATGGTTTGATGCCTCGGGACGACCGCTATCAGATTGTTAGGGAGCTGGGCAGAGGGGGTATGGGAGTCGTCCATCAGGCCATCGATACGTTGCTCCGGCGGGACGTCGCCATGAAGACCTTGCCGCGGCCGGAAGGGCAGGCGCCGCGAGAATGGCAGGAAGCCGTCCAGCGGCTGCTCCGCGAGGGCCGGGCGGCTGCCTCCCTGCAACACCCGAACATCGTTGCTATCTATGACATCCTTCCCGATGGGGACTCGCCTTCGATTGTCATGCAACTGGTTCGCGGCAAGACTCTGGCGGAGATCAATCCGTCGGGCGAGCCGTTGGAACCCTCCTTCGTAATCCGCGTCCTCAAACAGTGTGCCGGGGCGCTGGACCACGCCCACTCCCGTGGCGTGATTCACCGGGACATCAAGCCCGCGAACATCATGCTCGACGACGCCTCCGGATGCGCCCTGGTGATGGACTTCGGGATCGCCAAGTTGCTGGATTCCAAGTCGGACCTGACCAAAGGGCGGTTCATCGGGACCTTCGAGTACATGTCCCCGGAGCACATGAATGGACAGCCACTCGACGGGCGCACCGACCAATATTCTCTGGCGGTGGTGGCTTATCAGCTTCTGGCGGGCTGCCGGGTTTTCGACGCGGGGTCGCTGGGCGGGCTTTGCCAGATGATTCTGTTGCAGGACCCGCCTCCCGCGAGTCTACGGAACGCCGATCTCGGAAAGGCTGTGGATGGGGTACTCTCGCGCGCGTTGGCGAAGAAGGCCTCGGCGCGTTACGGCACCTGCACGGAGTTTGTCAACGAGCTGGAAGCAGCGCTGCAGGAAACGCCCGTGGGGCATGCTTTAGCCTGCCCGCCACTCGAAACCCATTCGGTTGGCAAGCTAAAGCATGCCCCACTCACGGCGATGGGCGGTCTTGGACAGACCGGCGAGATCATGGTGAACCCCATTGACGGGCAGAAATACGTGTGGATTCCGCCTGGAGTGTTTCGGATGGGCGGGTCGCCGGAGGATACGGAGTGTTACGAGGACGAAGGGCCGGGCCACGAGGTCACGATCACGAAGGGATTCTGGATGGGGCAAACGCCGGTCACGGTGGGGGCTTACCGCCGGTATGCGCGCGTACTGGGGAAGCCCATGCCGAAGGTGACGGGCACGGATGATAGTCTGCCGGTGGTATCGGTGAACTGGGAAGAAGCAGTGAGCTACTGCGAATGGGCGGGAGTGCGGCTACCGACCGAAGCGGAGTGGGAGTACGCGGCGCGGGCCGGCAGCGCGGCGGCCCGTTATGGGGATCTGGATGACATTGCCTGGCACTCCAGGAACAGCGAAGGCGGCACCAGGCCGGTCGGCCAAAAGGCGCCGAATGCCTTCGGGCTGTTTGACATGCTGGGTAACGTGTGGGAATGGACCGCGGACTGGTATGGCGAGAAGTACTACCAGCCGGCCGAAACCGAGGACCCGCACGGACCGCCGGAAGGCACGATGCGAGTGTTACGAGGCGGCTCGTGGAGTGGCACGCCCCGCTACGTGCGCGTGTCGTTCCGGAACTGGCTCGAACCAGAGGACCGCAGCTCCGGCCTTGGCTTCCGGTGCGTGGGGGATGGTGCGCCCGGCGATTCACCTGTCGATTCGCATGTCGATGAGGGGTTGCAAACCCGCACCGCCGACACTCTGATCTACGAGCCGTAGGGTATGCTTTAGCTTGCCCCGGGCTTCGGCTTGGCCTTGCTTTGGTTTGCCCTCTGGCCACATCTTTCGGCTTGGCCACATCTACAAGGATGGGCAAGCTAAAGCATACCGTACGGGGCGCGGCAAGCTAAAGCATGCCCCACGCGGCGCTATCCAAACGAACTACTGTCATCGGAGCGCCCCCACCGTATAATGATTGGTGTAGATGCCCCAGGACGACCGCTATCAGATTCTGAAGGAACTAGGGAGAGGCGGCATGGGAGTCGTCTATCAGGCCAACGACACTTTGCTCCGGCGGGAAGTCGCTGTCAAGACTCTTCCGCGACCGCAAGGCCAGCCGGGCCGGGAATGGCAGGAAGCCGTCCAGCGGCTCATTCGCGAAGGTCGCGCGGCCGCATGCCTCCAGCATCCGAATATCGTTGCCATTTACGACATCCTGCCCGATGCTGACGATCCCTCCATCATCATGCAGTTCGTGCGCGGCAAGACTCTGGCGGAGTTCAATCTGGGGACGCCGTCGGAACCTTCCTTCGTGGTCAGTGTCCTCAAGCAGTGTGCCGGAGCGCTGGACCACGCGCACTCCCGCGGCGTCGTACACCGCGATATCAAGCCGGCGAACATCATGCTCGACGAGACCGGATGCGCGCTGGTGATGGATTTTGGGATCGCCAAGATGGTGGATTCCAAGTCGGAACTGACGCAGGGCCGGTTCATCGGAACCTTCGAGTACATGTCTCCGGAGCACATGAGTGGGGAACAGCTCGACGGGCGATCCGACCAATACTCTTTGGGGGTGGTGGCCTATCAGCTTCTGACCGGTTGCCGGGTCTTCGATGCGCAGGCCCTGGGCACACTGTTCTCCATGATCCTGCTGCAAGACCCGCCTCCGGCTACCAAACAGAACCCCGATCTGTCACCGGCCGTGGATGCCGTGCTGTGGCGGGCCTTGTCGAAGAAGCCGTTGGCGCGCTACAGCACCTGCACGGAGTTCGTCAACGAGTTGGAAACCGCCCTGCAAGAAGCGCCGCGGCGCGAGTCCCCCCCGGTTCCCGAAGCGGCCGTCATTGGAGTGTCGTCGTTGGTGGCAGGCGCCACTCCGCACACGGGCGATGTGCAGGTGAACGCCATCGATGCCCAGAAATACGTGTGGATTGAGCCAGGAGCCTTCCAGATGGGGGCCTCGCCGGGGGATGCGGATTGCTACGAAGACGAAAAGCCGGCCCACCAGGTCACGATCACGAAGGGGTTCTGGATGGGGCTGACGCCGGTCACCGTGGGGGCTTACCGCCGGTATGCGCGCGCCGTGGGAAAACCGATGCCGAAGGTGACAGGCGCGGATGAGAGTTTGCCGATTGTTTCGGTGAACTGGGACGACGCGGTAGGCTACTGTGTTTGGGCGGGAGTACGTTTACCGACCGAGGCGGAGTGGGAGTACGCGGCGCGGGCCGGCAGCACGGCCGAACGTTATGGAAACCTGGATGGCATCGCCTGGTACTCCAAGAACAGCGAAGGCGGTACCAAGCCGGTAGGGCAGAAGCAGCCGAATGCGTTCGGGCTTTACGACATGCTGGGGAACGTGTGGGAGTGGACCGCGGACTGGTATGGCGAGAAGTACTACCAGTGGGGCGAAACCGAGGACCCGCACGGTCCTTCCAGCGGCGAGATGCGCGTCCTGCGCGGCGGTTCGTGGAGCGGCAATCCGAGGTACGTGCGGGTGTCGTTCCGGAACTGGCTCGAACCGGACGACCGGAGCTTCGGCCTGGGCTTCCGTTGCGTAGCGGATTGAAGTGTGTGGGGTATGCTTTAGCTTGCCAAACCGGATTGAGGCTTGCCCCGTTGGGGCATGCTTTAAGCTTGCCGGGCTTCGATATGGCTGGGCAAGCTAAAGCATACCCTACCGAAGTACGCACATCCGGTCGGCCCGCCGCTCCAGCTCACGCTCGATCATGACCACCATGCGGCGGATTCCCTGCCGCCAGTCCGGAAAAAGATCGACATATTGGAATTCCCGTTGGATCGACCGCGGCACCCGGCAGGCATCCAGACGCACGGGCACGAGGAAGATCTCGTCCAGGGGCATTCGCCGCGCACAGTCCAGCGCATAGCGAATTTCCGCTTGAAATCCGCCCTTCTTGTTGACCGAGGCCGTCGAAAAGCAGGCCACAAAAAAATCCGAGTTCTCGATGGCGCTCTCGATCGCCCGCGGCCAGTTCTGGCCCGGCAGCAGCTTCCGCGAGTCCATCCAGGGCATAAAACCGGCGGACTCCAGGGCGTCGTATAACCGCTCCGCCGCTGCCGTATCTTCCTTGGCGTAGGCGACGAAAACGCGCGGGACAGTCGATGCTTCGAATCGGCAGCCGCGCTCGGGATCGGGATGGAATATCCCCAAACCATCGATCTCCACGGCGTTCCCGGCGGCCAGCCCGCGGATGACAATCTGCGCCAACTGTTGCGCCAACTTTTCGGTGGAAGACCCATCAATCACGCCCTTTCCCTCCTTCCGGCACGAATGCGATCTTTCCGTCCGGGCCGTGGGTAAACTTGCCCAGCCCGGGGAGGGGAGTCTCCCTGCCCTTGCGTAAGTTCGAAAGAATTTGGCGGACCATCCGGTCGAGCCGGTCCGCGGCTTCGCCTTCAGTGACACCGGATTGGGTAGCGATTCGTTGTGCGATCTCGGATTTCTTCATATTTCGATCTCAATGTATCAGGGCAACCTCCGGGGAATTCCTTTCTGCAGACACCGATATCCACGCAAACTATTGAAAATAAGAGATCCAGAGCCGATTGAAAAATCCGCAAAAGTCTGTGACTGTACACCTGACTGGACACATGAACTGATTTTAATTGCACGTTAAGGTACATTTCATGTGCAGTTAGATACCATAGCCCCAGACGAGAGAATCAAACTCGTCACCACCCAAAAGGAGAAAACCCCAATGAAGAAACTGATGACGCTGATGGTCGGTAGTTCGCTGCTTTTCGGTACGATGGCTGTTGTATTCGGCCAGGACACCCCCAAGAAGGACGACACCACGAAGACGAGCAGCAAGAAAAAGACCTCCAAGAAGAAGGCCGAGACCCCCAAGAAAGACGGCACGAGCCACTAGTCTCGCTTCCTGTAGCAATTGGCTGGCAAGCCGCGTAGCGCGCGCTCGAAACCCTGCGCGGCAATCCAGTGTGGTTTTGGCTCCAGTGTCGTTTAGGCCAAAGTTGAGAGAATCAAACTCGTCACCCTCTAATAGGAGAAAAACCCAATGAAGAAACTGATGACGCTGATGCTCGGCATGTCCCTTCTTTTCGGCTCCGTGGTTGCGATATCCGGCCAGGAGCCCGCCGATAAGAAGTCGAAGACCACCACCCAGAGAAAGACTGCCAGCAAGAAGAAGGCAGAGACCCCCAAGAAAGGCGGCGGCGGTAGCCTTTAGTCTCCATTCCTGCAGCAATTCAGGCCGCGTAGCGCGCGACCGAAACCCTACGCGGCAAGTCCAGCGCTTGGTTTGCTCCCTCCCCAGCCTTGCCGGTTGATCCCCTTGTTCGCCTCTTCTTCGTCCCTCCTGCCTCAATCCGGGTTCGCAAGTCTCTGACCCGGAACGCTTGTTCCACCCTGCTCGAATAGTCTAGGGGTGTAACCTTCGGAAACCGTCGGACGCCCCTTTTGTTATCTTTATAGGAGTCATATTTTTGAGGGCACACCGATGAAGTTCTTTGCGGCGATTTCCTTAGCAGGCTTGGTTTTGTCCGGAGCAAACGGGGCATGGGGCCAGGCGGCACAGGCTCCCGCCGCGGCGCGGAGCCAAGTAGCGGGCATCGTGACGGCGGTGGATGCTGCCGCCAGCCAGGTTACCCTAAAAACCGCCAAAGGCGACACCGTAGCCATTTCCACCTCCGACAAAACCCAAATCGTCCACGCCCAGCCGGGTGAGACCGACACCAAGAAATGGCCCAAGATGGCGGTTTCCGAGATCGGCGTCGGCGACGAGGCATTGGCCATGTTCAAGGGCGCTCTCGATCAGAAACCGCTGCTGGCGACCTCTCTGGTGGTCCGCACCAAAGGCGATCTAAGCCAATTGGCGCAGAAGGAACTCGAGGATTGGAACAAGCGCGGAACCACCGGCACCGTCACGGCGATCGATCCGGCAGCCAAGACCATCACGATTAAGGCCGGCCAGAAGACGTACACTCTTCAGCCTTCGGACAAGACCGAGTACCACCGCTATTCCCTGGATTCGGCGAAGGCGAGCGACGCCAAGCCCAGCACTTTTGCCGAGGTCAAGACGGGCGACCAGTTGAAGGTGCTCGGCAACAAAACCGAAGACGGCAACGGCATCAAGGCGGAAAGCATCTACGCGGGCACGTTCCGCCAGATTGCCGCGACCATCGTGTCGATTGACGTGGCATCGGGAGAAATGAAAGTTACCGATCTGGCTACCAAGAAGCCCCTGATCATTAAGGTGAATGCGGATTCCACCATGAAGAAACTGTCTGACGTGGTGGCTCAAGGGCTCGCCCGGCGCTACGGGGCCGCGGCTGGCGCCCGCGGCGGCGGTGGCGACGGCGCCTCTGCCGGTCCACGCGGTGGCGGAGGCGGAGCGCCCGGAGGTGGGCGTGGCGGATTTGGACCTCCTGGAGGCGGACCTCCCGGAGGTGGGCGTGGCGGCGGCGACATCGGCCAGATGCTGGAACGGTTACCGGCAATGCCGCTGTCCGACCTCAAGCCGAAGGACGCCATCATGGTGTCCACCACAATGGGAACCGACCCGACCCGCGTCACGGCGATCATGCTGCTGGCGGGCGTGGAGCCGATCCTGACTGCCGCTCCGAATGCCACCCGAGACATCATGAGTGGCTGGAACCTGGGCGGCGGCGGTGGCGGCGAAGGCAACTAAGAACCACTAGGGACCAGCACCAAAAACCAACAACACCCAACTCGTTGTCGGAAAACTCGTATCGAAAGCTCAATCGGGAGAACTATGGTCAACTTGCGAAGGATTCTTTTCTTGTTACTGGCTGTCGCCCTGGTCGTTTCCAGCGTGCCCGCCCAACAGACCACTGGAACGGTCAAGGGAGTGATGACAGACGATTCGGGAGCCGTGATTCCCGCTGCCGTAGTGTCGCTGGTAGGCCCTAGCGGGGAGAAAACGGCTCAGACGCAAGCTGACGGCAGTTACACTTTTATGGGCGTAGCCCCGGGACAGTACACAGTGAAAGTGGGGTTCCCTGGCTTCTCGCCTTTTGAAAAACCGGTGACCGTGGGTGCGACCACCATCCAAGTCCCGATTCAAATGTCGGTGAAGGCGGAGAAGCAGGAGTTGACGGTTAAAGCCGAAGCCGGTCCGAGCGTCAGCGTGGAACCCGACAGCAACGCGACCGCCCTGGTGATCAAGGGCGAAGATTTGGCAGCACTTCCGGACGACCCCGACGACCTCGCGGACGCCCTGCAGGCCCTGGCCGGACCGGGCGCCGGTCCGAACGGCGGCCAGATCTATATCGATGGGTTCACCGGCGGCCAATTGCCTCCCAAGGAGTCCATCCGCGAGATCCGCATCAACCAGAATCCCTTCTCCGCCGAATTTGACCGGCTGGGCTTCGGGCGCATCGAGATTCTGACCAAGCCGGGCACCGACCGGTACCGCGGCTCGGCGTACTTCAATGAAACCAATGGCGTCCTGGACTCCCGCAACCCGTTCGCGGCCAATAAGCCGGATTTTTCGAATCGGAACTTTGGCGGCAATTTCGGCGGCCCCATCAATAAGAAGTCTTCCTTCTTCCTGGATTTCCAGAAGCGCGATATTCAGGACAACGCGATTACCAACGCGTTTTTCGTGGATCCGTCGACGTTCAATGTGAGCCCGGTCCTCACAGCCATCGTCACTCCTAACCACAACACCACGTTCTCACCGCGCCTCGACTACCAGTTGAGTACCAATCACACCTTGACCGTACGCTTCGAGGAGCGCTTGAACTCGCGCGACAACCAGGGCTTCGGTGGAAAGGTTCTGCCCTCCGGTTTCAGTATTCCCGGGTTTCCCAACTCGGCGGCCTACAACACCACCGGCAACGCACAGAACCTGATGGTCACGGAAACCGCCGTGCTCAGCACGAAGGTGATCAATGAGACCCGCTTCCAGTTCACCCGAAACGTGTCCAACACTCAGGGCAACCTGATACCACAGGTCAGCGTGTCGGGCGAGTTCACCACAGGCGGCAATGGAATCGGCAACCGGTCCGATGTCTCCAAGCACTTCGAATTGCAGAACTACACGTCGGTCGCGCACGGTGCGCACACACTTCGCTTCGGAGTCCGCCTGAGGCGCGAAGGCGATCAGAGCAATAATCCTCAGGGATTTAACGGGTCGTTCAGCTTCGACGGCGGCAACTTACCAGTGCTGAACGCTGCCAACCAGATTGTAGTGGATTCCAACGGAAATCCAGTGCTCACCCAGGAAACCTCTCTGCAGCAGTACATTCGCAGCTTGCAGTTGGCTCAGGCCGGGCTTACCCAGCAGGCGATTGCCGCACTCGGGTATGGCCCCGACAAGTTCACCATTGAGGCCGGGCAGGCGTATGTCAGCATGAATCGTTGGGATGCCGGTCCTTTCATTCAGGATGACTGGCGCGTGCGGCCGAACCTCACGATCAGCCTAGGCTTGCGCTATGAGGTGCAAACCCTGGTGAGCGATCACCGGGACATCGCTCCCCGCTTCGGTTTTGCCTGGGCTCCCGGCTCAGCCAAGAACGGCCGGCAGAAGACCGTGATCCGCGGTGGATATGGCATTTTCTACGATCGCATCGGCTTTGGGGACTTCGAGCAGGCCGCCCTGGTTAACGGGTTGTCCCAGCTCAACTACACGGTAACCAATCCGACTTTCTTCCCGAACATTCCGCCAATTTCGACGCTCAATCCGGGACAAAACGCCATATACCTGGTGGATCCCAAGTTGCGCTCCGATTACAGCATGCAGGGCGCCATCGGAGTGGAGCGCCAGTTGCCACACAGCACGACCCTCTCTGTAACCTATACCAACAATCGCTCCAATCACCTGTCGCAGACCATCCCGATCAACACCCCAATCCCCGGCACTTACAACCGCCTGCTGGCCTCCGGTCCGACCAACGGACTTTACCCGTATGGCTACAGCGCCGGGAATATTTACGAGTACGAGTCCGGCGCCAACCTCCATCAGAACATCCTGATGCTCAGCTTCAATACGCGGTTCAGCCGGCGCGTCTCCTTGCAAGGGAATTATTCGTACACGCGTGCGAACGATCTCCCCGGTTCGCCGACGAATCCCTACAATTTTGCACAGGACTGGGGGCGTTCCAACCTGGACCGCCACCACAACTTTACGTTGATCGGGTCCATAACCGGTCCTAAGAATGTCTTGTTCTCCCCGTTCGTGACTATACGGTCGGGCGCGCCCTACGATGTGCTGCTAGGTCAGGACATTTACGGCGACAACGCAAGGAATGCTCGCGCGGAGTTCGCGGCGCCGGGCGCTGCGTGCGGCGTGAATGGCGTGGTCTGCACGACGCTGGGTAACTTTCAAACCTACAACACTGCCAGCCCAGTGATCCCCAATCTGGTTCCGCGTAACTATCTGACGATGGCCGGCCTGTTTTCCCTGAATATGCGGGTCTCCCGCACGTTCGGCTTAGGCGCGAAGCGCGCTAGCGCTGCCGGCCCGAACCCCGGCGATATGGGCGGTCCTGGCGGCGGTCCCGGCGGTGACATGGGCGGCGGCGCTGGCGGGCGCGGCGGCGGCGGTTTCGGCGGCGGCGGTGGTGGAGCGCGCGGCGGTGGCGGCGGTGGCAGCGGTGGGATGCGCATGGGCGGCGGTGGCGG
>PMTT01000665.1:31197-31475 GCA_003167275.1 Bryobacterales bacterium | reverse complement strand
GCCGCCTCCGCCGCCTTGCTTCCTGCCACCCCCATCGATCCCGATCCCTGGTTCGACCGGCCCATGCGATGGGCCCAGTTGACGCTCGTCGAAGACGACCCCGGCAAATACGACCTGACCTTCTGGCTGGACTACTTCCGCCGCACCCATTCCGACGCCGCCTGTCTGAGCGCCGGCGGTTGCGTGGCCTACTATCCCACCAAGGTGCCCCTGCACTACAAGACCCCGTGGATGGGCAGCGGCGACCCGTTCGGCGACCTTGTGGCCGGCTGCCGCAA
>PMTT01000665.1:0-31115 GCA_003167275.1 Bryobacterales bacterium | reverse complement strand
CAAAGCCAGCGGCCTCGACCTGCCCCGCACCACCAACCCGCAGGACCCCGCCCGCCGCGCCTACATGGCATGGCACCAGCAGCGGCTCTTCGACCTGTGGCACCTGTGGGACGCCGAGATTCGCAAGATCAATCCCGCCGCCTGCTACATCCCCAACTCGGGCGGCGGCGCCCTGGCCGATCTCAACATGCGGATCATCGGCGAGACCGCCCCCATCCTCTTCGCCGACCGCCAGGCGCGCAGCGGCCTCGCCGCCCCGTGGGCCAACGGCAAGAACGGCAAGGAATACCGCTCCACCATGGGCCGCAAGCCCATCGGCGGCATCTTCAGCGTGGGAGTGGAGGAGACCTACCGCTGGAAGGATTCGGTGCAGAGCGGACCGGAAGTGCGTCTGTGGGCGCTCGACGGCATCGCCAACGGCCTGCGCCCGTGGTTCACCAAATTCTCGGGCACCCTGCACGACCGCCGCTGGCTCCAGCCCGTGGAGGACGTCTACACGTGGCATTTCCGCAACGAGCGCTACCTGCGCAACGAGCGCCCGCTGGCCCGCGTGGCCCTGGTCTATTCGCAGCAGACCGCGCAATTCTACGGCGCCGACCGCGCCCGCCAGAAGGTGGAAGATCACACCCTCGGTTATTACCAGGCGCTCATCGAAGCACGCATCCCCTTCGAGATGGTCCACGATCAACTGCTCGATGCCGCGCACGTGGATGCCTTCAAGGTGCTCATCTTTCCCAACATCGCGGCTCTTTCGGACGCCCAGTGCCGGCAGATCCGCGAGTATGTAGAGCGCGGTGGCAGCATCGTGGCCACCCACGAGACTTCGCTCTACGACGAGTGGGGCGTGCGGCGCGCCGATTTCGGACTGGCCGACCTGTTCGGCGCATCCTTCGACGGCGCAATCGATGCCCGCATGCAAAACTCCTACCTGCTGCTGGAGGGCCGCCATCCCATCCTGGCGGGCCTGGAAGACGCCACCCGCATCATCAACGGCGTCTCCCGCGTGCACACCAAGACCATCGGCAGCTATCCCAATCCGCCGTTGACGCTGATTCCTTCGTATCCCGACCTCCCCATGGAGGAGGTCTTCCCACGCGTGGCCAAGACCGATATTCCCGAAGTCTTCCTACGCGAAAAAGGCAAGGGCCGGGTGGTCTACTTCCCCTGGGACATCGACCGCACCTTCTGGGAAATCCTCTCGCCCGATCACGGCAAACTGCTGGGCAACGCGGTCGATTGGGCCGCCAACGAACCTCGCCCGGTGACCGTGACAGGGCCAGGGACGCTCGACGTGGCCATCTGGCGGCAGAAGGACTCCATGACCGTGCACCTGGTGAATCTCACCAATTCGATGATGATGAAGGGCCCCATCCGCGAGTTCATTCCGACCCCGCCGCAGAAGGTCGCGATCCGCGTTCCGTCGCGCCCAAAGACCGTCCACCTCTTGGTGAGCGCCGCCCGCCCCGCCATCGAGCACGCCCCTGGGACAGTCACGCTGACGCTTCCCTCGATCCTGGATCACGAGGTGATCGCGCTCGATCTATAAGTGGCCAACTCTTCCTCTTGAACTTTGTGGGGCAGCCAATCGTGGCTGCAGCCGGCTTTCAGCCGGCCGTCGCCCGATGCGACGATTCGCCCCAAAAGAGCGCCACGTGGGGCAGGTTGTCAACCCGCCTGCTGACGCCGTGCGTGCCCTTGCACCCAAGCCGAACAGTCATATAGGCTAGCAATCACATCACCTCCCGCTTTACCATTCCGACGCCGGACTGGCATATTGTAGACATGGCAGATCGATCCCCAAGCGGCCCGAGCGACTACCTTGCCGCCGAAAGAACGTTTCTCGCCTGGATCCGAACCGGCCTGGCGCTCATGGGGTTCGGCTTCGTCGTGGCCCGCTTCGGCCTGTTCCTGCAGACGTTACAGATCGGGCAGGCGAATTTCCAGCCGCGTCCCCTACGGCCCTTCGTTCTGGTTCGGCACGGCCCTCATCCTGCTTGGAGTGATCGTCAACCTCGTCTGCGTATGGACCCACCTTCGCCTGGTACGGAATCTGAATCGCGGTTCCGGATTCGACCGCCCGTCCCATCTGGCGATAGCCGTCGCGGTCATCCTCGCGGTTCTTGGACTCGCGATGGCCATCTACCTCGTTTCGGTTCGTGAGCCCAGACCCACAAATCTCGAACAAAGTCAGGAGAAATCAATGAGCTCGTCTCCAGAGAACGGCATCGTAACGATACCCAGCCATCACTCGGTCGACCAGACCGTGGCAAAGCTGGAAGCCATCCTACAGGCCAAGGGCGTGCAGTTGTTCGCCCTAGTCGATCACAGCGGCGAGGCGGAAAAGGCTGGCATGCACATGCGTCCGACCAAGCTGCTGATCTTCGGCAGCCCGAAAGCCGGTACGCCACTCATGATCGCCTCACCCAGCATCGCCATCGATCTTCCGCTGAAGGTCCTGGTTTGGGAGGATGCCGAGGGCAAGGTGTGGATTTCGTACAATTCCCCTCAATACCTGCAAGCACGGCATCACTTGCCCCAGGAATTGCTGCAGAATATAGCGGTGGTAGAAGCACTTACGTCAAACGCCTCTGAATGAAAGCGGGCGTGTTCCATCCAGCACACTGGCCCCTCCAGTGCATCTCAACTTTGGGAGGTGCGCATGAAAACCAGACTCTTAGCAGGACTGCTCGGTGCAGGCGTGGTGTTTGCCATGGTGGCGTCGGCCCAAACGCCGAATCAGGAACCCGCCACGAGCAAAGACGTGCGGGAGGCGATTGCCTTTGAACGCAACAAGGATGCAGCCGACGCCCGCCAGGCCCCGTTGGAAGCCGCTCATCAGCGAGTGACGAATCCCAGGACGACCGGCAGTGCCGACCGCAGCATGGAGGAATCCGCACAAGGACAGGCTGTTAGTGAACAGACACAGAAACCCGTCATCGAGGGTATGCGACAAGCCATTGCCTCCGAACGGGCAAAGGATGCCGCCGATGCCCGCCAGGCGCGGTCAGAGGCGAAACACCCAAGCGTGACCAACTCCAACGCCAACCGCAGTGCCGACCGCACGGACGAATCCACCCCCGACCGGGTCGTCAAGGACCCCGGCCCAAAGAAGTAGTGTACGGTATGCTTTAGCTTGCCCAGCCATTCCCTAGGGCGCGGCAAGCTAAAGCATACCCTACAAAAGCCGTAGACCGTCTAGATCCCAATGCTGTAGAATATCTACAGCCATGAGATTACATTGGCGCCCCCGCCGGCGCGATGACGACTTAGACGCCGAGGTCGAAGCCCACCTCCAAATGTCCGCGCGCGACCGCATCGATCGCGGCGAAACACCAGATCACGCCAGAAATTCGGCGATCCGCGAGTTTGGCAACCCAACTCTAGTCAAGGAGGTCACCCGCGCCGTCTGGGGCTGGAGTTCCCTGGAGCGGCTCCAGCAGGACTTCCGGTACGGAGTCCGAACCCTCGCCAAGTCCCCGGGATTCACCGCCATCGTGGTGCTAACGCTGGCCCTGGGGATCGGCGCGAACACCGCCATCTTCAGTGTCGTAAATGCAGTCCTGCTGCAGCCTTTGCCGTATCGCCAGCCCAACCGTCTGGTGATGCTCTGGGAAACGAATTCCACGCAGCGCGACGACCTGAACTTCGTCGCCCCCGCCAACTTCCGTGACTGGAAGGACCGCAACCAGGTCTTCGATCAGCTCGCCGCCTTCATCCATAGCACGTTCACGATCACCGGCGGCGACCGCCCCGAGCGCATCGCAGGTGAGTTGGTTTCTCCCGAGTTGTTCTCCATCCTCGGAGTGTCTCCCGCACTGGGGCGTGCCTTCCTGCCGGAGGATGAGCAACAAGTACCGTACACTCGTGTAATTTTGAGTGATGGCATCTGGCAGCGGCGCTTCGGCGCCGATCCCGGCGTGGTCGGCAAGACTCTGGAGTCGGAGGGCCGCAAGCTGACCATCGTCGGAGTGATGCCGCGCGGCTTCGATTTCCCGTCGGGATTGATTCGCACACCCCCTGAGATCTGGGTCCCGCTGGCCCGTCCTCCCAAGGAGTGGACCATCCGCGACTTCCACTACCTGCGCGTCATCGGCCGCCTGCGCGACGGCGTATCGCTCCCCGCCGCGTCCGCTGAGATGAACGCGATCGAGCGAGGCATCTCCGAACAAAACCCCGGGATGGACGGCGCTGAAGTGCAACTCAATTCGCTCCAACACGAAATGGTCGGCGATGTCGAGGCTCCTCTCGTGGTACTCTTCGGCGCCGTGGTGTTCGTCCTGCTGATCGCCTGCGTGAACGTGGCGAACCTGATGTTGGCGCGCGGCTCGGCGCGGCAGAGGGAGTTCGCTATCCGCTTCGCACTGGGCGCAGGCCGCGGCCGCATCGTCCGGCAGTTGTGCACCGAGAGCCTGGTGCTGGCCGTCTTCGGCGGCGGACTTGGTGTGTTGCTGGGCGGATGGTCCGTTCGGGCCGTGGTTGCCCTGGCCCCGGCGAACATTCCGCGCCTGGCCGGCGTGCGCATCGATTCCGGAGTGTTGCTCTTCAGCCTGATTCTCTCGGCTGCGGCTGGCCTGCTCTCGGGGCTCTCTCCTGCGATGGGCCTCGGGGCCGTCGAGACTGGTGAACAGTTGAAGGGCGGCGGACGGGGCTCCATCGGCGAGCGGGCCCGCGGGCGCCTGCGCAGCGCGCTGGTGGTGAGCGAGATCTCGATCGCCATCGTATTGGTGGCCGGCGCCTCGCTGATGATCCGGAGTCTGTACCGCCTGGAGCAAGTCAATCCCGGATTCCGCACGGAGAACGTCCTCAGCTTCTTCGTGTCGATCCCCGACGCCCGCTACCGGGGCGACGCGCGGAAGGCGGCGTTCTTTCGCGAACTGATGGAGAGGCTCCGCGCGATCCCCGGCGTCGAATCGGTGGGCGCCACCACTGCCCTTCCGCTCAGCGGTACCAACGGTTCGTACACCTTCGCTCTCGAGGGTCGCGCCCATCTGGCCGGGCAGCCCGCGATGTCCGCCGACTATCGCGCGGTGACCCCGGATTACTTCCGAACGCTCGGCATCCCGCTGCTCCGCGGCAGGACGTTCGACGATCGCGACTCGGCTCAATCCACCCCCGTGGTGGTGATCAACGAGGCGTTGGCGCGCCGCTATTTTCCTGGCGAGAACCCCATCGGCCAGCGCATCCACGTAGGGCATGATCGGCGGCCCGGCATGTCGGAGATTGTCGGCATAGTAGCAGACGTGAAGCATTCCGGCCCGGGCGGGCAGCCCGCGCCCGAGATGTACGAGCCGCACGAGCAGGCGCCGGGGCCGTTTCTGACCTTCGCCGTCCGTGCCGCGGCCGATCCGCGCAATCTGGCGAGCGCCATTCGGGCAGAGTTGCGAGGCCTCGATCCCAACGTGCCGCTTTCCAAAGTGCTGACGATGGACGAACTTCTCAGCGATGCCTTGGCGCCCTCGTTGTTCCGCAGCGTCCTGTTAAGCGCCTTCGCCGGCTTTGCGCTGGTGTTGGCGGCGCTCGGAATCTATGGTGTGATGTCGTACACCGTCAATCGCCAGATTGGCGAGATCGGTTTGCGGATGGCATTGGGCGCCCGGCCCGGTCAGGTGCTGAGGCTGATCGTTGGCCGCGCGCTCCGCCTCTCGCTGGCCGGCGTGGCGACCGGCTCGCTGGCGGCCTTGTGGCTGACGAGGTATCTGAAAGGCCTCCTGTTCGGCGTCGAAACAGCCGATGTCATGACGTATCTCTCAAGTGCCGCCATCCTATTGGTAGTCGCCCTGGCGGCCAGTTACGTCCCCGCCTGGCGAGCCGCGCGGGTGGACCCCGTCGAGGCCCTACGCCGGGAGTGACACCCGTGGGGCAGGTCACCGACCTGCCCACCAATTCCCTTTTGGTGAAAGGCAAGTCCGTACCCTACCCCACCCCCGTCGCGCAGAAAGCCCCGTTTACCTCTGCCCCCTCGGCGCTCTCAGGTTTTGACTTTGATCTTTCTTCCTCTCAGCGTCTCCGCGTCTCGGCGGTAATTTCCTTGCCGGTCTGGAGGCCCCCCCCCAACCTCTCCCCACTCCGCGCGACAATCGGAATATGCATGGATTGCGGGCGCACTTGGACGCGCAACGGGCGGCATTTCGCAAGCGCTCTCCCGGATTCGGGGAGCGTGTGGATGCCCTGCGCCGCCTGGAGCAGTCACTCCTCAAGCACAAAAGCGACATTATCGGTGCCATCTCGCAGGACTTCGGCGGCCGGGCGGCAGAGGAAACCTTGACGCTCGAGCTGTTTCCCGTGCTGAATGAAATCCGGCACGCGGTCCGGCATCTGCGAAGTTGGATGGAGCCCTGCCGCGCGCCGGTCTCCTGGCAATTCTGGCCCGGAAGAGCGAAGGTGACTTACCGGCCGCTGGGCGTAGTCGGGATCATTTCCCCTTGGAACTATCCGGTGTTCCTCAGTCTCGGTCCGCTGGTCGGGGCTCTGGCGGCGGGGAACCATGTCATGCTCAAGCCGTCGGAGTTTGCTCCTGCTATTTCCCAACTAACCCAATCGCTAATCGGGGAGTTGTATCCACCTGACTACGTCTCCGTGGAACTGGGCGAGGCGAATGCCGCGGCCGAATTCGCAGGTTTGCCATTCGACCATCTGCTGTTCACCGGCTCGACCCGCGTGGGCAAGCTGGTCATGAAAGCGGCCGGCGAAAACCTGACACCGGTGACGCTTGAACTGGGCGGTAAAAGTCCCGCGCTGATACACTCCAGCTATCCACTCAGCCGGGCCGCGGACCGGATCGCGATGGGCAAACTCTACAACGCCGGGCAGACCTGCGTCGCGCCCGACTATCTGCTTTTGCCGCAGGAGCACAAGGACCAGTTTCTGATTGATGCCCGGCGCGCCGTGGAGTCACTCTATCCCCGATTAGTGGATAACCCGGATTATACCCGCATCATTACCGAGCGGCATTACCGGCGGCTCGCCGGACTGGTGGAAGACGCGCGGCAGAAGGGCGCGGAAGTGCTCCAGATCAACCCCGCCAAGGAGGATTGCAATCCGGCGAACCGTGTCTTCCCGCCCACTCTGCTCTGGAACGTCGCGGACACCATGCAGGTGATGCAGGAGGAAATCTTCGGGCCCATTCTGGCGATCGTGCTCTACCGGGAACTGGACGAGGCCATCCAATATGTGAATGCCCGGCCGCACCCCCTGGCCTTATACTACTTCGATCACAACGGCCGGCGCATCCGCAAAGTCTTGCAGGAGACAGTGGCCGGAGGGGTCACGGTGAACGACTGCATTTTCCATGTGGGCCAGGCGAACCTCCCGTTCGGCGGCGTAGGCCCCAGCGGCATGGGCCGATACCATGGCTTCAACGGCTTCGAAACGTTCTCTCAAAAGCAGGGAGTGTTCGTGCAAGGACGATGGAGTTCGCTCAGTCTGCTGCGCCCCCCGTACGGCCAGCGAGCCCGTTGGATTCTGCGGTTCTTGGTAGGAGCGTGAGGGTAATTATGGTGACAGCCACCATAACCCCCAATTATCCCGTCACCCCAAACCAAGCCACGACCGTAAGGGAGTGGTGTCCCGCAAGCGCAAATCATCACGCGGTCAGAGCCTAATTGCCGCCGAGCGCGTCTCTCGATCCCACTGCCTCGTCAAACACCGTGGCGAAGAAGTCGCGGGAGGCGGGCGAACAACCGATGTGCAGGTTGTCGCGGCCCTCTTCCACAAAGCCTAAATATCCGTCCCAGCCGAGGTCGCTCAATACGAACCGCAGGCATTCGAGCTCTCCCGGCGGCAGGCTCGAATAGTCGATGTCGAAGACCTGTCCCGAGCAGTGCGCCAGGCCTTCCCGCTGGCCCAACTGCCGCACGAAGTCTTCCGGCTCCACCAAAGAGGTAACCGACAGGGGATGGAACTTCTCCCCTTTCAGCTTCATCTCCTCATGCAAACGTCGCGTCTCAAAAGCGATATAAGTCAAGGTGCCAATCGCCGCGGGGGACGCCTCGGAGAAGTACTCCAGATTAGACGGTGAATCTGGCGAGAGCACCAGACGGTAGCCGAAATATTCCGGCCGGTCGAGCGCTTTGACCAGCCGTCTGCCATCGTCGGCGCGGATGTCTTCGCAGCTATGGAAGACCAGGTCGTCGCGCTTGATCCACACAGAGAGCCGGTGTGACGCGCGCGCCGTGGGCGTGAATTCGCTCCGGTATTCCCGCGACAACGCCGCAAAGTCATCCGGGTCGCGGCGGTACAAAGCGAGTAACTGCTCCGCCCGCATCACCCGGAAATAGTATGTCGGCGAATAGTCGCGCTGCATCTGCTGCTGGATGGCCTGGTACAACTCACGGTTCCATGCGGGGCTGGCGGCAAAGAACATGCGCGGGACTGTCACGTCGTTTTCGGGGACGCCGCGGGCGTGTCGGGTCAGATCCAGCATCTCCCCTACACAGCCTTGGCCGCAATGGTAGGCGAAGATCGCCCAATCCAGACTGCCGAACTTCTGCCTCATACCGGCCAGGTATTTCGCCGCCGCCGGTATCGCTCGCTCGGGAATCAGGCGCTCGTCGCGCACCGAAACCACATAGGAAGTCTTACGAGTGACCGTCTTGTACTTCGGCTTCTTGTTCTTACTCGGGATCTGGACCCGATCGTGCGTGATCTTAGTCCCATAGGTCACGATCATTCGTAAACCCATGTCCTTCGCCGTGGCACCCGATATCTGCATAATGCCGCGGGGACCCGCCGGGCTTTCCGCGTTCGCATCGCCCCAGCTTTCCAGGTAGGCGATGGCTTCGATCACCGACGCCGGCATGCCGCTTTCCTGCGAAGCCTGGTGGAACAATGATTGCAGCTTGGGACTGGTAATGCGCTTGGCCCCGGCTACCGCCATGGCATCGCGCATGATGCTGAAGGTTTGCGACTGAATCATGCGGTCCGTCCGGACCGCCAGAAGGTCGCTGGAAACGTCGTCGCGCGCCACTCCGATTCCGGAGACCCGATGGGACGGGTTGAAATACTCCGGAGAGCCGGCCTGACCCAGTGGCGCGAGGCTCAGAAAGAACAGAATCGCGAGTTTCATTCCGCTGTTAGATATTATCCGCCCGAAGGGGCCAGGAGTCCACGATTAGTTTAGACGTGGAAGGGTGCGTCTACGATACGGGTAATTAAGACGAGTTAATCTTGTCCACTCTTGTAACTCTACGTGTGCAGAGTTAGGTGGATGCGTTAGGCTTGGAATCGACCTAAATCCGCTAGCGCCTCGTCACGCGCGTCGCCGATTAAGCGCCGCCAGCGTTTGGTGGAGATGTGGAGCTCCGCGTTCTCGACGTCGCAGGTCGACACGCCGGTTTCGGTGCAAGAGCGGCCAGGGCCGTCATGCCAAGCCACGGAATCGTGCGCGATCCCTCGGGCGCTGTCGTCCCGAATGCCACCGTGAAAGCGGTCGATACAGGCACGACGATCGAGCGAATTACGTCCACCGCAACCGATGCGTTCGCCCCGGAGCGCATCGACGCCATCGAGGAGACCACCGTCTCCACGACGGGAATGGGCGCGGACTCCGCAGGAATGGGAGCCATGGGCATCCGCTTTACCACCAGGCGCGGCACGGACAACTACAAATCCACCGTGGGCGAGCAGTTTGCGAATGAAGACCTGAACGACGGCGCGGCACACTCCGTCAACCTGCTCACGGTCGCGGCAGCGGCGGGATACGCGAGCACGATCGACCCCACCATCGCCGGCATCTTCAGCACGATTAATGGCACCCAATCGAAGTCGAGCGGGTATCTGGCTATCACGGGACAGCCGTATTGGCAGACCATGGAGTGGACGCAGGGCACCAACACGATGCAGTTGTTCCCTGCCGCACGCCTCGATTATCAGATCGTTCCCAAGGTCGCCTGGCATGGGTCTTGGTCCCTGCGCTATGAGAACATCCACGGCAGCGCGCCGCCCTACCCGGGTCTGGATCAGTTTGCGTTTACCAACGCTTATAAGATCACAACCTACATTAGTACCAACACGGTGGATTGGACCATCAAGCCCAACATGATCAACACCACCATGTTCGGCGTGCAAAGCAACGGCGAGTATTTCTACCAGGGATCGTATCCGCAAGAGTGGGCCCCTTACGGCAACCGCCGCCTGAGCGCGCCTTCTTGAAGTGGTAGGGACGCAACAAGACTGCGTTCGGCAAGCTAAAGCATACCCTACCTTGGCGCCCTATAGATCTGGATCTGGGTCGGGTGGGCGATCGTCAGCTTACCCTGCGACACGGTGAGATCCGGCGAACCAGCGGGGAACGACTGGAATCGGAGGTCCTGCGGCAGCGACAGGTCGTCCACATCGATCTCGATCGGCTTGGCGCTGCCGGCGCGATTCAGGACGACGAGCACATACTCCTCGGGCGAACTGCGCAGGTAGGCGTATTGATCCTGGTTAGCCAGGAGCTGGACCAAGGCACCGCGGCGGAGGGCCGGGTGTTCCTGGCGGAAGTGCAGCAGGCCGCGCATCCACTGAAAGACCACGCCGGCATCGCCAGTGCGGCCTTCGGGAGTGAAAGCATTCACGGGATCGCCGGGGAAGCCGCCGGGAAAATCGGCGCGGATGGACCGGTCGGTACGGTCGGTGCCCTTTCCCATCGCAATCTCGTCGCCGTAGTAGAGGTGCACGACGCGGCGCGTGGTCAGCAGGAAGGTCTGGGCCATCATGAGCTTGGAGACATCGCTCTCGGCCACCGTCAGCATGCGCGTACCGTCGTGGTTTCCGACGAAGGCCACCAGCATCTCGGGGTGCTTATACAGCGAATCCTGTGCCAGGATATCGACCAGTTTGGTCATGGGCTGGCCTTGCGCAAACACCTGGCGGGTGGCGCCCTGGAGGGGGAAGTCCAGCATGGCCGGCAGTTTAGTGTCGGATCCGTCCCGGCGGGCGCCTCCTTCGAAGAAGGACAGCACGCCCGGATTAGGCGCGGTGATCTCGCCGACTACGACGAAACCGGGGTATTGGCGATCGATCGCGGTTTGCCATTTCTCCCAGAAGGGGCGGTCCACGTAGGGGTAGGTGTCCTGGCGGATGGCGTCCACGCCGGTCATGCCAATCCACCAGAGAGCGTTCTGGATCAGGTAGTCGCTCACCAAGCGGTCGTCCTGGTTGAAATCCGGCAGGTTGCCGGCGAACCACCCGCGCAGGGGCAACTCGCGACGCTTGGGTCGCGCATAGGGGTCGGCCAGGGCGGCGATATCGAAGTTGTTTCGCGGCTTGGGATTGCGGTCCTGGTAGTTGAACCAGGTCTTGGTGGGAGGGTTGGCGACCCACGGATGGCGTGGCCCGCAGTGGTTAGCCACCTGGTCCTGCACCACCTTGATTCCGGCGGCGTGGGAGGCGTCCACCAATTCCTTGAACTGCGCCATGGTGCCGAAACGCGGCTCCACATCGTAGAAGTCGACGGTGTGATAGCCGTGATAGGGAGTGCCGGCGGGGTTGGAGTTCTTGTAGGCCGGCGTCATCCAGATGCCGGTGACGCCGAGGTCTTTCAGGTACGGCAGATGCTCGCGGACGCCGCGGAGATCGCCGCCGTGATAGGCCCCCACGGCGTTACGGTCCGCCGGGTGGTTGTACTCGGGCGGGCTGTCGTTACCCGGGTCTCCGTTGGCGAAGCGGTCGGGCATCAGCAGGTAGATCACATCGTCGGAGCTGAAGCCCTGGAAGCGGCCTTTGGGATCGACGGGGGCGTCCAGGGCGAACTCGAACTGGCCCGTTCCCGTGGCGTTCTTGATTTGGAAGCGGTACTTTCCGGGCTTGACGGAGGGATCGACCGTCAGGTAAGCGAACAGGTAGTTGCCGTTCTCGGAAATCTGCCGGACCTCGATGCGGAGACCTTTGGTGGGCGAGGTCACCGCTGCGCCTGTCAGATCGGTGCCGGTCAGAAGCACCTGGACCGGGTTCAACGTATGGTGGACCCACCAGTTCGGGGGCTCCACTTTGGTGACGGACGGCGCCGCGTAGGACGCGGCCAGGAGGATCGCTTCGAGGATGCAGAGACGGAGGGTCATAGGGGTATCTTGACACGTGGCACAGGCATCCTTGCCTGTGCGGGTTTTGGTCTGTCTGTAAGAGTAACAGAACCAGCAAAGCCAACACAGGCAAGAATGCCTGTGCCACAATGGGCGATGCTTAGAACACGAAGCGTGCTACTAGCTGGCCGTTTCGCTGGCCTCCGATACCGCTGGAGTTGGTGATATAACCGAGCCCAGCCGTGGGAGCGCCGGTGACGGTGTTGAAGGTCGCCGTCGCGAGCGGGTTGCTGTTCGACGGCGTGGATAGATACACCCGGTTGAAGACGTTGAAGAATTCAGCCCGGATGTTCAGCGACATCTTCTCGCGGAGCTGGAAGGTGCGGCCGAAGTTCATGTTCTCGCTGATCTGGTGCTGCCACCGATAGTCATTGTAATAGGAAGCGCCCTGTCCCCAGGTGCCCACAGGCGTGTCCGACCACGCGGCCGGGTTCAGGATCAGTTGATTGGTATTCGGATTGATGCATTGACAGTCAGGATTCTGGATGTAAAGGGGCACTCCGGGAACGCGGTTGAAGCGTGTGTTGGTGTTGAACGTGTAAGTATTGGGATTGGTCCGCGACGACGGCACGCCGATCAGGCTGCCGCTGGCGTAGCGCAGGATTCCGGCCCAGGTCCAGCCGCCCACCACTTGCCGGATGAGCTTGTTGGAGGTGAGTTGGGGTACCCGATAGGTAAACGCCGTGACCGAAATAAACGGCGTCGAAGTGGGGGTGAGTCCTTTGTTCTCACTCCGGTTGAACGTGTCGTTGATGCCGGCGCAGCCGGTGGATCCGAGGCAGAGTTCCTTCTGATACGTGAAGTTCGAAGTCACGTCCAGATTGTGGGACATGCGTTTCGTGAACTTCACCTGAAGCGAGTCGTACCAACTGTTGCCCAGCGGAGAGAACCAGGTCGACAGGCTGTCGTTGTATTCGGGGAAGGGGCGGAGAGACTGCGCCACACTGGCGGTGCAGGGGAAGCTGGCATAGGGCAGCTTGTATCCCGCGGCGATGGCGGTGGCGGAGCAGATCTGGGAAGTCAGTAACGACCGCGTGGCAGGATTGGTCAGATCGAGTCCCAGAGCCTGCAGGCGCGCCGGGGAGATGGCGTTGATGGAGACGAGGCCGCGCGCCTCTTCCCAGACTCCGCGATTGCCGACATAGGCGGCCTCGATCGAGGTGTCTTTGGTGAGCTGGCGCTGCAGCGCGATATTCCATTGATCGATACGCGAGGGACGCCCGCCATTGGGGTCGCGGTACTGCGCAGACCAGGCCGGTGCGGCGGCCAAAGATCCAGGAGAAGGCGCGATACCCGGATCCAGCGTGGCTGCGTACAAAACAGACTGGTCACAGTGGATGCCGTTCTGGAATTGGGAGACCGCATAGCCATACCCCGTGGAGTTGGTTACCGAGTTGATGCCCAGACCGGCGACGGGCGAGCCGCCGTTCAAGTAAGCCCAACTATCGGCGCCGCTATAAGTGATGCCCCAGCCGGCACGGAGAACGGTCTTAGGATCGATCTGATAGGCGATGGCGAGGCGGGGCCCGACCGCGTAGGGGTAGGTTGTGGAGAATTCGCAGTTACACCTGCCGGGACCGTAACCTTCGAAGACGTACCCTCCCGGCAAGCCGCCGGCGGACGGATTCGGCGTGTTGATGCCGATTTCAGCTTCGCGGTAATGTTCCTCGTGACCCATGGGAGTCAAGTCCCAGCGCAAGCCCCAATCCAAGGTCAACTTTCGAGTGATCTTCCAATTGTCCTGAAGATAGAGACCCCAGGAGAGTCTGCGCATCTGGGTGTTGCGGGGAGCGTTGACATCGGTATAAGTGGTTTGTCCGAGCAGAAAACTGGGATACCCGCCGCCGATGGATCCGCCGCCGACACTCGAGGTTTGCAGGTAGGGAACCGCAGTCGGGCCATTGCCGAAGGAGTATATCCCCTGAGCGCCCTGAAGGTTATCGTCGGTATAAACATCCTGCTTGGCTTCGGCGCCGACCTTGTAAGTGTGGCTGCCGCGAACATAGGTGGTGCTGGCCACGAAGGTCAGCTTGCCCGTCAACTGGTGGTCTATGGTGTTAGGCCCGTAGTTGGATGCGGCGCCTCCCGCGTTGTTAAAGCCCAGGCTTTGAATCTGCGGAAAGCCGGCGGGATTGGTGGCGCTGCCGACCAGGCCGAGCAGCCCGACGGCGTCATAGTTGACCACCGAGGCTGGGGAGCTGTCGGGATTCTGGAAGCGATGGAACCCGACGCCGAAGTGGGCAATCAGGGTGGGCGAGATGGTGCGGTCGACATTGAGCCGGACCTGGTTGGCGGTCACGATCTTGGGCCGGGCGCCGGTCAGCGGCACCGGCAAGCCATCGGGATAGGCCGGCGAGTCGGTAGTCATATAGGTCCAGTAGAAGCTCACCTTAGTTTTGTCGCTGAGGTTCTGATCGATCTTGAAGCTGGGGATCTGCTGCTTGGTGTTGGTAACGATGTTGGGCAGCCAGTTCAGGGTGGTTTGGGTATTGACCGGCGCGGGAATCATGGCCTGGATCTTGAGGGCAACGGGGTCCATACGGCTTAGGGGGATGATATTCCCGGGGAAGAGCGTGCGGACGACCCGGCCGTTCACGGTTGCGGTAGTGTTCGGGTCGTAGATGCCGTTTTCGGGGAAGGTCAGGCCGGTAGTGGTGTCGGTGAGGGTCTTGCCGGTGAGGGCGGCGCTGAAGTCGCCTGTGCGGTAGGCTGCCGTAGGCACCGTGCTATACGACGAGGCGGAAAGCTGATCGTTGCCGAACCTCTCCAGACTGAAGAAGAAGAAAGTCTTGTCGCGGCCGTGGTAGAGTTTGGGGATCCAGACTGGTCCGCCCACGGTGAAGCCGTAGTCGTTCTTGCGGTCGCGGTCTTTCAGATGGCTGAAGGGGTGGGCCGCATCCATCACCTCATTGGCCCAGTATTCGTAAGCGCTGCCGTGAATCTGGTTGGTTCCGCTCTTGGTGGTGAAGTTGTAGAATCCGCCCTGCACCTGGCCGAACTCAGCGGAGAAGTTGGAGGACTGCACGGAAAACTCAGTGATGGTTTCGACGGAAGCCGCCGCGACGCTGGTGGCCCAATTGGGGTTGGTGGTATCGGTGGAATCCTGGCCCTCCAGGTAGACCTTAAAGGTGCCGTAGCTGCCGATGGGGCTGCCATTGATGGGGGAGTTGTAACTGGTACCGGAAACTCCAGGCGCCAGAATGATGAAGCTCAACCAGTTGCGGATTCCGCCTCCGGCAGAACCACCGCCTCCGAAGTTCAGGGGCAGATCGTTGACTTTCTCGCCCGTGACGTTCATGCTCTGTTCGGCATTTTCGGTTTTCAAAAGAGGGGTGTCGGCCGTCACGGTGACGGACTCGGAGGTGGCGCCGACTTCCAATTTGATATCCAGGCGAAGGGTCTGGTCTACCTGAACCTGGATGCTCTTTTGGACTGCTTTCTTAAACCCAGGGGACTCAATACTGAGGTCGTAAAGGCCCACGGGGAGTGAAGTGAGCGTAAAATTGCCGGTTAACGTTGTTTGCGTTTCCGACATCGCGCCTGTTTTCCGTGTTCCGGAGGACTAATTTGGCGCCGGGGACCACGGAATTGGCAGGATCCAGCACGGTTCCCGTGATGCTCCCACGGTCACTCTGCGCCGTCGCTAAAGCGGTAGCGAGGAGCAGCAGGACGGCTGAACGGACAAAGTGTTTTCAATACTTCACATTCGACTCCTGAGGCAAAATTCGCCCGAAACCCAGGGGGGACTATCCAACCGCGTACTTTGTGCGAGATCTCCGGCGCCCACGGTGGAGCCGGGGTGGCTTCGGAAACGGCGGCCGGCCCGGGGCACACGGCGGAGGTCCGGATCGCGGAGGTAAACAAAGCCAGGAAGCGCTACCCGGAGCGTCACGACGGACACCGGGAGCAGACTCGCGACGCGGGTCGCGAAAAGCAAGACTCCCTTCTGGTAGCCCCATTCTCTCCGGTTTCACGTTCAGATTCAAGCATAATCGGGACTGAAATGCTGAAGTTAGGGTTGTGACGCATCTTGTGACGGAAGCGCCAGAAAGGGCACGCGTTTTGTGCCTTTCGTAAGCTCCTTTGTTTCTGGTGGTTGCGGACAATTTGCGAGATTTTGTGACGCATCTTGCGGGCATTTTTGGAAGATGCGTCATATCTTGGTGGGCCGGTGTTCGACCCGGCCGGAGAAAGCGGAGAGCGAGGAGGTGTCGGTCCGGGCGGAGTGGTCCTCTGGTCTGTGACGCATGTGGTGACGGAAGCGAAGAAAGAGGTGCGCGATTTTGTGCGTTTTGTAAGCTCCTTTGGTTCTTGAGGTTGCGGACTATTTGCGATTTTTTGTGACGCATCTTGCGGGCATTTTTGGAAGATGCGTCATACCTTGGCGGGCCGGTGTTCGACCCGGCCGGAGAAAAGCGGAGAGCGAGGAGGTGTCGGGCCGAGCGAAGGGATCCTCTGGTCTGTGACGCATGTGGTGACGGAAGCGACGAAAGAGGTGCGCGATTTGGTGGGTTTTGTAAGTTCCTTTGTTTCTTGTTGTTACGGACGATTTGCGAGATTTTGTGACGCATCTTGCGGACCTTTTTGGAAGATGCGTCATAGCTTTCCTGGCGGGGGTTGGCTGACCGGGAAGGATGCTGACGAGCGCGGCGCGGACAGATGGGCGAACGAGGACAGGGCCACCAATGGCAGCGAACAGGATGGCCTGCGGGGCGAGGGCGGGTGATGGAGAAAGCTCGGGCATTCGGTCTGCTCCTGACTTTGGTATAGCAGGCGATGATGGGAGTATCGGGTCTTGAGGCCTGGAAGTAGTTGAAATGATTGGGACGATTTTGGCGTGGATCGCGTGAACGGTTTTTGGGATAGTGAGATTGTAGGTATTGCTTCCAGCTCATTCAGGATTTGCCTCGGACACTACGGGACCGACATTGGCGGTTGCCTGGACGTATCAGGTTGATGCATCCTGATGATATATGCCTCACTCCGTGACCACCAGGCGCAGCCGGCGTGGCATTCAGAAATCCGGGAAGAATTATCCTGGTAAAGTCGAGTCGCGATATACAGTCGGGTTGGCTCCCAGTCTCGCGAATCAAGTGCAGCAGTTCGCCGAGAGGGTAGACTTGAGTACGAGCAAAGCGATCGCCGCGCTCGTCCGGCTAGGCCTGGAGTGCCAGGAGAATCGTAAACGGGAATTCTTCCAGAGATTGAAAGAGAATCTTGACAACGACGACCCGGCCCAGCAGGACCGGCTGGTCGATGAATTTCGGACACTGATACTTGGCCGCTGAAGCATGCCCAAGATTCAGTGGGAGCGGCTGCCCGCAGAGAAGTGGGCACGTCTGCGGGATCGGGCAAAGGAGCGGCGGATCTCCCAGGACGACCTTTTTCAAACTGGCGGAGTCGGTATTCCCGGCCCGCCAGCGGGCAAGGATTGGCATGAAAACTCGTGGCACAGGCATTCTTGCCTGTGTTGGTTTCCAGGGCAAGTAAAAGCAACACAGGCAAGAATGCCTGTGCCACGGTATTTCAAGGGAGACTGGTACGAGTGTGATGGGGCATCTGGTGTAAGCCTTATGTTTGGCGTAGACCGTTAGCCGCTTTGCGCTCTTCCTCCAAATCCACCTGACAGGGTGGCAGACCACGAATTTCAGGGTCATCTTGCATTGAACAATTCTAAACAGACCCGTTTCACGTGAAACATAGTACGATACGGGTTCGCATCAGCCTCAGGAGGTACGCCGAATGTCGACCACCGTCCAATCCAAGGCCAAGGCAATCCCCGAAAATGCCTATACGCCGCTACCGCCCGGTACGGAGTATAGCCCGCTGGTGCCGGCGGAAACGATCCTTCCCGAACTCACGACTCGCTCGGTGGGGTGGGGGCTGTTTCTGTGCGTGATCTTCACGGTCGCGTCCGCATACTCCGGCCTGAAGGTTGGACAGGTCATGGAAGCGGCCATTCCCATCTCCATCCTGACCATCGGGCTGGCGCGCCTGTACCCGCGCCGGTCGAGCCTGCTGGAGAATGTGATCGTCACCGGGATCGGCGGCCTGGCAGGGTCCATCGTGGCGGGCGCCATCTTCACGCTTCCGGCTCTCTACATCCTGAAACTGGACCCCCACCCCGTTCAGACCATCTTCATCTGCCTGGCGGGCGGCTGCCTGGGGATCCTCTTTCTGATCCCGCTTCGCCGCTACTTCGTGCGGGAGATGCACGGCAGGCTTCCTTACCCCGAGGCCACCGCGATCACGGAAGTCCTGGTGACGGGCGAGAAGGGCGGATCGCAAGCCAAACTGTTGCTGGAAGCCACCGCGCTTGCCGGGATCTATGACTTCTTTGTGACGACCTTCCACGTGTGGAAGGAGGTCCTGGATTTTCAGTTTCTGACGCCGGTGAAGGCGCTCGCCGAGCGTGCCCGAGTGGCCATGAGTTTCGACGCCAGCGCATTCATACTGGGGCTGGGCTACGTGATGGGACTGCGCAGCTCGCTGATCCTCTGCGCCGGCGGGGTGATGTCCAACCTGGTGCTGGTGCCGTTGATCTGGATGATCGGCGGCCACATCACCGATCGGGCGGTCTATCCGGCGAGCCTTCCCATCGCGCAGATGACCGCCACGCAGATCTTCCGCGGATACGTGCGGTTTGTGGGAGTGGGCGCGATCGCCACCGCCGGAATCTTCGGGATTCTGAAATCGATGCGCATCGTGGCCGGGTCGTTCGGGGTCGCGCTGCACGCCTTCCGGCGGGGTGAAGGGGGCGGGGCCCAGGGGCCGGTGCGGACCGACCGCGACATCTCCGTGATGAGCATCCTGGTGGGCGTGGTGATCAGCGCCATCGCGGTGGGGATCTTCCTAGGACGCCTGTCGAATGCGCCGCTGGCGGTGCTGGCGGGAGTCGGGCTGACGCTGGTGTTTTCGTTCTTCTTCGCCTCGGTGGCGGCCAACGCGATCGCCACCACGGCACGGAATCCGGTGTCCGGGATGACCATGCTGACCATCATTATTTCGTCGGTAGTGCTGCTGCGCTTCGGACTCTCCGGCACCACGGGGATGTTCTTCGTGATGGCGCTGGCGGGCATGGTGTGCACCGCGCTTTCGGTCTCGGGGCAGGCGATCACGGACCTCAAGACCGGATACTGGCTCGGGTCCACGCCGGCGGCGCAGGAGAAGGTGAAGTTTCTGGGGATCATCGCGGCATCGGTGGCGGTGGGGCTGACGATCGTGATGCTGGCGCGGGCGTTTCAGTTCGGCGAGGCCGCGCCGGGAGACACACGGGTGGTGCTGGCTTCGCCGCAGGCCTCCATCATGAAGGCGCTCGTCGAGGGCTTCATGAGCCGCCAGCCGGTGGCGTATCTGCTCTTTGGGGCGGGCGCGGCGATCGCCGTAGTGATGGAGATGCTGGAAGTGCCGGCGCTGATCTTCGCCCTGGGAATGTACCTGCCACTGGAGCTGAATACGCCGGCGCTGGTGGGCGGAGTTCTGGCGCATTTCCTGGGGAAGCGGGACAGCTCGGTGCGCGAGCGGGGCGTGATCATCGCGTCCGGTCTGATGGCGGGCGGCGCGCTGGGCGGCGTGTTTGGCGCGGCTTGCCGGTTGATCCCAAAGTTCTCCGAAGACTGGGTGCGGACTCCGTTCTACGGGAATGAGATGGTGTCGCAGTCGGTGTCGACGCTGCTGTTCCTGGGGCTGTGCGGGTATGTGTGGTGGCGGTCGTTGGGGCATACACTGGAATAAGTATGTGCAGAAGCATTAAGGTGCTGCGGAAGGCGGGTCAACCGCCCGCGACGGCTGAGGAATTGCAGGCGGCGGCGTTGCAGTTTGTGCGGAAGATCAGCGGGTTTCAGAAGCCTTCGCGGGTGAATCAGGAGGCGTTTGAAAGGGCGGTAAGGGAAGTGGCGGAGGCGAGCGGAAGACTGCTGGAGACGGTGGGTGGGCGTGGGAAGGACCATCGGGTTTCGGCGTCTACTATAATTGAGTAGGGTAGTGTGTGGCTAATAAGTGGATGTTGAGGCAATGGGGACGGCCGCCTGAAAGGCGGCTGCAGCCAGGATTGGCTGCCCCACTGAGCAGGTTTGAGAGGGTTGTAATACGAGCAATGACAGTTCGGCTCATCGCAGCCATCCTCACCTGGGCCGCCGTCCTGCAGGCCCAGCCGACGCCGGCCAGCATCACGACCATCGACCTGCCAACATTCGGCGCCGCCGTGTTCGATGCGGCGGGGAATTCCTACTACGGCAGCGGACCGGTGACGCCGGGCGCCGCGCAAACTCAGCCGGGCGGCGGGACTTGCTACCTCGCGACGGGATTTATTGGGCCGGTCCCTGAACCTTGCCCCGACGCTCAAATAGTCAAGGTCGATCCCGATGGCAATGTCGTCTATGGCACACGTCTCGGTGGCCCCACCGCCGACTCCGCTTCGGGGCTCGCCGTCGACTCCCTGGGCAATGTCTTTGTCACCGGCTCTACGGGCGGTTCTTTCCCCACTACCTCCAACGCCGCCGTTCCCGTGAGCACTACTGCGAAGGCTTTCGCGGCCAGGCTCAGCGCGGATGGCAGCACCTTTGTATACTCCACCTACCTGCCAGATACCGCGGCTACCGCTACCTCGATCGCCCTCGACGCACAGGACAATGCCTACATCACGGGCCAAACGGCCAGCGGCCGTCCGTACGTAATCAAAGTGAGCGCCGACGGCTCGGCCATCCTTTATAATGTCACCTTCGCGTCGAGCGGTCTGGGCAGCGCAAACGCCATCGCGGTGGACGCGGCGGGCAACGCGATCGTGGCGGGACAGACTTCCGCGCCCGACTTTCCGGTCACCTCGGGCGCGTTTCAATCGAGCCTGGCGGGTGCCCAGAACCTGTTCCTGGCCAAGCTCGATCCCGCCGGCCACGTCGTCTTCTCCACCTATCTGGGAGGCAGTGGGACTGACTCGCCTGCGGCGGTCGAAACTGACTCGGCTGGGAACATATACGTCGCCGGATTCACCAGCTCCCTGGATTTTCCCACGACGCCGGGAACCTTTCAGCCGTCGCCAATCGTGCCCGCGTGGAATAACTCGTCGCCGGCCGGGTTTGCCGCCAAGGTGAATCCATCCGGCAGCGCGCTGATGTGGTCGACCTACGTGATGAGCTCCGATGGCGGACTGCAACCCGGGGTCGCGGCAATGACCGTGACGGGCTCAGGCGATGTATACCTCGGCGGTCTGACGGGCGCGGGATTCCCGGTCACGCCGTCCGCGCCACAGGTGTGCTTCGGCGGCCTCTCCAATCGCACCAATGGCTTTATCGCTCATCTCAATTCGCAGGGAGGGCTGGCCGACGCCACGTACCTGGGCCCGCACCTTGCGGCGGACGTCAATTCCGTCTCGGGATTGTCAGTGGCTGCGGACGGTTCGGTGCGGGTGGTCTGGCATGACGCGGGGAATGACGTGCTCTCCAGACTCCAGTTCGGGAGCGATGGATGGACCGCGCCCGCCTGCCTTTCCGGCAACGTTCTCAACGCCGCCACACAGTCCGCGAATAACGGAGTGACGGCTGGAGAACTAATCACGCTGATGGGCTTCGGCATCGGACCCGATACCGGGGTCGCCTACCAACCGGACGCGCAGGGCCAGATTCCACGGCAGTTGGCCGGCGTGCAGGTTTTGTTCGACGGCGCACCGGTTCCGGTGCTGTATGCCGGGTCGCGGCAGATCAATGCGATCGCGCCGGTGGAACTGTTGGGTAAGATGACTACCAGTGTCGCGGTCACTTACAACGGCCAGCAGTTCGGGCCGATCCAGGCGCCTGTCATTTTTGGCAGCCCGGGTATCTTCCGGCTGCAGATTGGCAAATCGTCGCAGGCAGTGGCGTGGAATCAGGACCAAACGCTGAATGGCCCGTCGAACCCCGCCGCCAGGGGATCGGTGGTGACGATCTGGACTACGGGTTATGGTCCGACGGACCCCTCCTGTACCACCGGCGGATTGAACGTACCGCAGGCTAGCGGGCTCAGTCCTGGAATGGTCGCCCAGATCTTCGACGGACGTGTGTACAAGGCGGTCTACGCGGGTAGCGCGCCCGGGCTGGTGTGTGGAGTGGTGCAAGAGGATATTCAGGTGCCTGCGAGCGCGGGGACGGGGAATTACCTCTTCTTCCCGTGGGTGGAGTTGGTGCAGGGGAACAGCACGATGACTTATCAGCCCCCGATCGGTGCGACGATTGCGGTGAAGTGACTCGACGTGGCGCGGGCACTCGTGCCTGCCGCGTCGACACTCGTGTCGACGTTTTTCGGCGGGGACTACTTCTTAGTCTGCTGGTAGAGTGGGATGGCTGGCTCGCTCACATTTGGGGTGATCCCAAATGCGTCGAGACGAGTCTCGACGCGGCAGACACGAGTGTCCGCGCCACGACACAGGAAAACCAACACAGGCAAGAATGCCCGTGTTACTGAATTCCGAAGGCGATGATGTTGGGGCCGGAGGCTATGGCGATATACTGCTTTTTGTCGAATTGGTAGGTCATTGGGGAGGCCTTCCAGACCTGATTCGTCTGGAAACTCCATAGGGGTTTGCCGGTGAGGGCGTCGGCGGCCATCAGCGCGCCGGTTTCTTCGCCGAAGATTACCAGGCCGGTGGACGTGGCGAGTGTGCCGCCCCAGGATTCGGCCGGGCCGGGCTGCGGCAACTCCCACGCAATCTTGCCGGTGCGGATGTCGATGGCCTTGAGCACACGCTCGGGCGGTCCGCCGGGGTCGGTGCGCTGCGAACCGCCCAGATAAGTCTTGCCGGATTCCCAGGCGCCGGGGTCGCGCTTGGTGTAGACGCTGCACTTCTCGAAGGTCTGGATATAGTAGAGTCCAGTCAACGGATTGAAGGAGGGCGAGAACCAGTTGGTGGCCCCATCCTGCGATGGGCACACCTTGGTCCCCGCGGCGGTGGGCTCCTGATTGGGGAGCTTGATGGGACGGCCGTCGGGGCCCACGCCGTTCGCCCAGGTCAGGTTCTTGACGAACGGCTTGGCCAGTAGCAGCTTGCCATCGGCGCGGTCGAAGACGTAGAAGAAGCCATTGCGATTGGCCTGGAGGAGCAGTTTGCGAGGCTGCCCCTGCCAGGCGGCGTCAACCACGATGGGGGTCTCGGTGGCGTCCCAGTCCCAGAGATCGTGGGGCGTGGACTGGTAATACCACTTGAGCTTTCCGGTCTTGGCGTCAAGGGCCAGGATGCAGTCGGAGTAGAGGTTGTCGCCGACACGATCGTCGCCGTTGTACTCGGCACTGGGATTGCCAGTGGGCCAGAAGACTGTGTCGAGTTCGGCGTCGTAGGTGCCGGTGAACCAGGTGGGTCCGCCTCCGTGGGCGATGCCTTTGCCTTCCCAAGTCTCGGAGCCGGGGTCGCCGGGTTGGGGAATAGTCCAGAAGCGCCATGCCTCCTTGCCGGTGGACTGATCGAAGGCTGCCAGGAAGCCGCGCGCGCCGTGTTCGCCGCCGCCAACGCCGGCCACTACCAGGGCGCCGACGGTGAGCGGAGCGGAGGTGGCGAAGTAGTTCAGGCGCCAGTCGGCGATTTCGGTATCCCAGAGCAACTCGCCGGTGGAGCGGTTCAAAGCGATCAGGTGGGCGTCATCGGTTTCCAGGAAGACGCGGTCTCCGGCCAGGGCAACGCCGCGGTTGGTGCCGCCGGAGGCATCACCGGCCGGGCCTCTGGTGCGGGGACGCTGGTAATGCCAGATCTGGCGGCCGGTGCCGGCGTCGAGAGCGTAACACTCGTTGGCACTGGTGACGTACATAATGCCGGCTACCACGATGGGAGTGCCTTGGAGGCGTCCGGTGTTGGGAAGGTTGAAGACCCACTTAGGTCCGAGGTGCGCGACATTCGCCTTGGTGATTTGCGAGAGGGTGGTGTAGCGATTGCCGCCGGGGTCGCCGTTGTAGCCAGGCCAGTCGGTCTCGGAGGTGACCTCGCGGTAGCGGTCGCCGGCGCGACGCAGGAGGTGGACGTGCTGATCGTCGGTCCGCAACTGGAGGTCGTCGAAGCCCTGGTTGAGCACCTGGCCGTCCAGGGTCTTGCCGTCTGTGGTCTGGACCTTGAGGCGGACTACGGGGCGGCCGGGACGGCGCTGGAGCGTTCGCAGGAAGCGGGTGAGCGGCGCCATCTCGGCGTCGGTGACCTGGTTGGGAGGCATGCCTTGGGCGGGGAGACCTTCGCGGATCAGGGTGGCGAGTTGCCGATCGTCGCGCTGTGCGAGGCGGCGGCCGATGGCCGGGCCAAGCTCGCCGCCGTTACCGTCGGAGCCATGGCAGCGGGCGCAGGTCTTCTCGAAGGTCAGGCGCCCGGGGTCGGCGTCCTGCGCGAGCGAGAGCGGGGCGAGGAATAAAGCGATGAGGCAGAATCTGGAGATCCGCATATGAAAATCTTCCTTTGGAACCGCCGCTTGAAACACACCAGTGAAGGCCCGGCACACTTTTGCGATTGGGTTTCGGCGGCGGAGTGCGCTCTAAAAGTATACCGTCGATGCTGGTGGGACAGGACTTGGGCGAATTGGGATTAAGGACGGAAGTGGTGGTGGAACGAGACGTGCGGTGGGGCATGCTTTAGCTTGCCCAGAACATGGTGGAACGATTCGGCCTCGATGAAATAATCGCAAGCTAAAGCATGCCCCACGAAAGGATACGGCGCGTGGCGCAATTCCTCAGTGACAGGAACTTATCGGGGCTGGCGCGGTCCAATGCTCCGGGAAGACGCATACATGAGAACCCATAACGGACTCCTATACGCAGTGGCGCTGCTGGTGGTTGGATCGGCGCTGGTTATCGAATCCTTCCAGCCGGCCCGGGCGGCCAACAGCGATGCGGTTGTCGCGACTTACTCGCAGGGGACCTTGCGCGTCACCATCCCTTACCGTGCGTTGCACGATGGGCCGGGACGACTGACGGTCGAGGTCCTGAGTCCCGAGGACGAGGTCCTAGGACACGCGGAACATCTAGTGGGCGCGAGCGGTGGGAAGGGGTGGTGGCAGGAGGATCTCAAACTGACGAAGGCCCTGGCCACGGAGGACCTGGTGTGGCATCGCCTGCGCTATCGCTTTTCCTATAGCGACACCAAAGAGGCCGCGATCGAAGGAACGGAATCGATCTCCCAGATCCTGCTGATGCCGGTGATTCACATCCTGGGGCAGCAATCCTATCTGGCCGGCGGGCCGGCGGCGGTGCGCGTGATCGTCACGGATTCGAAGAAAGAGGCCATCGGTGGGCCCAGTTCGGTGCGGATCGAGCTGACGGCTGGCGACCAGAAAGCGCGCGTACTCTTCACCGGGCGAATGAACCAGCGCGGCACTACCGAGGCGCAGTTCCGATTCCCCGCCGGCGTGGTGGGGCGGTTTCCCTTGCGGTACGTGGTGGACACGCCTATCGGGTCGGCGGAGTTCACGCAATCGGTGCGGCTGGAGGATAAGGCTTCGATTCTGCTAACGACGGAGAAGCCCATTTATCAGCCGGGGCAGACGATCCACGTCCGCGCGCTAGCGCTGGACCGGGCGAATCATGAGGCGACGGCCGGGCGGAAGCTGACCTTCGAAGTGGAGGACTCGCGCGGCAACAAGGTCTTCAAGAAAGCCACGCAGACCGACGCGTTTGGCGTGGCGGCGGCGGAGTTTGGGCTGGCGGATGAGGTGAATCTGGGGACCTACCATCTTCGCGCGGTGATGGGGGAAGCGGGCGCGGCGAACACGGCGGAGATGGCGTTGAACGTGGAACGGTATGTGTTGCCGAAGTTCAAGGTGGCGGTGGAGATGGCGGGGGCCGGCACGGGGAAGCACGGGTATCGGCCAGGGGAGCATGTGACAGGGACTGTGCGCGCCAACTACTTTTTCGGGAAGGCAGTGGACGGCGCGGAGATTACGGTCAAAGGGACCGGGATGGACGTCGCAATGTTCGAAGTGGGGGCCGTTTCGGGAAAAACGGATGGCGAGGGCGCCTATCGCTTCGATGTCAAGCTGCCGGATTACTTCGCGGGGCGGCCGCTCAGTCAAGGGGCGGCTCGGGTGCTGATCGAGGCTACGGTGAAGGATTCCGCGGGGCATAGTGAGACGCGCGGGGAACCGATCACGGTCAGCGAATCGCCGCTCCTGATTACCGCGGTGCCGGAGGGCGGCACGCTCATCCCCGATATCGAGAACCAGGTTTTCATTTTGACGTCCTACCCCGATGGGAAGCCTGCTATCGCTGACATCCGAGTGGGCGCTTCGGGCAACTCAGACGAGAGGGCGACCACTGATGCGGGCGGGGTGGCACTTGTGACCCTCAAATCTGTCCCTGGGCTCGGCGCGCTGCAGGTCGAGGCGACCGATCGCGAAGGCAACCATACGTCTACCGCGGTGTCGGTGCAGGTCCGCACCGGCGCGGATCAGATTCTGCTGCGCACGGAGCGCGCGGTGTATCGCGCGGGCGACCGCATTCCATTGAAGCTCTATTCGACGCAGAAGCACGGGACGGTATACGTGGACGTGGTGCGGCAAGGGCAGACGATTCTGACGCGCGACGCGGATCTGGTGAACGGGCAAGCGGAACTGACGTTGACGGCCACGCCCGAACTGGCCGGCACGGTGGACTTCAATGCCTACATTTTCGACCGGAATGCCCGGCCGGTGGCGGACCATCGGCTCGTGTTTGTTCAGCCGGCGGATGAGCTGAAGATCGAGGCCACTGCGGACGCGGCGGTCTACAAGCCTGGCGACGATGCGCGCATACGCTTCCGCGTGACCAACTCCCACGGGGAAGGAGTCCATGCGGCGCTGGGACTGCAGATCGTGGATGAGGCGGTCTTCGCGCTGGCGGAGAAGCAGCCCGGTTTTGCCAAGGTGTTTTTCTACCTGGAACAGGAAGTGATGAAGCCGCGGTATGAGATCCATTCGATCGGCATGCCGGAGGTGGTGGAGACTGGCGCGCAGGGGCAGGCGGAGCAGCGGGACCGCGGGGCGCGGGCGCTCTTCGCGGCGACGGAGATCGTGAGCGCCAACAAGTTCGAGACGGAGTTCGGACGGAGCGTGCCGGCGGCGAAATATGGGGCGTATGCGGCTCGCTACCGGACGAGTTTCGTGGCGCAGGTGGGTCGGATGGCGGATGTGCTCAGCCGCGCTCCCGGCCGGAAACCCAGTGACCGCGACCTTATCATGATGGTCGCGCAGATGACCGATGCCGGCAGGCCGGATTTCCGCGATCCATGGGGCAAGGAACTGCGGGTTGATCTTTGGCGGCGGGATTCTCAGATGGCCTACTACATGGTGCGGAGCGCTGGCCCGGTCAAGATCTTCAACGGGCGCGATGATCTGGCTGTCACGATGCAAGTTGCCGAGTCTGGAAAGGTGTCTGTCAACGAGAACATCGGGTTCGGCGGTGGGATCGGCAGCGGGAAGGGCGGCGGCTTCGGTGCTGGTGGTGGCGGGGGCATGGGTGGCGGAGTCTTTCGGGCCCAGGGTCAAGCGGGTCAGCAGGGTATACCGGGTGGTGTTCTCGGCGGCATCATCGGACCGGAGCCTGTGATGGCCAGAGATCTCAGACATGTCGATATGGCCGACGCCTTGATTGTCAACGGATCCGTGTCGGAGGCACTGGCAGTCAGCACCGGCAGCCTCGCCAAGAAAGAGCCCGGCGCCCCCACCGCGCATGTGCGGTCGTACTTCCCCGAGGCGCTGTACATCAACCCGGAAATCATCACGGACCAGAACGGCGTGGCCAGCATCGCGATTCCGCTTGCGGACAACATCACCACCTGGCGTATGGCGATGATCGCGTCCACGGCGCACGGGGCGCTGGGCAGCGGCACCTCCAGTCTGAAGGTGTTTCAGGATTTCTTCGTGGACCTGGACATGCCGGTCACGTTGACGCAGGGCGACCGGGTCTCCATTCCGGTGGCCGCCTACAACTACTCGCCGGCGCGCGGAGACGTCCGCCTGCAACTGCGGACGGACGACTGGTTCCGGCTGGTGGAGGACGTTCCCGACAAGACGGTGGCAGTGGATGCGGGGCGCGTGGGCGGCTCGGAATTCACGCTGGAAGCCACGCGGGTCGGGAAGTTCAAACTGACGCTTTCGGCGCGCATGATGGGAGCGGCGGGCGCTGGGGAACGGGCGAACCGCGCGGACATCGTGGTGAGGGAGATCGAGGTGGTTCCCAACGGCCGCGAGCAGAACGTGGTGTTCAACGGGCGGCTGGCGCCTTTAGCGGGCCGACAGGGGGCCTCCGGTGTAGAGGCCCCGCTTTACGTCGCGCATGCGGTGAATTTCCCGGCCGGGTCGATTCCCGATGCGGGCAAGATTTTCGTGCGGCTGTATCCTGGTCCGCTGAGCCAGGTGATCGAGGGGATGGACAGTATTCTGCGCATGCCGGGCGGTTGCTTCGAGCAGACTTCCTCCAGCACTTACCCCAACGTCCTGGCGCTGGATTACATGAAGCGCACCCAGAAGCTGACGCCCGAGGTGCACGCGAAGGCCGAGGGATACATCGCCAACGGCTATCAGCGCCTGCTGACCTTCGAAGTTCCCGGCGGCGGATTCTCGTGGTTCGGCCAGGCGCCGGCCAACAAGATCCTGACGGCTTACGGGCTGATGGAGTTCTCCGACATGTCGAAGGTCTACGACGTGGACGCGAACGTGATCCAGCGGACCCAGCAGTGGCTGGCCGGTCAACAGCAGCCGGACGGAAGCTGGAAGCCAGACACGAACTTCATCAACGAAGGCGCCACCAACCGCTACAACTCCGACATGCTGCGAATCACCGCGTACCTGGGATGGTCGCTGGAGAATACGGGCTACCAGGGGCCGGCGGTGGAGAAGGCGCGGCAGTTTGTCGAGAGGCAGATGGGGACGAAGTCGGACGGCTACACGCTGGCGGTGGTGGCCAACTTCGCCGCCGACGGGAAGGACCGGGAGTTCACGCGCCGCGCGATGGAGATGCTGCTGGACGCGCGCACCGAACAGGGCGAACAGGTGTGGTGGACATCGGACGAGACTGGCGTCTACGCCACCGGAGCGAGCGCCAGCGTGGAGACTACGGGACTGGCGGTGCAGGCGCTGCTCAAGTCGGGCGCGGCGTCGGGCACGGCTGGCAAGGCGCTCGGGTACCTGGCTTCGAAGAAGGATTCGTCGGGCACATGGGGCACCACGCAGGCCACGATCATGGCGCTGCGGGCGTTGCTGCTCTCGACGGAGAAGGGCGCGGCGGACGTGCGCGGGACTCTGGAAGTCTCGCTGAATGGCAAGCCGGCGGAGAGGTTGGTGCTGACGCCGGAGAACAACGACCTGTTCCACCAGTTCGTGCTGAAGGGAGTGGATTCGGGCGGCGCGAACCAGGTGGAGATCCGGTTCGACGGGAAGGGCGCGCTGGCGTACCAGGTGGTGGGGCGCTACTTCGTGCCCTGGGACGCGAGACCGGCGAGCGAGGCGCTCTCGATCGGCGTGGCCTATGACCGCACGCAGCTTGCGCAGGACGACATCGCGACGGCCACGGCGACGGTGCGGAACAATTTGGCAAAGTCGGCGAACATGGTGATGGTGGACCTGGGGATTCCTCCGGGGTTCGATCTGCTCAGCGAGGATCTGCAGGGGTATCAGGAGAAGAGCAGCGGACAGAAGGGCGGTCGGCTGGAGAAGTTCAGCCTGACGGCGACGCAAGCGATTCTGTATTTCGACTCGATCGGCGCAGGGCAGACGGTAACTCTGCGGTTCCGGTTAAGGGCGAAGTACCCGATGAGGGCGAAGACTTTTCCGTCGCGGGTGTATGAGTATTATGACCCGGAGGTGAACTCGGTGGCGCGGCCTGTGCAGTTGGAGGTGAGGAAGAGGTAGGGGAGGCATAATATGCGGGCCTCGTAGGGCTGGAATGGTGTTCTGCGTTAGCGTCGCCACGGCGGCGGATTGGGGGACTCCGCGCCAGGCAGCTTGCGGCAAGAGCCGTTCAAGACGTTGCTTCAGAGCTGGTTTTCCCGTACCCTGAAAGCAAAAGGAACGATAAGCAGCAACAAAAAGGCAAGTATGGCGAGTCTGGATTGGTCACAATGCCCCGNNGAAGCCGGGGCCAATATCGATGACATCATGGAATGGTTCGACGGGCTTGACCGCGAACAGGTCAAGGCGGTTATCGAGTTCGCCGTGCGCAGTCTGGATAAAGAGCCCGCGTACGCACCCTAAATGCGAATTCTCTTCGATCAGGCAACGCCTGTGCCGATCTGTCCGTATCTGGAAGGCCACACGGTCCGCACAGCAGCACAACAAGGCTGGGACAGGCTCCGGAACGGCGATCTGCTGACGGCAGCGGAGGAGGCTGGGTTCGACCTTGTTTTTGACAACCGACAAGAACATCCGCTATCAGCAGAACCTTGCCGGTCGTAAGATCGCGATCGTGGTGCTTGGCCAGCAGCAATGGCCGCGGCTGCGTCCTCACATTCAGCGCGTGGTTGAAGCTGTCAACGGGGCAACGACTGGCAGCTTTACTGAAGTGGACATCCCAAACAGATAAAGCCCCCCGCCGTGTTTCTGTCGGCGCGAAAACGCACACCACCCAATGTTGCGCAGGACTCGGATCTCCAATCGATGCTCCATCTCTCGCCAGAAAAGGTGACGCGGCGGGACGCTAACGTTGCCCTTACCGCCCTGTATACGTGATCCACATCGGCGAGATCCACACGATCTCTCCATCTTCCTGCTCGCCGCGCACGTAGTAGTAACTCCTTTTGCCTGACTCCACCGTATTATCGGTCCATGAAAACGACACCTTGGCGCTCTTCGGCTCCGACGTGTAGACGTACTGATTGTCCTTCACGATAAACACCTTGGCGAACGCCGACGTGCCTGTCAGCTTTACCTGGAATACCGGCCGAGACGCCGTCGTGAAGACGTCTCCCATCACATGAGCGCCGCTTGCGAACTCTGCCAGAATGTTGTCGGTGGCCCCATAGACGTGGCGCTTCCGCAGTCCATCGATCACGCCTTCCCGCGTCAACTCCTTGACCAGAATGTTGGTGTAGCTGATGTGAGTCGACACGTGGTCCGAACTGGACTCGAAGCCCAGCACATATCC
>PMTT01000346.1 GCA_003167275.1 Bryobacterales bacterium | reverse complement strand
CTTCGCCAGGGATTGGCGGTGCAGTTGGAACAGTCGCCTTTCCTCAGCCTGGTCTCCGACGAGCGTATCCAACAGGAACTGGGTATGATGGGCCAGCCGGCGGATGGGCCGCTGACGCCGGAGCTCGCCAAGGGAATCTGTGAGCGAACCGGCAGTGCCGCCGTCCTGGACGGCTCGATTGCCCACATCGGAAACCGGTACGTACTGGGGCTGCGGGCAAAGAACTGTCGAAGCGGAGCCGTCCTCGACGAAGAGCAGGTGCAGGCGGCAAGAAAGGAAGACGTACTCAATGCACTGAGTCAGATTGCCAGTAAGTTCAGAAGCCGGGTCGGCGAATCCCTCGCAACGGTCGAGAAGCACTCCACTCCGCTCGCCGAAGCTACCACGCCGTCACTCGATGCCTTGAAAGCCTATAGCGCGGCCTGGAAGGTTCTGTCCTCAACTGGTTCCGCCGCCGCTTTACCCCTTTTCAAGCGCGCCATTGAGATCGACTCCAAATTCGCAATGGCACATGCCTTGCTGGGCCGCATGTATGGCGACATTGGAGAGTCTACTCTCTCTGCGGCGAGCACCACCAGGGCCTATTTGTTGCGGGATCGAGGCACCGACTGGGAGAAGTTCTTCATCACGGCTGCCTACGATCAACAGGTGACCGGAAACCTCGAAAAGGCGCAACGTACGTGTGAGGCGTGGGCGCAAACCTATCCTCGTGAGGCGGGGCCACACGATGCCTTGGGGGGGATTATTTACCCGGTCTTCGGCAAATTCGAAAAGGGGGTCGAAGAAGCCAGGAAAGCGATCGAGCTCGATCCGGACTTTGCCATCAGCTATAACATTCTCGCCTTCAACTCTCAATCCCTTGGCCGCCTGGGGGAAGCTCAAGACGCCGTTCAACGAGCCTCCCAGCGTAAACTGGAGATCCCTGACCTTTTGGTTGATCGATACGACATCGCCTTTTTGAAAGGTGACCAGGCGGGAATGGAACGGGAAGCGGCCCTGGGTCAGGGAGGGTCCGGGGCTGAAGACTGGATTTCCGACCAGGAGGCTTTTGCGCTGGCATATACCGGTCACTTGCGACAAGCGAGAAGGAAGTCACGGCGGGCGGTGGACTTGGCTCAGCAGTCTGCCCAGCGGGAAAGGGCGGCCATGTGGGAAGCCGGGGCAGCCGTGCGGGAAGCGCTTTTCGGGAATGCGCCTGAGGCAAGGCAGAGCGCGATAGCGGCACCAGACCTTTCCAAGGGCCGGGATGTGGAATATGGCGCCGGCCTTGCACTGCTCCTTTCGGGGGATTCTTCGCGGTCTCAAAGGTCCGCGGATGATCTGGAAAAGCGCTTCCCCGAGGATACGGCAGTCCGATTCAGCTATCTGCCGACGCTTCGCGCACTGCTCGCGCTGAAGCATGGCGAGTCGGCCAAGGCTATCGAACTACTGCAAGTCGCCGCTCCCTATGAGCTCGGTGCGCCGCCGAGCGCTTTTGGGCCCTTTGGGGCCCTCTATCCCATCTATGTGCGTGGCGACGCCTATTTGGCCGCGCACCAAGGGGCCGAAGCTGCCGCGGAATTCCAGAAAATCCTCGATCACCGCGGGATCGTGGTCAGCGATCCCATCGGCGCCCTGGCGCACTTACAACTGGGCCGAGCGCTTGTTATGTCGGGAGATACGGCCAAGGCAAAGGCCGCCTACCAGGACTTTCTCACGCTTTGGAAGGAGGCCGACGACAACATCCCGATCTTCCAGCAGGCCAAGGCGGAATACGCAAAGCTGAAGTGAGAAGCGAGGCAGGGAGCGCAGGCGGAACCGCCTGCGCCCACAGCGGGCGGCCTCATCAGTAACTATCGGTTGGAGGCCGTCCGCTACCGTTGACATGGGTATTACTATCTGCCGGACGTTATCGCTGCTCCTTGGGGCGAGCGACGAATCGGCCGGGCAGCCGCTGACGGATCTTCTCGCGAACCTCGTCGGAAAGGACCATCCGGCTGTTTTCGCTCTGTGCGGCCGGCGCGGCGCTTTCGCTGGCGAATGGGCCGTTGCTCGGGGTCGCCAGAAAGGCGTGAACATCTCCGCTATTGGTCGCGCCAAAGCCTACGATCTCCCCGCGATTATTGATAGCATTTGCAAACAACAGGAACAAGGAAGAGTCCGTAGGAACCAGGGTGTTAAGGTCGTGCATCGCGACGTTCCGCCAGATGTAAGCGCGTGGGTTCCCGTCCTCGTCGATCGATGCGCCAACCACATCACCCCCGTCGTTGATCCCCAGGCCGACGCTCGCAGTGTCCCCGGACAGCGCGCCGAGGTCCCGCATCTTACCGGTCTCCTTGGTCCACAGGAAGGCGTGAGCCTCGGTTGGCGCACTTTTGGCAGTCAGGGTCGAGGCGCCAACCACCTGACCTTGGTTATTAATCGACAGACCCATATTTGCCGTCCCGCCGAGGTTGCCGAGGTCAGTCACCGAACCGTCTCTATCCCAGAGCACGGCGTGCGGTCCAAATGTGAGCGGAGGGAGTGCGGTGTTCGCGCACGAACCCGACGCGCCGACGGCCTGGCCCAGGTCGTTGATCCACAAGGCCGCTCCGACGGTGTCGCCGGGGAGCGGACGGAGTACCCGAATCTGCCCCTGCTTTGGCACCCAGATCACGGCTTCAAAATCGAGAACTTGAGGCCCGGTACCACTGGGCGATACCGTGTGTGGGCAGTCCGGGTCGGAAATGCCGTTCTCGGCAATCCCCACCACTTCGCCGTTACTGTTGATATTGCCGATGGAGCCGTTGTTGCCTCCCAGCAACGGGAGCGGAGTCATTATGCCGCCTTGCCAAAAGTAAGGCAGACACTTGAGGCCGGTACCGTAAGCGCAGAAGTTTTCGTTCTTCGGGTCTTTCACGAGGCTCTCCGCCAGAACCGCGGCCTGGCCCGATGGGTTGATGCCGAACGCTCCACTGTTCGGTCCCAGAAGTCCGGGTTTGGAGATGTCGATGATCCGCCCCTGGTACCAGAGGACGGCGTGTTGGGTGCCGTCCGCAGCGGCGGCCAGGCCACTGATGAAGCTATTATTGCTCACAGCGGTGGCCTGGCTAAACGTCCCGCCCGGCAAAGTGCCTAGATCGGTGACGGTATAGCGCGATTGTGGTTGTGCTGATGCAAGCGCGGCCAGCAAGCTGCCCGCGGCAATCGAAGTCAGGATCGTTTTCATATTTCCCTCCATGTAGGTAGGCGCAGACCGTTCTGAAAGCGGATCATGCCAGCGTCACCGGAATTTGGGCGGATCGCGCTGCGCTATAATTCGGCCAATGGGTGATCTTGCTTGCGGCACAACCGGGTGAACCAACGATGGACGACGTAAGTGCGCTTCTCCGCGCCTGGAGCGACGGAGACCAGAGCGCCATTGAGAAGCTGACTCCCATCGTTTATGACGAGCTGCGCCGCCTGGCGCGCCGCTACATGAAACGGGAACGCCCGGGCCACAGCCTCCAAACCACGGCCCTGGTCAATGAAGCCTACATGCGCCTGGTGGATTATGAGCGAATGCAGTGGCAGAATCGCGCCCATTTTTTCGCGGTTTCGGCCCAGGTGATGCGGCGCATTCTGGTGGAGCACGCGCGGCGCCACAACCTGAAACGCGGAGGCGGCCTGCAGCACATATCCCTGGAAGAGGCCGCCGAGGTGGGCGGCGACCAGGACGCGGACCTGGTGGCGCTCGACCACGCCATGAACGAGTTGGGCCGGATCGATCCACGAAAAGTGCAGGTTGTGGAAATGCGTTTCTTTGGAGGGCTCAGCGTGGAAGAGACCGCCGAGGTGCTCAAAGTATCGACGATCACCGTGAAGCGCGACTGGAGGGCGGCTAAACTCTGGCTCTACCGCGAACTGGCTGGCGGGACTACTGATGGATTCGGAACGCTGGAAACAAGTTGAGGACGTACTGCAATCGGTGCTGGACCGCGCGCCCGAAGAGCGTGACACGTTTCTGCGGAATGTGTGCGCGGGCGACGAGACGCTGGAGCGTGAAGTCCGGTCCCTGCTAACGTCGGAGGAGCAGGCCGACAGGTTCCTGGAGAAGCCGGCGCTGGAAGTCGCCGCGAAGGCCCTGGCTCGCCGGCAGAGTGACGACGCGCACGAGCGCACCGATCTCCTGGTCGGCCGGACCATCTCCCATTACCGCGTCGTCGAGAAGTTAGGCGCCGGGGGAATGGGTGTGGTCTACAAGGCTGAGGACAGCCGCCTCCACCGGTTTGCGGCCCTCAAGTTTTTGCCGGACGAAGTCGCCCGCGATCCGCAGGTTCTCAGCCGCTTCCAACGGGAGGCGCGGGCGGCTTCCGCATTGAACCACTCGGGCATCTGCACGATCTATGACATTGGCGAGGAGGACGGCCGCTCCTTCATAGTCATGGAGTGTCTGGAGGGCGTCACGTTGAGGGAACAGATCGGGCGGCGCCGCCTGGAGATGGAGACACTGCTTACCCTCGGAATGGAGATCGCCGATGCACTGGATGCCGCCCACACTGCAGGCATCGTACATCGGGATATCAAGCCCGCGAACATTTTTGTGACCCTTCGGGGACACGCCAAGATTCTCGACTTCGGGTTAGCCCGATTGAACCGGGAGGGCGCCGAGGAGACCGTGACGGGCTCTGGCATGGCCATGGGTACGGTCGGGTATATGTCGCCGGAGCAGGTGGCCGGAAAGCCCCTGGACGCGCGGACCGACCTGTTTTCCTTCGGGCTGGTGCTGTATGAAATGGCTACGGGAACGCGTCTTGCGGCCGGAGTCCGCCTCAGCGGCGACTTGCCGCCGGAGTTGGAGCGCGTCATATCGAAATGCCTGGAGAGCGACCGTGAGCTGCGCTACCAGCACGCTTCGGAAATTCGCACCGATCTTCAACGGTTGAGGGTAGCGCCGGCGGTCTTGCCGCCGGTGATTGCCGGTGATTCATACCGGCGGCAAGACCCCAGGCGGGACAATATCTCATCGCGCAAGCTGATCGCTGCGGTTACCGCGGCTGCCCTGGCCGCGCTCGCCGGCGGTTACTTCTACTTTCACCGCAGTCCCAAGCTCACGGACAAGGACACGATCGTCCTGGCCGATTTCCGCAACACAACGGGCGACCCGGTATTTGACGGGACGCTTCGCCAGGGGTTAACGGTCCAACTGGAGCAGTCGCCTTTCCTGAGCCTCGTCTCTGACGATCGCATTCAGCAGACGCTGAAGTTCATGGGGCGACCGGCTGATGCGCCGCTGAATCCGGAAGCTGCGCGCGAAGTCTGCGAGCGGCTTGCCAGCGCGGCAGTGCTGGATGGCTCGATTGAGCGCCTCGGAAGTCAGTACGTATTGGGGCTGCGGGCCAAGAACTGCCGCACTGGAGATGTCCTCGACGTAGAGCAGGTGCAGGCGGCCAAAAAAGAGGACGTTCTCAATGCACTCAGTCAGATTGCCAGCAGGTTCAGAACTCGGGTCGGCGAGTCGCTCGCGACGGTCGAAAAGCACTCGACTCCACTCGCCGAAGCTACTACGTCATCGCTCGAGGCGTTGAAAGCGTACAGCCTGGGCCGCAAGGTTGCCCTCTCCACGAGCATGGCCGCCGCCGTTCCCCATCTCCAGCGCGTCATTCAGATCGACCCCAAATTCGCGATGGCCTACGCATTCCTGGGGCGCACATACGGCGATATCGGAGAGTCTGTCCTCGCGGCCGAGAACAACACGAAGGCGTATCAGTTGCGCGACCGGGCCAGCGACGCAGAGAAGTTCTTTATCGAGGCCACCTACTATTCACAGGTGACCGGAAATCTGGAAAAAGCGCAACAGACTTTTGAATTGTGGGCGCAAACGTATCCCCGCGAGGGCGTTGCCCCCGGAATCCTGTCGGGCAGCATTTACCCGACCTTCGGCCAGTTCGAGAAAACGGTTGAAGAAGCCATGAAGGCGATTGCGATCGATCCCGAAAATGCCCCTCCGTATGGGAATCTCGCCTACGCCTATGCTGCACTGAACCGCCTTGGGGAAGCGGACGATACTCTTCAGCGAGCCTTTGAGCGCAAGATCGACAGCTCCGACCTCGTGCTTTTGCGATACGACATCGCCTTCGTGAGGGGCGACCAGGCGGAAATGGAACGGGACGTTGCCTGGGTCCGGGGAAAAACGGAAGCCGAAGACTCGTTTTCGAACCACGAGGCGTTCGTCCTGGCATATTCCGGTCATCTGCAACGGGCGCGCATCAAGTCACAGCACGCGGCGGATCTGGCTCGCGAGCCGGCGCCGGAGAGGGCGGCGCTATACGAAGCAGGGTCGGCACTGCGGGAAGCTTTTTTCGGGAATGCGCCCGCGGCAAGGCGGTACGCCAGAGAGGCGCTCGATCTCTCCAAAGGCCGGGATGTGGAATATGGCGCTGCTTTTGCACTGGCCCTCTCGGGGGATTCTTCCCACGCTCAAGAGCTCGCGAGCGATCTGGAAAAACGGTTCCCGGAGGATACGTCAGTCCGATCCAGCTACCTGCCGGCGCTGCGCGGAGTTTTAGCGCTGAATCGTGGCGATGCTCGAAACGCCATCGAACTGCTGCGCGCCGCCGCTGCCTATGAACTGGGCTTCCCAGGCAGCACCGCTGTCGGATTCTTCGGCGGTCTCTATCCGATCTATGTGCGTGGCGAAGCCTACAGGGCCGCACACCAGGGCGCGGAAGCCGCCGCGGAATTCCAGAAAATTGTCGACCATCCCGGTATTGTTTTCAGCGATCCCGTGGGATTAGTGGCGCGCTTGCAGCTCGCCAGAGCGCTTGTTTTGGCGGGAGACACGGACAAGGCAAAGACTGCCTACCAGGATTTCCTCACCCTCTGGAAAGGCGCCGACCCCGACGTCCCGATCCTCAAGCAGGCCAAGGCGGAATGCGCGAGGCTGAAGTGAGATGCTCCGGGAGGCGCAGGCGGAACCGTCTGCACCTCCCTTGAGCTTGTGAGGCCGCCTTATGGGCGTTAGCGCGGCAGGCCTCCGAATCGGCCGACAGGCAGC
>PMTT01000024.1:336-3954 GCA_003167275.1 Bryobacterales bacterium | reverse complement strand
CGCGTACCAGCATGGTGGGGCTACGGGACGCCGTCCCCCTGGAATCAAAATCCTGCGCGATGCGAACAGGCCGACGGGGGCGTCGGCCGCGGACCAGGGGGTCCGCCCCACCGAGAGGTGTGCGCATAATGCCTATAAGTGAGACAAGCCACCCCAGAGGAGTTCCGGCCACGCTTTCCGATCTTACTTGCGATCATCGGCGTGGTGGGACTGCTCCATTTCTTCAGCGCGGCTTACAATACCGTACACGGCATCGTGGCGATCCACTCCTGGACGATGGTTCAGGCTCGTGTGGTCACGAGCGACGTGGTCACGATAGCGGGCAGCCGCGGCGGCGTAATGGGAGGCTGGACGCGCGTTGTGGTCCGGTATCCCTGGCAGGGTGGGTCGCACGACGGTAAGCTGAGGATCGAGAACTACACCTCATCACTCCACGAGGCGTGGACGGCCCACAGAGAGTATGCGGCCGGCTCCCTGCACGAGGTTTCCGTCAACCCGCGCCAGCCTGACGAAGCGGCGGTTCACCTGGGCTACAACCTTGCGACTTTCGGAGTGACGGTTACCTCGGTACCGCTGGCGCTGGTGCTGATCCCTGGTGCGCTCCTGGGGTGGAAGAATCGGGAGGCACTGCTGTCGGCGCGTCCTCCGGCGGGAACGCTTTTCAGTGTGATCGTAATTTTTTTGGCGCTTACGATTTCGATGGTGGTGCTTTTCGAGCGGATTTGATGGGCGCTGCTGGCTGGCGGCGATGATGACGGGCTGCAAGCGGGCGAGACAGGCGGAAGCGCTTGTCCCACCGAACGTGGCTTCGATGGCGGCGAATTTCTTCGTCCGGAGTCCTTCGGAAAGCCAACACAAAAACCAACACAGGCAAGAATGCCCGTGTCACCAGTCACAACTGATATGATGGGCAGCCAAATGAAACGAATCGTCATCTATGCCGGGCTTGTGGGGGCGCTCCTGCTGGTCGCGCAAACCCCCGAGGCGCGCATCGCCGTTAATTTCCAGGAAGTGATGATCCCCATGCGTGACGGCGCGCGTCTGCAAACGGTGATCCTCTCGCCGAAGAACTCTAAAGTGGCGCTCCCCTTTCTCATCGACCGCACGCCCTACGGGGTGCCGTCGCAAGAATCGACCGGGCGCGGCATGCCGGCGGCCCAGCGGGCCCGATACGAGAACTATTACGTGGTAACGCAGAACATCCGGGGACGCTTCAAGTCGGAAGGCAAGTTCGTGATGGGGCGGCCGCCGCATGACCCGTCTGATCCCAAAGGCGTCGACGAGACTACCGACGCCTGGGACACGGTGGATTGGCTGATCAAGAACGTGCCCAACAACAATGGGCGAGCGGGGATCGCGGGGACATCCTACGACGGATGGACGGCGGTGATGGCGGCTCTCGATCCGCATCCGGCTCTGAAGGCGGCCATCGAGCAGGCATCCCCGGCGGATCAGTTTCTGGGAGACGACTTCCATCACAACGGCGCCTTCCGGTTGAGTTACGGCTTCGAGTATTCGGCGATGCTCGAGACCAGTTCCACCGAGAACTACCGCTTCCAGTTCGATCGCGGCGACACCTACGACTGGTACCTGGGCCTCGGCCCGCTCTCCAACGCCGATGAGAAGTACTTTCACGGGAAGCTCCCGACGTGGGAGGACTTCACCCATCATCCGAACTACGACCAGTTCTGGCAGCGGCTGGCCTTCGCTCCCTATCTGAACGCGGTGAAGATCCCCATCGTCCATGTGGCGGGCTGGTGGGACCAGGAGGACTTCTACGGACCGCAGAGGATCTACGAAAAGCTGGAGCCGCACGACGGGGAGCATCGCAACTACTTCGTTGCGGGGCCGTGGAACCACGGGCAGTGGAATGGGAACGGTCGGCGGCTGGGCGCTATCGACTTCGGTTCGGACACCTCGCAGTATTACCGCGAGCACATCTTCCAGCCGTGGTTCGACTACTGGCTGCGCGGGCAGGCCGACCCGCATCTCGCGGAGGCGACCACCTTCGAGACCGGCGCCAACCAGTGGCGGCAATACGATGCCTGGCCTCCGCGGAGCGGCGTGGAGATGCGGCGGCTGTATTTCCGCGACGGGCGCCGCCTGTCGTTCGACGCGCCCGGCGCCGATGGAGGGTTCGACGAGTATGTCAGCGATCCGGCGAACCCCGTGCCGTACCGTCCGCGGCCGGTGCCCCCGACCTACCCGGGCCCGGAGTGGAAGGTGTGGCTGGTGCAGGACCAGCGGTTCGTGGACCACCGCCCCGACGTACTTTCCTGGCAGACCGAACCCCTGACGGCGGATGTGCGGGTGGCCGGCAACATCGCCGCCGACCTCTTCGCCTCCACCTCGGGCACCGACAGCGATTGGGCGGTGAAGCTGATCGATGTGTATCCAGAAGATGCGCCGGACGACACGGAGACCAAGACGAAGATGGGCGGCTTTCAGCTCATCATCGCGGATGAGATTCTGCGGGCGCGGTTTCGGAACGGGTTCGAGAAGCCCGAGGCAGTGCCGGCGGGCGCAGTGGTTCAGTACGGGATCGACTTGCACGGCAACGCGCACGCGTTTCTGAAGGGGCATCGGATCATGGTGCAGGTGCAGAGCACGTGGTTCCCGGTGTACGATCGCAATCCGCAGAAGTTCATGCCGAATATCTTCGAGGCGCATGCGGAGGACTACGTGAAGGCCACTCAGCGGATCTATCGCGGGCCGCGGCAAGCGAGTGCGATCGTACTGCCGGTGGTGAAGTAGGGGAGACGGGCGTGGGTCTTTGTGGGGCAGCCAATCCTGGCTGCCCCACCAATAACGTGCTACTCGCCGCCGCGTCCTCCAGCAGCGGGGGCAGCGGTGGGAGCCGGCGGAAGGAACTTCGGATCGAGAATCTTGGTGATCTCGTCCCGGGAGGCTTCCAGGTGCGCCCGCGTCTCATGGTCCGTCGACTTCGCCAGCGCGGCGGTGATCGCGGCGCTCAGGGCATGGAGCTCGGAGCGGTACATGGGCATCTCATCGCCACTGGCGCCGCCGCCGCCGCGTCCGCCACGTCCNNCCGCGCCGATAGGCGTCGATCTTGACCTGCGGAGCATCCAGCTCCTTCCAGACTCCCTTTCGAACGGAAGCCAGGAACTCCGTGGGAGCGTAGGCCCGGTTGCCATCCAGAGTCTCCTGTTCCACCAGGCGCGAAAAACGCGCGCTGTTCAACAGGCTGGTCAGGACGCTCTGTTGCGCGTTGTGAATGCGGTCGAGCACGCCCACGGCCTCGATGCGCCGCAGGATCTCCTCGTCCACCATCCAGAGCGGGGTCGTGAAGGCGTTCTCATTTAGGAACTTCACAGCCTCTTCCTGGCGCTCCTTAGGCACCAGGCTGAAGATGCGGCCTTCCTGCCCGACCACCTTTTCCTGGCTATTGAACCCGCCGACGATCTGCGTCACGTGGTTCATCTCGGTCTGCCACTGGCTGATCACGCGGCCATAGAGTTCGGAAAGCTCGTCGTAGGTTTCGCCCTCTTTCCAGGCTGTGGCGGTCATGAGCATCTTGGCGACGCGCTGCAGGTTCTTCACACCCAGCGCGGTGGCCTTCACGGCATCGGCATCGCCCACGGCCTCGGTCTCATCGCC
>PMTT01000024.1:0-167 GCA_003167275.1 Bryobacterales bacterium | reverse complement strand
CCAACCTCGTGGGCCACCACGTATTCGAGCAGACGGCCCATCAGATCGTCCGGCAGCGGGAGTTTCTGAGCGCGCGGGTCGAGCGGACCTACCTGCGTGAAATACCAGTCGCGGGCCAGAACCATCACGTTGTGATAGAACTGGATGTCGGCGTTGAGGATCTCACC
>PMTT01000504.1:11751-19119 GCA_003167275.1 Bryobacterales bacterium | reverse complement strand
GCGGCACAGCGCCTGGGCCATCCGGTCGCCATCGAACAAAAGTATCTTCCGGGCGCCACGGATTTTCGCCGCTCCCTGGGGATCATCGCGGATTCGGATGCCCAGGCCATCGTGATTTGGGGAGATCAGGCGCCGACCGCCGCCATCCTGCAGCAGATGCGCGAATTGGGAATGAAGCAGCGGGTGTTCGGCAGTTTCCGCACGATCGGAGAGACACTACTGTCGACCGCCGGGGCTGCCGCCGAGGGAATGGAAGCGGTATTTCCCTTCGACCCGACGCGCGACGATCCGGCTTGGACGAACTTCCGCTCGCGTTTCGCCAAGCGGTTCGACCGGCAGCCGGAAGTATTTGCGTCCCTGGCTTTCGACACCATGAACATCCTGCTCGACGCGATCTGCCGCGCGGGATTGAATCGCGGCAAGATCCGCGACGCGCTGGCGGGCCTGGAGGGATACAAGGGCGTGACCGGCGCGATGGTCTTCGATCCCAATTCCAAGAACGTGGTCCCGCTGTACCTGGCTACCGTACACGATGGCGGAATCCGCTACCGGCGCTATGGGATGGAGAAGGCTTACGCACAGGTGGGCGAAGGCGGCGTGGCCTATGCCGGCCCGCCGGTCGCGGATGCCGCAAGCGGCCCGATGCGCCTGGTGGTGTTCGGTCCGGCGGCGGCGGAGATGGCATCCGCTCCCGAGATGCGTGCCGCGCTCGCGCCTTTCGGCGGTCGTTATGAAGTGGCGCCCGTGGATGCCGGCAAGCCCTGGGGCCAGGCGTCCACAGAGTTGGTGGACCTGCTCTATCGTGGGAATGCGATCGGCATCCTGGCCGTGGGCCGCGAGGCCAGCCACCTGGCGGAGCAACTCGCCGCCAAGATCTTCATTCCGGTAGTTGCACTCTCTGCCGACACCAGCCTCACCGCCGCAAACGTCCCGTGGATCTTCCGCTTGCCCGCGGGGACCGCGCCGGAAGAGGCAATTCGCACGATAGCGGCAGCCGCTGAAAAGGCTGGGCCGAATCGGGGACGTTTGAGGGAAGAGCTGGCGGCCAGCGGACGGTTCGATAGGCGTGGGGAGCCCAACTAGTTTATCAAGGACCAGACACCCTACATGCTAAATCCCTGGAGTTCAAGGGAATTAAGAAATCTCTCGGATTCCCGCGGCAGGATTGCCGAGTACCCTCTAATGACACGCCGCAATGGCCGACTGAACTCGAGTCGCGAGCCATGAGAAGTCTTTATGTCCCGGTGACTCGACGGGATTCGGATAGTCCGCGGCGCACGCGAGCAAGAGCCGAATCGCCCAATTGATTGCGAGACCGACCGCGACCTTGCGATCCTCCTTATTGAGAAGGCTGACGCGATCGATGAAGCCGGCCTGTTCAATAGCATCGTCGAGTTCCGCCTTGAATTGGTGGGCGGGGTCACCCACAGGTAGGCCGAACGTCTCAAGTCCGGGAAGTTGCTGTGACTGGCACAAGTTGTTCAATGCCGCTCGCCAATGGCCGGCGGCCAACCGCGCCCCTAGGTGCCGGCAGGCGGCCACGAGAAAGAAACAGAGCGCTGAATAGAGCTTACCCTCTCTGTCCAATGCCGCGCGATAAATGATTCGGCCATGCCGGATCATAGAATCGACCACGACCGCGTCCCGATGCGGCCCCTCGGGTGCGATGCCAAAAAGGCTCTTTTGCGTCAGTTCGAAGACGCTATCGAACCATTCGGTCAACTCCGCTGCTAGACGGTCAAATTGCGGTTCCACTTCAGGATGGTCCCACGGAAAGGATCGTCCCCTGCGCAGAGTCGAAGCCCTCATAGGCCCAAGGTTGCGACTCGGCTATCCACCGGGCATCTGCGAATTGCGGCGGCAGCGCCGAAGAGTCCATGGGCCAACAGCGCGGCCCCTCCGCTCGCAGGATGGCTTGTTCTCGATCCGAGAGTTGCATCCACGTCCTGTCCATTTCATCGAGAAGGTCATCTTCCTCGACGGATTCTTCTCCCGCATTTCGCCAACGAATCAGCCAGAGATAGCGCTCCAACCGCCGGTAGCGCACGAATTCCCTCGTCATGTCGGCTGCCTCAGTCATGCGCGATGCTCCACGAGACTCGAGTTCCCCAAAGGTTCTTCTCATAGTGATCGAACAGACAGACGGTCGCGGGCTCTACGAGGGCATGAGGGTATCGGTCAGTGCGGACCAACAGGCTCGCAGGCAGCGCTGCGGACGACATCTTGAACACCGGATCACGGCCTTCGCCTCCAAGTGATTTCGGAAGACGATGCTTTGGCAAATTCTGCGCGGCATCGAGCGCCACGGACATTCCGCCGGTCCCCGGAGACACGGTTCCGTCCGGCTCAACAAAAATATCGCGACTCGGAAGGTCAATTCGCACGCCTAATGTGCGGCTTGAAGAGCCTGTGGTAGGGTAACCGTCCCTGTCTTCCTTCATGGCGCGGAAAATGGGCTGCGCGGCAGCAGCAGCCTCCATTCGGGCAGACGACTCTTGCTGTTCTGGCACACCAGAATCTTACCAGAACTAGAGAACCTGGTAGTGAGCTCACATCAGCCAGGCCCTACCTGATCGGCCGACCGGCCGATCCCTCCCGTGAAGTCCCCTGGCGCCACATGGACGAAAACGCCCGACCCGTTGCAGACGGTTACCCACCCGCAGACCACGGGGCCCGCCCCGGGACCCGCCCCACAGGGTCCAGATCCAGGTGTGTTTTCAAGGGCGCTTCCCACGGTGTCGGTCGAGAATTCAAACAGCCGCGAGGAACATTCAGGGCCTTCTCTTCGTAAAACGGATAAAGACAGCTTAATATATAGTAATGATAGCTGGCTTGGTGGCGTCTGCCGGGCGCCCCGAGGCAAGAGCATGCAATCTAAGACGCTATGAGCGCTGAACTGACCCCTCTGCGATGGCCGGGCTGCTGGAAAAACGCTTCCGCCCTTTCTTTGTTGAACGACTCCCCGATCAACTGCCTGGTGGCCGATCCGGGTGCCTTGCCCGAGTCTGTCGTCGCGCAGGCCCGGCAAAAAGGGCTGACCATCGCCGATCCGGCAACACCTCCGGCCGGGGTTTTCATCACGAAAGGGCAATGGCCTGGTGTGCAGGCCCTTGAGGCGAAAACCAGCGCCGGCCCTACCGGGAACCCCTGGGTGGACTCCAACGGTTGGAACGTGCGGCTCGAATCGGCCCGTCATCCAGGCGCCCGTGTGTGGGTGGATGCCAGGCCAAAAGGACTGGTCTCCGCGGATTCCCATATCCTTGCCTTGGCCGACTCGGCGGCCTACGGTGGCCGCTGGATCATTTCGCTGGACGAGCAGTTCGCATCGGACGTGCTGCTGGGCAAAGCGGCCGCAGTAGGTTCCTGGAAGAAGTTAACCGCTGCAGCCCGGTTCTTCGACGATCGAAAAGCCTTTGCCGCCTATGCGCCGGAAGCCGTGGTAGGCATCGTTTCCGACTTCGCCGGCGAAAACGAATACATGGGCTGCGAGTTACTGAACCTGGTCGCCAGAACCAACCAGCAGTACCGCATCCTCTTGAAGAACCAGCTCTCGGCGGCATCGTTCGCCGGCCTCCAGGGCGTCATCTATGCCGATGCGACTGCTCCGGGTCCGGCCGTGAAGAGCGGCATCCTGGCGTTTGTACAGGCGGGCGGACTGCTGATTACGCACCCCAAGTGGGGGCTCGCGCCCGGCATGCGTGCCGGTACTCAGGATAATGAGCGCTACATCTGGCGCACCCTCGGCAAAGGCCGCATCGCATTCGCGAAATCCGAGTTCGACGATCCGTGGGTGATCGCGCAGGAATCCGTGCTGATCATCAGCCACCGGTATGACCTGCTTCGGTTCTGGAACGGCGGGTCGGTGGGCTCCTATTTCACCATGGCGCCCGGCCGCAAGCGGGCGCTTGTGCACATTCTCTTCTATGCCGACATCGGCCCCGATGGATCGGGCGTGCGCGTAGCCGGGAACTACAAATCGGGAAAGTTGTGGACGCTGGATGGCAAGGCTTCCAGCATCGACATGGTCCCCCAAAGAGACGCAGTGGAACTGCATTTGCCGGCGGTAGCCCAATATGCTGCCGCGGAGTTGGAGGTTCAATAACAATGCATTCGAATTGTACCCGCAGGGAATGGCTGAAATCCGCTTCGGTGCTGGGCGGCGCGTATCTGGCCGGAGCGGCATTCACTCCTGCAACTGCCACGCCCGCGCCTGCGAGCCCGGTGTCGGTAGCCAGGTGCCAGACCTATGACCCCAAGGAAGTGCTGTCCGTGATCGCCAGGATGTTCGACCAAATCGGCGGCATCGGCAAACTGGTCAAGGGGAAAACCGTGGCCATCAAGTTCAACTTGACCGGCTCACCGAACCAGCGCCTGGGAAACCTTCCAGCGTCCGACACGCATTTCACGCACCCGGCCGTGATCGGCGCTGCGGTGAGCCTCATAGCCAAGGCCAGGGCAACCCGCATCCGCCTGCTGGAGAGTCCCTGGGCCACCACGGAGCCAATCGAGGAGTTCCTCTTCCAGGCGAACCTGGAGCCGCGCGACATTCTGGGCGCCGGACCGAACGTCGAGTTCGAAAACACCAACTATCTCGGCAAGGGGAAGAAGTATTCGCGCCTGATGGTTCCCGCCGGTGGGTATATCTTTCCGGGCTTCGATCTGAACCACTCCTATGAAGAGTGCGACGTCTTCGTCAGTATCGCCAAAATGAAGGAACATGCGACCGCCGGCTATACCGGCGCTCTGAAGAACTGCTTCGGAATCGCGCCGGTCACCGTCTATGGCAGCGATGCCGGTGTCGATGAGCCATCCCTTCGCCCGAGCGGCGGCCGGGACCCCTTCCACTTTGGCCGGAGGCAGCCTCCCAAGAGTGCGCCCCAGGAGAAGGACCGGAATTTGCCTCGTGCGGAAACCTGGCGGGTGCCGCGGATCGTGGTGGACCTGGTATCCGCCAGGCCTATCCACCTGTCCATCGTCGAAGGCATCAAGTCCATGACAGCCGGCGAAGGGCCGTGGGTCCGGGGAGGCACCCCCTGCAACCCGGGCGTGATCGTCGCCGGCATGAACCCCGTCTGCACCGACGCGGTCTCCCTGGCCTTGATGAACTTCAATCCCATGGGAGACCGGGGCTCGGCGCCCTTCGAGGACTGCGACAGCACTTTGAAGCTGGCTGAGGACGTCGGAATCGGGACGCGCGACCTGAAGAGGATCGAGGTGGTCGGCACTCCCATCAACACTGCCATATTCGATTTCGCTAAGATCCGCGCTGCCAGGCGAGCGAGTCTGTGGCGGCGGGTGTTCGGGGGAGAGGACTGAGTGCCGCCCGGCCAATGGAAGCGGCGGACGTTCCTGAGCGCGGGAGTGGCCGCGGCCGTCTCCTGCAGAAGCGGCCCGCACGGCCCGAACTGGCGCTTCTTCACCAATGAGGAAGGCCGAACCGTGGATGCCGTCTGTGAGTGCCTCATCCCGGAGGACCGCGATCCCGGCGCCCGCCAGGCCGGCGTGGTCGACTACATCGACATCCAGTTGACGAAAGCTCTTAAGAAGCACCAGCGAGCCTACCGGCAAGGCATCGCGATGGTGGACGCTACCGCCCGCAAGCGCTTCGGCAAGAGCTTCGCGGACTTGGACTCGGGGCAGCAGGCGGACGTCCTCGATGACGTGGAGCAGAACGCCAAGCCCTTCTTTCAGTTGATTCTCGCCCACACCCAGCAGGGTTTCTATGGCGACCCCCGGCACGGCGGGAACCGCAACAGGGCGAGTTGGAAAATGCTCGGCCTGCCCTATCCGCAGATCCGCGGACGGCAGCGGTACGACGGCTGAGCGCGTGGTTTATCCGAGCCGCGACCGTGAGGGAGCGGTCCGGCCGGAATACGTTGCCGAACTTTATGAAGCGACGTACCAAGCAACGCCGAGGTGAAAGATGGCACTCAAACAGGTAAACGCCGTGGTGGTCGGCGCCGGCGCGGGCGGCGGGGTCGTCGCGAAGGAACTTTCCACGGCGGGACTCAGCGTCGTGATCTTGGAACGCGGCCAGTGGTACTCCGCTGCCGATTGCCGCAAGGACGACTTGCGCAATCAACGCACTACCGTGCTGGGCAACGGATTCGGCCCGGACGACGATCGCAATCCCCGTGTGATGGTGGACGAGAGGGGCGAACACCTGGTCAGCCCGAGCGAAGGCGCCTACAGCAACAACGCGGCCTGCGTGGGCGGCGGAACCTTCAGCTACGGTGCCATGGCCTGGCGTTTCATGGAACAGGATTTCCGCATGCGCTCCACCTATGGCGCCGTGGCGGGTAGCACGCTCGAAGATTGGCCCATCTCATATGCGGATCTGGAACCCTGGTACGAGAAGGCCGAATGGGAGATGGGCGTGTCTGGTGACACCTCGAACAACATCTTCGCAGCGCCCCGCCGTAAACCCCTGCCTATGCCGCCGCTGCCGCCCAACCAGGAGTACCAGGTGCTGCACCCAGCCGCCAAACGCCTGGGGCTGCACCCGTTCGACATTCCGATGCTGCGTAACTCGGTTCCCTATAACGGACGTCGCCAGTGCATGCGGTGCCGCTGGTGCGTGGGCTTCGCGTGCGAAGTAGACGCGCGCACCGGGACCCACAACACCGTGATTCCCACGGCCCTGGCTACCGGCAATTGCGAGCTCCGGACCGGGTGCGTCGTCCGGGAGGTGCTGCTCGATGGGATCGGTCGCGCTACCGGCGTAGCCTATTTCGACTCCCACAACCGCCTTCAGCAACAGCCCGCCGATCTGGTGATCGTGTCGGCTGGCGCCATCGAATCGGCGCGCCTCCTGTTGAATACCAGGCACAAGCGGTTTCCCAACGGGCTGGGAAACCGCTATGACTGGGTGGGCCGGAATTTGCAAGGCCACTCCTACGTGTCTGGCGCGGGCGTGTTCGACCGCGATGTGTACGACGACCTTGGGCCTGGCGCTTCGATCGCCATTTGCGATTTCAACCATGGCAATCCGGGACTGGCCGGCGGAGGCATGCTGGCCAACGAGTTTATCCGGCTACCCTACCAGTTTATGGGCATGGTCCCGCCATGGGCGCCGCGGTGGGGCCAGGGACACAAGCAATACGTGCGTAGTGCGTTCAAGCGGACCATTTCGATCAAGGGCCCCGTGCAGGAGATGCCGGTCTTCGATGCGCGCGTACAAGTGGACCCCAAGGTGAAGGACTACTGGGGAATCCCCGTGGCCCGGCTCTCCGGATATAAGCACCCCCACACACTGGAAATCGCGAGGTTCCTGAGCGGCAAGGCGGAGGCGTGGTTGAAGGAAGCCGGGGCGGTGGAGAGCTGGAAGCAGGTGCCCGGCAATTCGTTGAGCGGCGGGCAACACCAGGC
>PMTT01000504.1:0-11733 GCA_003167275.1 Bryobacterales bacterium | reverse complement strand
CTGACGATTTTGGCGAACGCCTATCGCGCATCACATCACCTGCTGAAGGCGTGGAAGGGCACGAGGGTGGCTTCGTGAAAAGAGCGCTTGCGATTTCCGCTCTGCTGGTTGTGGCGACGCTCCTCCTGGTTCCGGGAGCCAGCCTCTACTACGAGTCGGGTGGCGGCAAGGGCTGCACCAGGTGCCACGAAATGCAAACCCTCTACGACCAGTGGCATACTTCGAGCCATCGTGGAATCGCCTGCGAGAAGTGTCACGGCGGGGCCCTCACCATGGACGCAGCGTTTCACTGGAATAACGCGACGCGGGTGTACTCGCACCTGCGAGGGGATCCGCCGGAACGGCTCGGTTTCGGGAACCGGTATGTTCAGACCATGGTGGAACAGTGCAAGGACTGCCATCGCCAGGAACATGCCGCGTGGCAAACCGGCCCCCACGGCGCCACCTACGCGCGCATTTTTCTGGACAAGCCGCACAACACGAAGAACATGCTGATCGACGATTGCCTGCGGTGCCATGGTATGCACTTCGAAGGCGGCATCGGAGCGCTGGTAGCTCCTGTCAACCGGACCGGCCCGTGGCGCCTCACCCGGACGGAACTCGCCGCCATGCCTGCCATGCCGTGCCTCACGTGCCACGAGATGCATCGCGAAGGTCCGCCGTTGAAGAAAATCAGCTTGGAAGGCAGTGTCCCAGGCCCTTCGCAGGAGGTCACGCGGCCGTCTCTGGCACTGTTCGATCGCCGGGCACAGCAGTACATTCCGGTGGCGGATTTGCCGATGCCGGCGATGCTCGAAGGCACTCGCGCCGTGAAGACGAGCCCGGACCGGCGCCAGGCGCTATGCTATCAGTGCCATGCGCCTTTGGCCACCATGCAGGTGGGGTCGGGCGACGACCGCACGGGCCTGGGGGTGCACGAAGGCATCAGTTGCCTGGCATGCCACGCGCAGCACGGAGAACAAACCCGGGCCTCATGCGCCAACTGCCATCCCAAGATGTCGAACTGTGGCCTGGACGTGGAGAAGATGGACACTACATTCGCCTCAACCAGGAGCAAGCACAATGTCCATTGGGTGAAGTGTCAGGACTGCCACCGGGCCGGCGTGCCGAAGAAGAAGTTAACATAGTGGCGCTTACTTCAGCGGCTCCTTGACCTTGACGATGCGGTCGGCGGCAACGTTCCTGAGTTCCTGTGTGATTCCTGAGGGCCAGCGGATTTCCACCAAGTCCACGGTTTTGCTCGCGCCCAAACCGAAGTGCGTGGGACCAGCGCTCGAAGAGGCGTATCCGCCGGCGAAAGATACGTGATTGTACTGCGTGAATCCGCCTGCCACCACGTTGATCCTTGCCCCGATCCCGTCGCGGTTGCTTTTCGAGCCTTCCAGTGCGAATTCGATCCAGTGATTGCCGCCCGGGCCGTCGTTGAGCCAAATTTCGGCAGGCGCGCTGAGAGCCGTGACCACTACGTCCAGCCGCCCGTCGCCATTCAGGTCTCCCACTGCCGAGCCCCGATGGCGGCTGGGGGCCTGGGCCGTCAAGCCGGCTTCGGCGGTTAACGCCTCAAACCTGGCGGCGCCCAGGTTACGGAAAACCGTGTTGGGCTGCTCCACCGGCACGGCCGATGTAAATCCAAGGCCTTGAACGTGGCCACGCGCGACGAAGATGTCCTTCCATCCGTCGTTGTCGAAATCGGCAATCGTGGGTGAGTAGCCGTCCATTTGTACGGAGAGGCGAGCCATGCCGCTCTTCACCGTGATGTCGGCGAAGGCGCTTTTCCCGAGGTTCCGGAACACCGGGAAAGTCTCAGTGTCAAGCGCCACAAAGACGATATCGGGCAGCCCGTCGTTGTCCAGGTCCCGAGCGTCCACCCCCATGCCCGAGATAAACTGGCCGTCCTCGGTCAGCGCCACGCCGGCGTCGAACGAAATCTCCTCGAACTTACCGTTGCCTTTGTTGTGAAAGAACGAATTGTATACTCTATCGTTGGCGACGAAGAAGTCCATCCAACCGTCTAAGTCGAAGTCCGCGAGCCCTATTCCCATTCCCTTGCCGGGATGAGCGCGGATTCCACTCTCCGCCGAGATGTCTTTGAAGGATCCGTTGCCCTGATTGAGGTACAACTGATTCGGCGTACCTTTATAGAATTTCGGATGACAGAAGTCGCGCTTCCCGGGAGCGGCCTCGCAAGGGGGTTCGGTGTTGATCTCCCAGGAGAGGTAGTTAATCACAAGGAGGTCCAGGAGGCCGTCGTTATTCACGTCCACCCACGCCCCGCCGACCGACCATAGGGGTCCGTACTGCTTGTCCGGCTGATTGAGCCCGGCTTTCGCCGTGACATCGGTGAACGTGCCGTTGCCGTTGTTGTGGTATAGCTTGTTCCCATGAACGCCGCCGACAAAGATGTCCTTGTACCCGTCGTTGTCATAGTCTCCGATGGCAACGCCATTATCGAAGCCCGCGCCCGCCAATCCGGCCTTCTCGGTAACATCTTTGAAGTTACCGTGGCCATCGTTCTCGAAGAGTCGATTGGAGTACTTTGGCGAGCTCTTTTTTAGAGTCGCGATGTCGGCTCCGTTGGTGAAATAGATATCAAGGTAGCCGTCATTGTTATAGTCGAACACGGCTACTCCGCCGGCCATGGTTTCGGGCGCATGACGCTGCGGCGTCTCCGAACTATCCAACTTGAAGTCGATGGGCTTGTAGGTGAAGTGGATGGGAGACGGGGGATTCTGGCCGGAGAGAACGGCCCAGAAAGCCAATGGCAGGGCCGCCAACAGCCAGAGGTATCGACTGAGAAACTTCATGTTTGCGCCCATTGTAACCCCTGGCGCGGACACCCTTGAAAACAGCCCTGGTGGGCGGACCCCCTGGTCCGNNGTCCGCCCCACCAGGGCAATGCCAGCACCCGTTTTCATACCGATCTCTGCCCGCCGCGACGGGCCAGGAGCCCTTATTCTGGCGTAATCCTACTGCCTCGGAGCATCCCGATAGGGCTTCCCCGCCTCGTACAGACGCAATCTCGCGGCCAAGCCGTCTCGCAGTTGAGACTGGTCCTGACGCGTGGCAATCCCCAAGCCCCGCCGGGCCGTCTCGATGGCATCGGCAAACCGGCCAGCCTCTGCGTAGGCGGCCGCCAGTGTGTCGAGATATATCGCCTCGCGCCCACCGGACAATTCCACCGCCCGCTCGGCGAGTGTGACCGCCTCGGGACCGTTGCGCATCGAAGCCTCGGGACACGCCGCCAGCACGTGCGCGACCTCGTTCAGAGCGAGCAGAAAATCAGGTTGCACACGCAAGACCGCCCGCCAATGGGCCACCGCCTCCCGCACTTGTCCCCGCGCGTAGTAGAGCGCCGCCCCGAGAAACTGCTGCGCCTCCGCAAAGTCCGGATCGATCTCGACCGCCTTCTGAAAATAGGGAATTGCGTCCTCCAAGCGGCCTTTCGACGCCAGTACGCGACCGATATTGTTGCGCGCCTCGGCCGACCGCGGATCGGTCTCCGCCGCCTTCTGAAACTCCGCCATCGCATCGTCGAGCCGCTCCTTCATCGCCAGCGCTCGCCCGAGATCATTGTGCAGGTCGGCTGACTCGGGATAAGCTTCCAAGGCCTTCTCAAACTGCACGATCGCTTCGTCCGGCCGCCCAACCGAGGTCAGCGCCTGGCCGAGGCTGTGATGAATGGCGTGAAACTGCGGGTTGAGCTCCAGCGCCTTTTCATACTGCGGGATCGCCTCAGCGAACTTGCCGGCCCGGGCCAACGCTGTGGCAAGATTATTGTGGACCCGGGCATCGTCGGGGTTCGAGGCGGCTAACTCACTCCATTCTGCAATGGCCGCCTGGTATTGTCCTTTCTCTCCCAGTTCGAAGGCATGGTCGAATTTCTTGTACATATCGACCGCCGGCGTGGCAATCGCCGTGAGCCCGTCGGGCGGAATGTTGACGAATTCGGGCAGGTTTACGGCGCGATTCGCCGCGGTCGCGTTGTCGATCAGGATTGCGGGGCTATCGGTGCCATCGGGGTCGATGTGCGTGAGATACATCTGCGTGTACGGCGAGCGGCTCTTCGAGGAAAACACCAGCCATCGTCCGTTCGGAGAGAAGCTGTGCCAGGAGTTCATGAGCGGCGTGTTGCACCGCATGCGCCTCGCCTCCCCACCCCGCGCCGGAACGATATACAACTGGCTGTCGGGCCGCATCAACTGCCCATTCTTGCATTTCACGAAGACGATCCAGCGGCCGTCGGGCGACACCTTCGGGAAAGTGTTGCTCATCCCGTTTGCCGAAGCGCCACCGATCGGCTCTGGCACGCTCCCCTTACCGCCGTTGAACGCCACACGATAAAGGTCGTACTGAATCCGAGTTTCCGCCGGATCGTTGGCATAGCCAGCTTTTTGCCCGTCGCTCGGATACGGCTCTTTCGCGCCGGCGCGCGCGAATACAATGTACTTTCCATCGGGACTCCACACTCCGTCCGTCTGTACGTAGCGAGGGTCGTCCGCGCCCGGAAGCGGTTGGCGGCGGCCGGTGGCGCGGCTGTACCAGGCGAGAATCCCACGGGTAGGATAGAACACCTGCAGAAAGCGATAGTCCGTGAAATTGACGACGTAGAAGTTGTTCAGCGGCGCGCTGGCGGCGCTTGAGACCGTCGTCAGAACATACTGTCCGTCCGGCGAAACCTGCGACATGAACCCGACGCGGTTCAGCCCGAACTGCTTGTCCTGCGAGGGATTCCAGGAGATCATGTCTTCGTTTCGAATCGACATCCGCGGCTTCACATCAGCCAGCGCATAGAGTCCCTTGTCATTCTGCGGTCCGTCCAAGTCCATGCCCATGGTCTTGCCATCGAGCGAGAACGAATGGCAGTTGGCGCAGGTTGGCATGTCTGTCAGAACCACGCGGCTCCGGGTTTCGCCGATGTTTCGGATGCTCCACTGAATCAGTGGGATGGCATCCTGTGCCAGCGGTTTGATGACCCCTTTCTCGGTCGCCGAAGGCATCAGGGGCACATCGCGATAGAAGATCGGCGCTCCCGCCGGATCCTTGGACGTCCGGATCCTGACCCGCCCGCTGGACACCGGACCGGCATTGCTGACGCCAGTGACGGTCACCGTCGCCGGAGCCTCAACTGACTGCTTCTTGACGACTGCCCAAAGAGCGGCATCCGGAATCCACGTATGCGCGGAAGCCTGTTCCGGCGTCAGTTTCGGCATCTCGTTGTTCGGTGAGACGCATCGTGGATCGATCTCTCCAATCCGCAGCGGCTCTCCCTTGGACTCCGCGTGGATGGCTGGAGCACGCCCACCGAAATCGATGTCGATGCGCCAACTCCCGGCATGTCCGGACGAATCGCGAAACAGAAACGTCGGAGCGGTGATCTCAGGCGGAAAGATCGATCCGTCCTGCGGATAGTCGATCGCGATCGCCGCGGTTTGGGCTTGCGCCATGGCGGCAATGATCGAAGACGCGAGCAAGAAACCCAGGTTTTTCGTCAATGCAGTCTTGCCTCGATATTCCGGCCAGACCGCCGAACCATACGTCGCCCAATCGATGCGCATCAGGCACGCAGGAGAGCCTTCGAAAGTGTCAGTTTATCATGGCACACTGCTGAGGCCATCCTCATGGTTGCGCGTTAAACCTCTCAAACTGGCTAAAAGAGGCCCGATTCAGGTAAAATTACTCCATGAGGTCTGCTGCATTCCTATGCCTCTGCGCCTTCCTGCTCTGTGGAGCCGAGTCGGCGAAGGAAGTGTTCGACGGGGCCGTCCGGGCTCTCGCGGCCGGGGACTACCAGACTGCCGAGCGCGGGTTTCAATCCGTTCTCCGCCTGGAGCCACGCAATATCGCTGCCCTCAGCAACCTCGGCGTGATCTATTCCCGTACCAACCGGGCCGATCAGGCGATAACCGTCTATCGGCAGGCTCTCAAAGTGAGTCCGGATGATACGGCGCTTCTCTTGAACCTCGGCTTGGTCTACCTCAGAAAGCAAGACCACTCGCGGGCGCTGCCGCTCTTTGAGCGTATCGTTGCAATCGATCCTCAGCATCTGCAGGCCCGGCAGTTGCTGGCGGTCTGCCGCGCCTACGCCGGCCAGTTGGCACTGGCGATCCGCGACCTCGAGGCCTTGCGCGCCAGCGCTCCTGGGGACGAAAACGTCCTCTTTTTGCTGGGCTTTACGTATTTGAAGAGCCAGGATTCCGAAAAGGCAAATGCGATTTTCCAACAGATGTTTCAGGCGGCTGGTCCGCTGCGGGCGCAGTTCCTGCTCGGCAAGGCCAACTGCGAGGCCAATCTCCTTCCCCAAGCTCTGGAGAGTTTCCTAGAAGTACTCCGGCGCGATCCGGGGTTTCCCGGTATCCATCTTGAATTAGGAAGGGTCTACTTTAGCCTCCGCCGGACGGACGAGGCGGCCCGCGAACTGGAACAGGCGCTGAAGGACAACCCCGGCGAAGGGGACGCAGACTATTTNNGGCGAAGCCCGACTTCTGGGCGTCCTATTTCCATTTGGGGAAAGCCCAACTTCGGCTGGGGCACGCGGCGGAGGCCGTCGTACTGCTCCAGAAGGCCGTGGAACTGAACCCTGATGAAGGCAATGCCTACTATCAGCTTGGGCAGGCGCTCAAAGCCTGCGGACGCGAGGCGGAAGCCAGGCGCGCGCTCCTCCGGGTCGAGAGTTTAAGAGCTGCCGCGCTCGAGGCCGCGACACCCGATGGCCGTGTAATGGGCGGCCGCTGAGGAACGATCCTTCGAGCGGCGGTGAAGCTGCCGCGCGCAGTCGACCAACGCTGTCTCTTTCCCTTCTCTCTTACTTACTGGATCTAATAAGTCCGCACTGCGTGGTTCATCCCCGCCAACGTGGTCGATAGCACGCTTTTTGACTCCTGATATTCGGAGAAACGCCCTTTCATCGCCTCCCATTTTTCATAAAGAGACTTTAAGAGGTGAAAGTACGTTAAATTCACCGGGAATGTTGCTGTTGCAGTCGAAAATGGCTTGCTTTCCTAGTAGTTTTGCATTACTGTTATCCCCAGATACGCATTTGCTTTCGGGGAGGGCGGGGTTGCTTCCCCGCTTCAAGACCAGCGGGAGCGTCCGCTCATCGCCACCAAATCACGTGTCAAAAACAAGTAACGAGGTTATATGAATGCAAGACGTGTGTGGAGCAGCCTGAAGGTCGCTGTTCTTTCAGCGTTTCTGCTAGCGCTGATTGCGCAGCCAGTCAGGGCGCAGTCACAGAATATCAGCGGTGCTGTTGTAGACGCGTCCGGTGGCGTCGTTCCGGAGGCCACCGTCAAGATCATGGACGTGGCCAAGGGCGGCACCGCGCGTCAGGCCAGTACCGATCAATCGGGCCGATTCCTGGCCATTGACGTTGAGCCAGGCAGATACACCATCCGGGTGGAGAAGGCTGGGTTCAGGAGAGCCGAACTGACGGTCACCCTGGATGTCAACACCAAACTGGACGTGGGACAGATCAAGCTGGTGGTCGGCGACGTGACGGCTGTGGTATCCGTGGAATCGGAAGTCACCCCCGTCGTCACGACCAACACCATGGACAAGGCCTACGTGGTCGACAAGACGGAGATGTCCGAGTTGCCCATGAACGGCCGCAACTTCACTTCTTTGATGAGCACCGTGCCAGGCATGACCAGCTCCGCTCAGAGCGACTTTAATGTGAACTTCAACGACGTATCGCAGTTCCATTCGCTCGGCGGACGCGGGTCGGAGAACAACATGTACCTGGACGGATCGCCCAACATCGACGTCGGCGATAACCAGTCGCAGTACACCCAGGCCAGTGTCGATACGATTGCGGAGTTCCGGGTGCTGCAAAGCGGCTTCAACGCCGAGTACGGACGCAACTCCGGCATGGTGATCGCGGTACAAACCAAGTCGGGCGCCTCCCAGTTCCACGGAACCGCCTACGAGTATCTCCGCAACAACGTTTTCGACGCCAAGTGCGTGCAGTGCAACGGCCCGTCGCCGCAACTGCGCTACAACCAGTTTGGCGGCAACTTCAGCGGCTGGGTTCCGATTCCGAAACTCTCGACGAAGGCGGACAAGCGGTTGTTCTTCTTCTACAACCGCGAGATGACGCGCCGCAACCTTCCAGGCAGCGCTTACGCCGATATCCTCAACTCGACGGTCCTGGGCGGGAATTTCACGCCGTTGCTGCTCACCACCAATATGACGTATGCTCCCCAGTTCAAGAACGGCACCGTGTTTCAACCGGGGACCGTCAAGTGGGACGGATCGGGCAACATTATAGACGGGACGCCGTACCCGAACAACACGGTTCCGCAATCGCAAATGCAACCGTTGAGCGCCAACATTCTGAAGATCTTTACGGGCGTCCCCAACTATACGAGCCTCGGCGCCACGCCGGGACAGCCCGGCTACGTCAGGTACTACTACGCCAATCCCGACACTCTGGTCAAGAACCAGGACATGCTGCGCGTGGACTACAACATCAGCAGCAAAATGAACAGTTTCTTCCGTTGGGTGAACGATTATCAGAAAGAAACCGAAGCNNTACAACCACCAGTCGCAGTCGCTGTCGGTAGTTGGCAACAATCCGATCGATCGCAATGCACTGGGCGCCAACTTCGCGCAAATCTTCCCGGCCACCAACATTACCAACTCGATTCCGGACATTAACGGAGCGGGACCCATCAGCTTCGGCCTGGGCGACCCGGGATGGCACAACTGGGGTAAAGACTATGCCGTCACAGAAAACCTCTCTTGGGTAAAGGGCAACCACAACTTCAAGTTCGGCGCCTTTTACAATCGCGACGACAAGGCGCAGACCGGAACGTGGGGTATGGAGGGCAGCATCAATTTCAACAATGGCAACGCCTCCTCGATGCCCTTGGACACCGGGAACGGGTTGGCCAACATGATGTTGGGCAACTTCAACAGCTATACCAACCTCAGCGGGGCCGTTTTCCCCTATTTCCGCTTCTGGGAATTTGACTTTTACGCCCAGGATAACTGGAAAGTCAGCAAGCGGGTAACCATTGACTACGGTCTGCGATTCGTCCACATGTCTCCCACCTACACCGTGGTCCGCGGCGGTACCGTGGGCGGTGAAGGGAACTGGACACTCTACAGCGTGGATCTCAGCAAATATAACCGGGCTAGTGCCCCGGTCATCAACACGACCAATGGCGTGGTGAACGGATATCAATCTGGTTTCATCGAAGCCAATCCTTTGACGGCACTCCAGGCGATAGGCATGAACTGCGACCCGTGCTCCGGTACCGACCCCGGATTCTCTCCGGGCAAGTCCTTCCCCGAGCCGCGCCTTGGCATCGCTTGGGATGTATTTGGCGACGGCAAGACTTCTCTGCGCGGCGGCATTGCCCTCTTCAACGAACGCCTCCGCCAGAACAACTTCAGCTTCGGTGCGGGCGGGCAGTTCCCCAATCTCTACTCGGGAACGGTGTACTTCCAGAACGTCGCTAATTTCAGCACCGCCGGCGTGGGGACGGCTTCGTCTCCCATCACACCGCCCGGCATGACGATTTGGCCCACTAACAACACGATGCCCAGTATCTACTCCTGGTACGTGGGTGTTCAACACCAGTTGCCCGCCAAGTTCGGTCTGGAGCTATCGTACAACGGCAGCCACTCCGTCCACTTGATGGACCAGCGGGCGGTCAATGCGCAACCCGCCGGGTATCTCCAAAACAACAACCTGTCGCAATCGGTCAACTACTTCACCAGCGCACTTCTGCCGTACTACGGTTGGGGCGGCTTGACCGCCATCGAAACCAACGGCTACTCGCACTATAACGCCATGATGCTCCGCATCAACCGGCGCTTCGCCGACAATCTGGCCGTGAACTTCAACTACACCTGGTCTCACATCCTGGACACCGGCGACAACGACTCCGACGCTATTAACAACCCCTTCTGCATCAAGTGCAGCTATGCCAATGCCGGGTACGACCAGCCGAACGTAGTCTCGCTCGACTTCATCTACGCCCTCCCGAAGGTGAAGAACGCGAACGGGTTCGCGAAGCAGGTCGTCAACGGATGGGAAATCAGCAGCGTGATCCGGTACCAATCGGGGATGCCGGTCAACGTTACTTCCAACGGAAACCTGTATGGCCTGAACATAGGCAACAACGGCGGCCAGTTCCCCAATCTCGTCGGCAACCCGTATGCAGGAGCGAGCGGCTCCATGTTGATCAATCAGGCCGCCTTCGCTCGTCCGGCGGATGGCCAGTGGGGCACTCTGGGCCGCGACTCTATCCGCCTGCCGGGAATCAGCAATGTGGATGCGGCCCTCATGAAGAGCTTCGCAATCACCCCGGAACGGGCGAAGTTGACGTTCCGGTTCGAGATCTTCAACCTGTTCAACCATCCGGAAGTCTGGGGTATGAACACCACATTCGCCGGTGATAACCCCGGTAGCCTGCTTTCCGCCAGTTCCGGGCAATTCGGGCAGGCGAACGCTTATCGCGACGCCCGGACGATTCAATTGGCTCTCCGGTTCGCTTTCTGAACTGGAGGTGTCCGAAACTAACCAAGCCCCGCTGCCACACTCGCAGCGGGGCTCTTTTGCGTTCGAAGTTAGCTGGCTAGCGGACTCTGCCGGAATGGAAGCGGATCAGTTCGACGACGACCCACGCAGGATCCTTCCACTCGGCGCCAGCCACGTTACGTCAACCATCCTGCCCCCGCAGGCAATCGTTCCTGTCCCCAAAGTAGTTTGCCGTCAGCCGACCAGGCCACTACCGCGACCCGCCGTTGTCGTGCTGCCCTCCGGAAACCGAGGTTCGAAATGCATTTACACGCCATCGATATCGCGATCATTTTGGTTTATCTGGCAACTTCCGTCCTGGTAGGCTACTGGGTTTCGCACCGGGCCTCCAAGGACATGAGAGCCTATTTCCTCGGGGGGAACACTCTGCCGTGGTATGTCTTGGGCGTTTCCAACGCATCCGGGATGTTCGACATCGCCGGCACCATGTGGCTGGTGTACCTGTTATTCATCTACGGATTGAAAAGCGTCTGGATCCCCTGGCTGTGGCCGGTATTCAATCAAATCTTTCTGATGGTGTTTCTCTCTTCCTGGCTGCGGCGCTCCAACGTGATGACCGGGGCCGAGTGGATCACCACCCGCTTCGGCAAGGGCCGCGGCGCACGCCTGTCGCACATCATCGTAGTGGTGTTCGCCCTAGTGAGCGTCACCGGATTCCTCACTTATGCGTTCAAGGGAATCGGCAAGTTCGCGACTGAGTTCCTTCCCTGGCATCTCTCCGCCAACCAATACGCGCTGATCCTGATGGGGATCACCACCTTCTACGTTGTGAAGGGCGGCATGTTCAGTGTGGTCATCACCGAGGTCCTGCAGTTCTGCATACTCTCGGTGGCATCCATCGCCATCGGCATCATCGCGATCATGCGTGTTTCACCGGAAGCCCTGCGGCGGGTCGTACCCGATGGTTGGGATCGGATCTTCTTCGGGTGGCGCCTCGATATGGATTGGTCGTCTATGCTACCCGCGGTGAACGCCAAAATACAGGAGGACGGCTATGCCATTTTCGGGGCCTTCTTCATGATGATGCTCTTCAAAGGCATCCTGCTCAGCACCGCCGGGCCGGCGCCGAACTACGATATGCAGCGGATACTCTCCACCAAGAACCCACGCGAGGCCTCCCTCATGAGCGCCATGGTCAACGTGGTGCTGAACGTGCCGCGTTACTTCATGATCGCCGGCCTCACCAT
>PMTT01000655.1 GCA_003167275.1 Bryobacterales bacterium | reverse complement strand
CGCGCCATTTCATGACGCACCGCCCAGACGACCTCCGCGCCCGTGTACGGCAACGCGCCGTCCAGCGACTCGGCCCACCGAGGCTCGCTCTCCTCCAGTTGCCGCACCAGCGGGGCGTCGGACCCGTACATCCACAAGTGGCCGAACTTGTCCGCAGCCGGGTGGAAGCCGTGGATGTTGAGATGACCGGTAACGCAAGGCCGTTCCGGCAACCGTGCGAGAGTGGCCGCCTGGTTGACACAATCTTCGGCCATGCGGCGGTAGGTCGTCCATTTGCCCCCGCAAATCGTGACCATGCCGGAATTCTCGATGCGGATGGTGTGGTCGCGCGAAAGCGCCGCGGTATTCCCCGCCTCGCCGGAGCGCACCAGCGGGCGAATCCCCGCGAAGACGCTGAGGATGTCGCTGCGCACAGGCTTCTTTTCGAGATACAACGATGCCGTGTGGAGGATGAACTCGATCTCCTGCTCCTGGGCGACCGGCTCGATCGTGGCTTCCGCAATCGGCGTGTCAGTCGTACCTACTACGGTGTGGCCATGCCACGGGATGGCGAACATCAGTCGCCCGTCGCTGGTATGCGGCACCATGATGGCGCTCTCGCCGGCCAGGAACGAGCGGTCGAACACCAAGTGGATGCCCTGGCTGGGAGCGATCATCGGCTCCACCGAGGGGTCGGCGCTACGTCGCAGGACATCGGCGAAGGGGCCCGTGGCGTTGATGACTACCTTGCCTCGTGCTTCGAATTCCTCCCCGGTCTCACCATCGCGGAATTTGACGCCGTCAACGAATCCTTCGCCATCCTTAGTAAGCTCTGTGACCTGGGCGTAATTGATCAGGGCCGCGCCCTGTTCGCAGGCGGTCTCGACCAGGTTGATGAGCAGACGTGAATCGTCGAATTGGCCGTCGAAATAGATGACTCCGCCCTTGAGTCCTTCAGTCTTGATGGTGGGCAGCCGCTCCAGGGTCTCTTCCCTTGATAGAATCCGAGAAGCCCCGAATCCGTACTTGCCGGCGAGCAGATTGTACAGCTTCAACCCGATCCCGTAGAACGGCGCTTCCCACCAATCGTAACTCGGCACCACGAAGCCCAAATTACTGACCAGGTGGGGCGCATTCTGAAGCAGCAGGCCGCGCTCCTTGAGGGCCTCCATCACCAGCGAAACGTTGCCCTGCTCGAGGTAGCGCACACCACCATGGACCAGCTTCGTGCTGCGGCTCGACGTTCCCTTGCCGAAATCGCTTTGCTCCAGCAGGAGCACATCGTAACCGCGGGCAGCGGCGTCGATCGCCACGCCGACTCCCGTGGCGCCTCCACCAACCACAATCATGTCCCAGCGCTCTGTCTGAGCGCGGAGACGGCGATACATATCGGGTCTGTTCATGGAAACTTGTTGAAGAAACTACTCAGCCGCTGATGAACGCCGATGAACGCTGATAAAACCATTATTTCTTATCAGTTGTTTATCCGCGTTTATCTGCGTTCATCGGCGGCTGATCTTTTTTTTCGCCCTTCGCGCCACTCGAATTTAGAATATCAACTTCAGCGCGAACTGGCCTTGCCTCGACGGGTAGGTGGTGCGAATGGTGCCGAAGGCGGCACTGGTCGTTTGGGTGTTAGGTATCCCGAAGTTCGTGTGGTTCAGAACATTGAAGAACTCCGCCCGGAATTGCACCCGGGCCCTTTCTCGGATCCGGAAATTCTTGTCGACTGAAAAGTCCCACTGGTCGAAGTTCGGAGCACGGAAGGAATTTCGGCCGACATTCCCGTACGGAGCGCTGGCGGGCGGGGTGGTGAATGTGTACCCGGCGAAATAGGTGTTCAACATGGCCGAGCGGCTCTGCCCGATGGCGCTGCCCGAAACATTGGGGCGCAGGAACGGCTGGCCGCGATAATCGTTGGAAAGCGAACTGACAATGTTGGCCCCCGACGCACTGTAGGTCACGTCGAGCGGTGTGCCGGTGTGAGCGGTATTGATGCTCGTGATCTCCCATCCGCCCGCGACTGCATCGAGCACGGAGTTCATGTTGGTGGCGTATTGGCGGCCTTTGCCGAATGGAAGCTGGTAGACCACGCTAGTGACGTTATTCAACTTCACGTCGAAACTGGAGGGCCCTTTCTCCGCCGCCAGGGCGCGAATGTTCTGGGGATTCGCCTGGTAGTAACCCGCGTAATACTCCAGCGCCTGCTCGGAGTTACCCATGGCTTTCCCCCAGGTGAACGAGTTCAGGACGTACAGACCCTTCGTGAAACGATGCTCCAGGCGGGCGGAGAAACCATTGTAGTGATTGTCACCCGCCGGGTCGAGCCACGTAATCGGTCCGAAAGTCGGTATGGGCACGCGCGCAGTGACTCCCAGGCTTTGCCCTGGCTGGTTCGGATACGCCTGATTGTAGTCGGCGATGATCGGAAGGCGCAGACTGTGGTTTCCGTTGTATGACAGGTCGAGCACCGTCTGCTTGGGGAGTTGCCGCTGCACCGAGAAGAACCAATTCTGTATGTACGGCCATTTACTGTCCGGTGGCGTGTAGACGACGTTGGAATTGACCGGGTTGAAGGCTGCGGGGCTGGCGATGTTCGTAGTGAAGCTGTTCATGGTGGTGAGGAAGGTCGCCGGCACCGGTCCGCCCGCGGGGATCGACTGGCTGAGCACACCGAAAAGCGCCTGAGGAGCATTAATCCCCTCCTGCGCGCTTCCCGGCCGGTTGAAGAACGTGTAGCTGATGCCATATCCGCCGCGGACCACCGTCTTGGAGTCGATGCTGTATGCCAAGCCAAGCCGCGGCCCATAGTCTTTGTAATCCGGGTGTACCAAGGCGCGGTTAAACAGGCTTCCCGGTGTGGCTTTGATCATGGAGTTAGTGGTGGGGTCGAAATTCGAGTAGTTGTTATCGCGCTCATAGAGCGGAGACGCGAATTCCCACCGCAGGCCGACGTTCAGCGTAAGCTTGCTGCTCACTCGAAAGTCGTCCTGAAAATACAGTGAGTGCACGAATTGTCGTAGATTGACGATCGTATAGCTTCCCAGGTTGACTTGGTTGGGAGTGCCGAACATGAAGTCCGCGAGGCTATAACTGGTAGAGTCGCTCGCCACCGTGCACCCGGCAGCCTGGCCCAGTTGGGCACAGGTGGGCTTGCTGAATGCCCCGCTGTACGTATCTTGACCGTAAATCGGATTGGTGTCCAGGATCTCTGTGCGGACCTGCAGGAACTGGTAGCCCACTTTCAGAGAGTGCCTGCCCAATGTCTTCGAGTAGCTGAGCGCCGGATCCCACGACGTAGGATTCTGGAACTGCGGATTGCTGGTTTGGCGGCCGAAGGCGGTCAGTCCGGTGATGGTCTGCGTGTTGATTCCGCCGGTGAGACTGGTCGTCGTCGGAAGGCCCTGAAAACCGCCGAACAGGGAATCCATGCTCGGGCCACCCAGATACGGCGGTACCTTGCCCGCAAGGATATGGGAGAAACCCAGGCGCGCTTGGAAAATCGAGGTCGGCGTGACCGTCCAGGTGTAGCCCACCGAAGCGTTCTGATCAACCACATGGATGTAGCCGTTGCCGTCCCCGCCGGACGGTCCGGAGAGGTCGGGTTGGTAATACTGCAGGTCCTTGCGCTGGCTGAAACGCAGGAACGCCGACATGCGATCGGTGATCTGGCCGTCCAGCTTGGCGTCGAATTTGTCGCCATAGTCGCGGATCAGCAGTAGCGCTTCGTCATTGTTGGAGCGGCCGGGGCCATTGGTCGGGGGCAGCCCGCTTAAGACCGTCGCGGCGAACGGATTCAACTGCGCCACCGGGATCTGCGTGTTCGCGGGATAGACCACGCCGGTCAAGGGGTTGACCACCGCGACGGGCAGGATGCCCTGACGATCCGTCATGCTGGGGATGGAGTCGAAATTGAGATACCGCTGCAATTGGCGGAAGCCTTCATAATCGCCAAAGAAGAACAGCTTGTTCTTGACGAACGGCCCGCCAATGGTGGCCCCGAACTGGTTGCGCTGCAGGGTTGGTTTCACGAACACCGCGGGACTGAACAGGAAGCCGGTGGCATTCAGATCGGTGTTGCGTAGGTACTCGTAAGCCGACCCGTGAATCTGGTTGGTTCCGGATTTCATCACCGCGCTCACCACCGCGCCGCCCACCCGTCCGTATTCGGCGCTGTAGTTGCTCGTGATGACTTTGAACTCCGCCAGCGCGTCCGGCGACAACTGCACCAACTGGGCCGAGTAGCCCTGGTTGCTGGTCCCATAGGCATTGTTGTCCAGGCCGTCCAGCAGGAAATTATTGTACGTGCTGCGCATGCCGTTTACGTTGAAGGCGCCTTCCCGCGGCGTGCCGCTCGCCGAAAACGAGACTGCCACCGGAGACTTGACGGCATTCGTGGACAAGAGCGCCAGGTCCGCATAATTGCGGCCGTTGAGCGGCAGTTCCGCGACTGCCGCGGTGCTGATCACCTGGCCGTGTTCGCTCGAATCCGTCTCCAGCGCGGCAGCCACGCTGGTCACCTCGATGGATTCCGTAATCGCGCCCACCTTCAGAGCGACGTCCACGCGCTGGCGCGCGCCCACATTCACGGCTACATCCGTGGTCGTGAACTTCGAGAATCCGGCGTGCTCGACGACGATCGAGTAGCGGCCCACCTTGACGTTGAAAAAGTCGTAGTTGCCGTTTTCGTCGGTCTTCGTGTTGGCGTGAATACCTGTGTCCAGATTGGTGAGCGTGACGTTTGCGCCTACGATTGCGAGGCCGGAAGGATCGTGGACCGTGCCCAGAACCTCGGAGCTTTCGAATTGAGCGAAAAGCGGCGCGGCCATCAGCAAGCACCCTATCAACAGCGGGCTTTTTCGGAAACTGTGCATTTTCTAAACCTCCAGAAGTTGACAACGCGTCTTTATCCGGATGCGCCCCATCGGCACACCATTACTGACAGCGAACCCGATCTCGCGATTCGCCGTATAGAATTCATGCGGCATCCCGGGTAGTCGCCGCGGATTCCACGCCGTGGTGCGGCCGCCGCCCGAGCTCGCCTGGCTTCAGCTTCCAGGTCCAGGCAAGGATCCCAATTCCCAGGAACGTGGAGAGGAGGATCGCATAGAACGAAGCGTTCCACCCGTACCGTTCGGCCAGCGTGCCGAGAAGCTTGCCCTGGACTGTACGTCCGAGATAGCCAAAAAGACCAATGAACCCGGCCGCCGTGCCGATCGCTTTTTTCGATGTGAAATCCAGACCCATGACCGGTAGCAGCATTACCGGCGGGTAGATGAAGAATCCGACGATCCCGAAGAGCGTCATATTCAGCCACAGCATTCCCGGTGGAGAATAAAGAATGCCGGCAAACGCCAGGAAGACCGGGACCATGCAGAGCACCGTAATCATTCCGCGCCGGCCGCCGGCCTTGTCGGACAGCCAGCCCATCAACAGAGTGCTGAACATGCCCCCGACCTCATAGATCGCCGTGCTGAAGCCTCCCTGTTCCAGGCTGGCGTGTTTGACCTCCTTTAGATACGTCGGTCCCCAATCGAGCATGCTGTAACGGCTGAGATACACAAAGAAATTGGCCGCCGCGAAGAGCCACAGATAGCGGTTCTTCAGGACGTACTCGACCAGCAGTTCGCGGGTCCCCAACTCGGCCTCGGAATCCCGCCCGCCCACTTCGGGATAGTCGTTCCGGTACTCTTCGATGGGCGGCAGACCGACGGATTGCGGCGTATCCCGCAGCCTCACCACCAGGTAAATGGCGCACAGGATTGCCAATACGCCGGGAACATAAAATGCGGACCGCCATCCCATCCACGCCGTGCTATATGCGGCGATCAGACCAGTCAATCCGCCCCCGACGTTGACCGCCAGGTTCCAGAAGGCAAACACCGTGCCCCGCTCCCGCGCGCTGTACCAATGGCCCAGAGACCGGCCGCAGGGCGCCCATCCCATCCCCTGCGCCAAGCCGTTGAGAGTCCACAGCGCAACGTGCGCGGAGAAATTGCTGACCGCTCCGAAGGCAAAATTGCACAGCGCCGTCAGCAGCAGGCCGGCCGGCATGAAGTAGCGGGGATTGCTGCGGTCGCTCCAGGCGCCCAGGACGAACTTGCCGATCCCATAAGCGATGGCGGTGACCGCGAGCAGATCGCCAATCTGGCCCTTGGAGTAGTGCAGGGCCTGTCCCATCTCCTTGGAGACTACCGGTAAGTTATTGCGAACAAAGTAGAAAGTGGCGTATCCAATGAAGGTGGATTCGAGGATTTGAAAGCGGAACCGGGGGTACGACCTTCGTATCTGCTCGTCCGGGAGCCTGACAACGTGTGCAGCAGGCCGCAGACAATCGCTCAAACGCCCCACGCAACTCCCCCTAAAGCTTCTTGGCTCAAGCCAATATTATGATGAATCGGAATATCAGGTCAAGCATTCCGAAATATTTGTTCACGTGTGCATTCAGGGCCTTGCGGCGAGGAGTTAGTATGAAGCCATGCATCGCCTTCTTTTCCTTCTCGTGCTCGCGTTGACTCCGCTGTTGGCGGCCGGGCGCTCGGTCCTGCTCATCTCCATCGACGGCCTCCGGCCCGATTATGTTTTCCAGGCCGATGCCCATGGTCTGAAGATCCCCCACCTGCGCCGAATCCTGCGGGATGGCGCACATGCGTCGGGCGTGCGCGGCGCCTTGCCCACCGTTACGTATCCGAACCATACGACCCTCGTGACCGGTGTCTGGCCGGCGAAGCATGGAATCTACTCCAACCTCACGTTCGATCCGCTCGGCAAGAACTTCGAAGGCTGGTATTGGTACAGCGAAGACATTGCCGTACCCACCCTCTGGGAGGCTGCGGCGAAGGCCGGGCTAACGGTGGGGAGCGTTTCCTGGCCGGCGTCTGTGGGCGCCAAGGGGATCCGCTACAACGTGCCTGAGTATTGGCGTTCGCAGAAGTCCGCCGATGATCTCAAACTTCTGCGCGCGGTCAGCACGCCGGGGCTGGTCGCGGAGATTGCGCAAGAGGCGGGGCCGTATAACGTGGACCTGGATGACGCCATCCCCGGCGACTGGGCGCGCACAAAGTACGCGGCTTGGATCCTGCGGCACGGGAAGCCCCAACTGATGACCGTCCATCTGGCGGCGCTCGACCACCTGCAGCATGCCACTGGCCCGTTTAGTCCCGAATCCAACCACACGCTCGAACAGATCGACGAGATGCTCGGGCAATTGGAGGACGCGGCACGCACGGCTTCTCCGGACTACGCGGTTTGCGTCGTCTCCGATCACGGCTTTTCGCGAATTGACCATAGTCTAAACCTGATGAAGGCTTTCGCAGACGAAGGATTGGTCCAGCTCGGACCGGGTAGCGGTTTCCGGGGAGCCCCGCTGGTGACGGACTGGAAGGCGTTTCCAAAGGTGGATGGTGGCTCGGCCGCCATTCTGTTGAAGGATCCCCAGGACGAAGGGACTCGCGCCAAGGTGGAGCAACTGCTCCGCCGCCTGGCCGCCGATCCGGCGAATGGCATCGCCCGGATTCTGGACCGTAAGGCCATTGCGTCGCTGGGCGGGAATCCGGAGGCGGCATTCTGGGTGGACATGCAAGCCAACTTCTCCGTAGTGAACACCCTGGGAGCGTTGGTGACCGCGGCCACGGGAGGCACCCACGGCTATTCGCCGTCCCATGCCGAAATGCTCGCCTCGTTCTTCATGGCGGGGCCCGCGGTGGGGCATGATCTCACCCTCGGCGAGATAGACATGCGCAGCATTGCTCCGACGGTCGGGGCTTATTTAGGTTTCCCATTTCCATCTGCCGATTTAAAGGCGGTGGCATTGACGAATGTCCGGTGAGCGACGATACCTGGTGGGGCAGCCCCACAAAACGTCACCTTCTGGTGCTACCCTCTGATTTCCAGCCATGCACAACAAAACGGACAAAGTGATTCTGGTCTTCGGCGGGGCCGGCGGCATTGGCGCCGAAGTCAGCGCGCGTCTGGCCTCAGGGGGTGCGCGGGTCGTCATCGCCGATCTCAACGCCGCCCAAGCTCAGGCAAAGGCTGAGGGCATCGTCGCCGAAGGGGGACAGGCCATCGGCGTGGCGTGCGACATCACCAACCCGGAGATGTGCGAGTGCGCGGCCCAGGCCGCGGTCGATCGATTCGGCCAACTCGATGGAGTGGTGAACTGCGCCGGCATCAGCAAACCGCACGACTCCATCTCCCTGCCGCCCGCGGATTGGGCGCGCATGGTGGACGTGCAACTCAACGGCTCGTTCTACGTTGCCCAAGCGTGCGCCAGACACATGTGGGCCGCGGGCGGTGCGATCGTCTTCATCACCAGCATCAATTCCGAGGCCGCCTTCCCGCGCCGCGCCGCCTATTGTTCCGCCAAGGCCGGCGTGGCCATGCTTACGAAGGTGCTGGCCATTGAGTGGGCGGAGAAGCGAATTCGCGTCAACGCCGTCGGCCCCTCCCACGTCGCCACCCCCATGACGGAACGCAACATCGCGGCAGGCAATATCAACGAAGCTCAAATCAAGGCCCGCATCCCGCTAGGCAGGTTGGCCCAACCTGCCGACGTGGCCGACGCCGTGTCATTCCTGCTGAGCGACCAGGCCAGCTTCATTACCGGCCACTCGCTCTATGTGGATGGCGGCTGGCTTGCCTACGGGTATTTCTGATTGTCCGACTGACCTCATGGTGCATCTGAGTCTTGTACAATGGCGGGTACCATGCGCTCAGGAATACTGCTCTCGATCTCTGCCAGTCTGCTGCTGGTAGGCCATGCGGTCGCCCAGACTGCCCAGACCGCCCAGACCGCCCCAGAAACCGACCCGATCAAAACGCTCGTCGGCCGGCTCGACCTGGCACGCTACAAGGCGACCATCCGCGGCTTGACCAAGTTTGGCGACCGGCGCCAAGGGACGGACCGAAACCGTGCCGCTATCGATTGGATCGAAGCGCAACTCAAGAGTTACGGGTGCGCGAGCATTGAGCGAGTCCATTATGACTATCAACCCCCTGCGCGCGGCGGCCGGGCAGCCGGTGGCGATACCGCCGGCGATACCGGCGGTCAGGGCCGCGGCGGCCGGGCAGGCGGCCGGGGAAATCAGACAGGCGGCGGCAGGGCAGGCGGAAGGGTGCGCGGCGAACGGGGTCCGACCGCGGCCAACAACGATCCCGACTTGCAGCCGGACACCCGGATCCGCGAACTCGACTTGCAGCCGTCCACACCCGGCCCGCGAGAAGAGGTCGTTTGTACCAAGGTCGGCGCGACGCATCCGGAAGAGATGTACATCGTTGGAGCGCACATGGATGGCATCGGGTTCGGTGAAGCTGCTAACGACGACGGATCCGGTACGGCGCTGGTGATGGAGGTGGCGCGAGTGCTCAGCAGCCCGGATGTCGTCACCGATCGCACCATCCGGTTCGCGCTGTGGAACAACGAGGAGTCGGGCTTGAACGGCGCGCGTGCTTACGTCGATCAACGAAAGGACCGGCAAGGGAAGGAAGATCCTCCCGGATCCGGACTCTACCCTGAGCCGAAGTGGCTCGGCATGATTCAGCACGACATGCTGATGTTCGATCACGGGATGCCGCGGAAAGACGGCACCGTGAGCGATCAGCAGCGGCCGGAAGCGGACGTGAACATCGAGTTCCAGTCGCAATCGAAATTCAGTGCGGGCGCGGCCGAGCTGGCATGGGCGTTCCTGGCCGCCAATGAAACCTATGCGACGGACTATCCGGCCGTCGTGGGTAACCACATGACCAACACCGATTCGAGCCCGTTCCAGGAGTTGACCCCTTCGATCAGCTTGCGCGAACTGGAGCGCGTCTCGCAGATCGGCGGCGGCTGGGATCCGACCCATCATCAGCCGACCGATGTTTATACGCATTTCTCAGAGGGCGATTTCCGGCTCGGTCTCAATGCCACGCAGACGACTTTGGGCGCCATTGCGCGCCTCACCGGAGCGAAGATGAAATAGACGGCGGCGAGGCGGAAACTACCACTGGAGGTCCGCGGATCCCGTGAGCAGCCGGTTGTAAAAATCGAAATGGGCATCCCCCACAATCGACCGTAGGGAACCGGAATACGGGGCCAGGTTCCCCAGCATTCGATCGACCGGCTGGCCCCCTTCATTGGCCGACCAGGTGTTCTTCCCGTGCCGCACCAGCATGTAGGACTCCGGTGCGCACCTTGCGATCAATTCGGGCTTGTGGTCGTGCAGAAAATACCAGTCGACGTGCCGCGGCACATCTCGAAAGAGTTTGCCGCGGCCGAAGCCACGGGCGAAACAAAATGTTCCACCGGCTCTCCATCCGTGCCCCGAAAACCGGACGGGCGGCGAACCCATCAATAGCACCAGGAAACAATCCCACACGACGAGTGCCTTCGTCCGATCCGCTCCGCCATGCACGAATGGACGTACCGCCTTCTCCAGGAAATTCGACGCGTAAAAGTCATCGTCGTCCAGCTTCTGAATCAACTCTCCCCGCGCCTTTTCGATCCCGATATTGAGCTTCTCTCCCAGGTTCATACGCTGGTTGAGACGCACATAAACCACCCGGTTCAATCCCGCGCACAAATCCTCGGCTGGAACCGCGCCATCGTCAATTACAATCAGCTCCGCGCTGTCGAGAGTCTGACGCTGGAAACACTGGAGCGCCGTGCGGAGGAAACTACGCCGCCGGCCCGTAGCCATCACGCAGGACACGAGTGGGCGGGAAGTACTCACGGCTTCCCGTATGATACAGCGTAACTGACCGGCGCGGTGCTCCGGCGGCGCGTTTCGGGTGTGTAACCGTTTTGGGGATTTCTCGGTTCAAGCGGGCAACCGCTCCNNGGGAGCGTTGTTGACTGGTGACGAAATCCCCAAAATGGTTGCGCACCCGCGCGAGCTATCCACGTGCACGGGCTTCGGCCGGGCTGATCTGGGGCAGAAATACGGCCAGCAGCCCGATGGCCGGCAGGAAAGCGCACACGCGATAGACAAAGTCGATGCTGGTGAGATCGGCCAACTCGCCCAGCACGGCCGCGCCGATCCCGCCCATGCCGAAGGCCAATCCGAAAAACAGGCCGGAGATGGTACCTACCTTACCAGGCAATAAATCCTGCGCGTATACCAGAATTGCCGCGAAGGCCGAGGCGAGCACCGACCCAATTATCACGCTCAACACGCCCGTCCAAAAGAGGTTGGCATAGGGTAAAACCAGCGTAAACGGCAGGACGCCCACGATGGAGCCCCAGATGATGTACTTGCGCCCGATGCGGTCGCCCAAAGGTCCGCCGATCAGCCCGCCGGTGGCAGCCGCCGCCAGGAAAACAAACAGGTGTACCTGTGCGCGTTCCACCGAGATGTGGAACTTGCCGATGAGGAAGAACGTGTAATAGTTGGTGATGCTGGCCAGGTAGAAGAATTTCGAGAACGTAAGAGCCATCAGCACCGCCATCGCCCAGCCCACGCGGCGCCCGGAGGTCGCGGGCATGGATTTCGGCGGCTTTGGCCGCGCGCTGTTCGCCACGTGTTGCGCCTTGTACCAGGAACTGACGCGCGTCAGCAGCAGCATGGCGATGAGCGCTGCCGCAGAGAACCATGCGATGCTGCGCTGACCTTGCGGCAGCACGATGAAAGCCGCCAGCAGCGGTCCCAGCGCCGATCCGCCGGTGCCGCCAAGCGCAAAGAGCGATTGCGCCAGACCATGACGCCCGCCGGATGCCATCCGTGCGATCCGCGAGGCTTCCGGATGGAAAATGGCCGAACCCACGCCGATCAGTCCTACCGAGAACAGAATCGCACCGAAGCCCGGCGCTCGGGATAGCAGGACAAGCCCGGCGATGCTGGAGGCCGTGCCGGCCGGTAGCGCGAAATAGACCGGGCGGCGGTCCGTATACAGCCCCACCAGCGGCTGCAAGAGCGAGGCGACCAGTTGCCCAACCAGCGTAATGATCCCAATCTGGCCGAAATCCAATCGGTAACTCGCCTTGAGAATGGGATAGACCGCGGGGATGAGCGACTGCAGGATATCGTTGACGAGGTGCGACACGCAAACAGCCGCGAGAATGCCGGCCGCCGCGGCGGGGACTCTCTGCTGACCTGGAGGTGCGATGCTGGCGGTGCCTGCCACTCGTCCTATGCTAGCGTGAATTCCCGCGAATTACGGTGGCAGTCACCGCAATCCCCGAATTCCCGCCGCGAATCGCACATAATTCGGTGGCTGTCACCGCAACCCCCGAACTCCCACCGCGAATTACGGTGGCAGTCACCGCAATCCCCGAATTCCCGCGGCGAATCGCACGTAATTCGGTGGCTGTCACCGCAACCCCGAATTCCGCCGCGAATTACGTTGGCAGTCACCGCAATCCCCGAACTCCCGCCGCAAATCGCTGTTATCCTATCGCGCGTAGCCGGGTCGGTTTTGCCGGTGCCATTGATCCAGCTTGGGCAGGTTTTCCATCGCCGCCTGCGGATGAAGATGATGGACTCGATGGTAACCGACGTTGTGGGGTGTCAGCAGCATCCGCCCGACCAACCCGAGATGGTGGTTACGCGTGGAGCGCTCCGTCGCTTCCACGCTCCGGTCCGGGTTTGCCTCCTGCACGTGCTCATACAACAGCCTCTGGCCGGCCAGGTAACCGGCCAGCACCAGGGGCACGATGTAAAACTCCAGGAGCCAGCGAGGCCAGATGGCCGCCAGCGCGCCCACGGCGACATAAAACAGCAACTGCCAGTGCTCTTCCCGCGCGCAGGCGATCACCTCAGC